>JAZRWN010000116.1:0-11686 GCA_045599725.1 Candidatus Cryptobacteroides sp. | reverse complement strand
CATTGTGAGCCGTTTCCATATGCGTTGAAGTGGATGCTTACGCAGATCGCATTCTTCTTCCCGTGAAGCAGGCACCAGGCGTTTACCCGGCGGCATCTTTCCTTGAGAGAGATATCGTCATCCTCCGGCACCAGGAGTTCTGCATCATAGCCAAGTTCCTTGAGTTTTGATGTGATACGACGCGCGACGATGCGGTTGTAGTAATATTCCCTGAATTGCCCGTCCGGGCTGCGTTTGCCGGCCGTGAACTGGCCGTGGCCGTTGTCGATAAAGATTTTCATATCGGTAGAAATTATGCCTACCGATTCCCAGATGCGAATTTACCACTTTTTCTCTTTATATTTGCAGCAGACAAGCCGAGAGGCATGTTTTAAGATTTCCTTACCCTCGTGGGCGCAAGTCTGCGGGGGTATTTTTTGTTCCGTGGCAAAAGTGGGCAAATTTCCACCCCTTAAAAAGAACAACCCCTCATAGAATCGCTTCTACAGGGGTTGAGAGAGGTGCCTAGCGGAATTGAACCGCTCTAACTGGTTTTGCAGACCAGTGCCTAACCTCCCGGCCCAAGCACCATATGTGAATGCAAATATAAGGACTTTTCTCGGATTTCCAAGTCGGAAAGAGCAATTTTCATTTCTGCTATGCTTCCGGCTACTCGACATACAGGAGAAGACCTTTAAGGTACTCCCCTTCCGGATGGTAGATATTGACAGAATGGTCGGCTGGCTGATTCAGTCTGTCAAGTATCCTCACGGAGCGTCCGACTGATGCCGCGGCGGAGAAAATGGCCAGCGCAAAAGCCTCCTTGTCCACCACCTGCGAGCAACTGAACGTGAACACCAGGCCGCCCGGCGCAACTTTGGCAATAGCGGCAGCATTTAGGCGCTGGTATGCGCGCAGAGCATTGTTCAACGCGCCGCGATGCTTCGCGAACGCAGGCGGGTCGACGATGATCAGATCATACTTTCCTTCAGGAGCATTCTTGACAAACTCTATTGCATCAGCACAGTAGCTTGTATGAAGCGAAGGATCGAAACCGTTCAGGGCGACATTGCGGTCCACCATCATCATGGCCTTCGCGGAACTGTCCACAGAATCGACATGCACGGCACCTGCCGAAAGCGCGTATATGGAGAAGCCGCCCGTATAGCAGAAGAGGTTGAGAACATTTCTGCCGATGGAATATCTGCCCACAAGGGCTCTGTTCTCACGCTGGTCGAGGAAGAAACCTGTCTTCTGACCTTCCGTCCAGTTGACGATGAACTTGTGCCCGTTTTCAAGGACAGTCTGCTCATTGTCGGAGAAACCTTCAGCCTTGAAAACATATCCATCTATCAGATCAAGTCCGGCCTTGAAAGGGGCAGTGCCGGAGCTCTTGTCGTATACAGCCTTGAGAGTGTCGCCATAGACTGTCTTGAGAGCCTCGCATATCTGTCTTTTCGCCCGGAACATCCCCACTGAATGTGCCTGCATCACGCAGACGCCATCATAAAAGTCTATGATGAGGCCTGGAAGCCCGTCTCCTTCGCCATGGACCAGTCTGTAGGCATTCGTACCTCCGGAGCATCCGGCGAGCCCTGCGGCCCGACGCACTTCCAGTGCACGGCTTATCATGACCTGGTAGAAATCAGGAGCCAGGGCGGAGCGGTCAAAACTGAGCACGCGGACAGCGATAGAGCCTATCTGATAGTGTCCACAGGCAAGGAAAGAGCCGTCAGAGCCGTATACTCCCACTATGTCTCCTTCCGCCGGATTGCCGGCTATCTGGGCGATGGCACCGGAGAAGACCCAGGGATGAAAGCGCAGAAGGGACTCCTCTCTGCCTCTTTTAAGTATTATCTTGATCATTGGATTCTGTTTTTGGTGGATTCGGGAGCATCTGCTCCGGTGTCAGAGGGTTCTTCTCTGACTTCATAAGTTCCAGATACATCTCACGGCAGACCCACGCATCTGTAGCGGCATATTTCTGCTGGGGCTCGGTGAGAACCTCAGCCTCCCAGTTGGACAGCTGCTGAGTCTTGGATATCCTGAAGCCGAGAATATTGGCAGCCATCTTCTTCACCGCCTTGTCCTTGATACCGTATTCCCAGACAATCTGCTGAAGGTCGACGAAGCCTGACGGCTCGAAACCGTGAAGGCGCTTCAGTCCGCGCACGTCATCATTTACCGCGGCGCCCACCTTGATTATTCTTTTATCTGAGAGTATGCTGCAAAGGCTCTTCGGAATCCCGCACTTCTTTACTCTGAACAGGAAAGCCTTGCCTGGGCCGGAAAGTTGAAGGAGAGACACTCCGTAATGAGGCTGGTCCGGTGAGAAGCATGGTCGGGACTCAGTGTCGAATCCTAGAATCTTCTGTCTTCTCAGGTAGGCCACCGCCTTGCTGAACTCGGGGCCGGTGCTGTCTATCACAACTATTTTCCCCGGGAACGAGACTAAATCCATTTTCTCTATTTCTTCGGGGGATATGGATATCTTGTACATATCAGTCCTTCTCTATTAGCACGGAACCACCTTCCGATGACATGACGGTCACATAGTGCTTCATCGCAGGATATGCGATATTGTGCGTGAAAATATTGTTTCTCCTCAGGATGCGGTAGCACTCATCTGTCACGGCCTTGCGCATGTCAACGACCACGAAGTCCTTGGTGATGAGCTTCCTCGCATTCAGGTTCTCCTCGTTCTGAATACTTCTGACCTCCTCGAGCGAAGCCTCAACTTCTTCAACGGACAGGCCATCCACGTCTATGATGAGTGCGGATATCGGCATGTTTCCTCCAGCCGCCTTGTAACCGTCAAGGATGGATCCGACGGTCGACAGAGAGTCACCTGTAAATGCAGTGCAGCCGGTTCCGAGCACGCCCTTAGATCTTGAGAGTTCATCAAAGACCTGCGGATAGACACCTGACGCGGCGGTGACACTGTCTGTCAGGACAGCCACATGAAGGTGCTGGATGTCTCTGTCCAGCTGATGTTCCAGTACTGTTCTGGCAGGGTAGACGACCGGTATCCTGCAACCTGTGTGACGACAGAGAGTGTCCACGTCAAATGCCCCGGCGACAGCGTTGAACGGAGAGGTGAAGACAACCAGCTTGGCGGGAAGTTTCTCCTCAAGTTTCTCAAGGTCGAACGCACCTATGCTGCACCTGCTGTCCAAAGAATGGATGAAATTCTCGACCGCTCTGGTCCTCAGGGCTATGGAATCGGTTCCAAAAAGCGCGGAATATGAAAGGCCGGCGGCATCCTCTACAATGTCAATCTGCTCCCCGGAGAAGTCCGGCAGCCCGTCGGGAACGGCTTTCGCATCAATATTGTCCAGATCGTCGACGTGCAGGAAACGGGCGGCAAGCAATGAATCATACGGTCCCACCAGCGCGATCGATCCTCTGGTATCATGCGGGTCGAAGCCGCTGACCAGAGCCAAAGCATCATTATCTCCGGAAAGAATATCCTCGACGAACGGGATTGCAGCCCTTCCGGACACTCCGGTATCCTTGCATCCGGTGAGGGCGAAAGCGGCCAGAGCAGCAATATATGACAAGCGTTTTACGATATGATTCATAAGGCGTCTTTTGCTTTGGCAAAGTTAGCACAAATCCAGCATTTCTACAATCTTTTCCTTGAGCAGAGTACGCACATATTCCTCTTCCATGAAATGAGTTCCGTTGTAAAGAGAGAATGATCCAGAGCCGTAATGTCTTGTCCATGAACGAACTGAGACAATACCTGTTCGCCTGTAACGGTCGTGTGTTCCGAAGAAGGCATAAGGATGGAGCCCGGCTGAGGCAGAAAGAACGGCTTCACGGACAGGCTTCCATCTTTTCAGCAGGCTGAAGCTGAAATCAGGTTTCTGGCGCTCTCCGGGACGTGGTCTGTACAGGCGGTCAAGCAGTCTGCCGACACCAGGAACGAGGGTCAGGAATGCAAGTCTGTGGAAGAGGCGTGGAGCATTCAGAGCAGGTGAGACCAGAATGACAGGCAGGACATCATCTGCAATGCCTTCTTCTTTAGCGGCAACGCTGAGAGCGAGAGCATGGACAGCTCCGAGGGACTCCCCCACCAGAAGAGACGGGCGGAGCTCCCGGGCCCACGAAATCAACTGTTCCTGAGCCTTTGCCGGATCGAAATCATATGTTCGAACGACCACCTGGGGATCTCCGGGCTGCGAAAAACAGTCACGGAGCAAAGCCGGGATACGGCTGTCAGAGCCGCCACCCATGCCATGTACATACAATATCGTCCCTTTATTATCCACCGGGGACGAATTTACGGATTATTTCATATTTTTGTATGTGATTTGACACACATTATGGGAAGCGAACTCAACTTAGTGGCCGACCTGGCCGTCATCCTGATTGCCGCAGGCATTTTCACCATCATCTCAAAAGCCCTGAAACAGCCGGTAATCCTTGGATACATCGTGGCAGGATTCCTTGTCAGTCCACATCTCGGACTGCTTCCGGCCATCTCGAGCGTGGAGTCGGTGGAGCAGTGGTCGGAGATCGGTATCATTTTCCTCCTGTTCGCCCTCGGTCTGGAGTTCAGTTTCAAGAAACTTCTCAAGGTCGGCAGCAGCGCACTCATCACTGCCGGCACCCAGTGCGTGGGTATGAACTTCCTTGGCATCATGGCCGGATCCGCCATGGGATGGTCCTCGATGGAGAGCCTGTTCCTTGGAGGCATAATGTCCATGTCCTCCACCTCCATCATCATAAAGGCTTACAATGACATGGGGCTGAAAGACCGCCCGTACACCGGTCTGCTGTTCGGAAGTCTTGTAGTCCAGGACCTTATCGCAGTCCTTCTCATGGTTCTGCTCTCGACCATAGCCGTGTCAAACAAGTTCTCCGGCGGCGAGATGGTATGGAACCTGGCAAAACTTGCGTTCTTCATCATCCTCTGGTTCCTGGTGGGCATCTATGTCATCCCGACAGTGCTGAAGAAGTCACGGAGATATCTCAATGACGAGATACTTCTCATCATCGCCATCGGCCTCTGCTTCGGTATGGTCACGCTTGCCAGCGCGGTCGGATTCTCATCAGCCCTCGGCGCCTTCGTCATGGGCTCGATACTGGCGGAGACCATCGAAGGAGAACATATCGGACATCTTGTCACCAGCATAAAGGACCTCTTCGGAGCCATTTTCTTCGTTTCAGTGGGCATGATGATCGACCCTGCGGTGATAGGAGCCCACTGGGGCACCATCCTGCTCATCACCATCATCGCGATGAGCGGCATCCTGCTGTTCAGCACCTCAGGTGCGCTTCTGGCGGGAAAGAGCCTCGACACTGCCGTGCACACGGGATTCAGCCTCGCCCAGCTGGGAGAGTTCTCATTCATCCTCGCCAGCCTGGGATGCTCGCTCGGCGTCGTGCGCGACTACATCTACCCGATGATCATCGCTGTGTCGGCCATCACCACTTTCACGACTCCGTACATGATCAAGGCCGCCGACCCGGCCAGCCGGTTCATCCACCAGAGGCTGCCTGACAAGATACTGTCCAGACTGAACACTTCGGACGAGGAGGCGGGAAAAGAGTCTTCCGCAGAAAAGAGCGAATGGAAGAAGTTCCTGAGCGCTTACTTCATCAGAATCCTGATGTACGGCGTCATAATCATAGCCATATTCATAGCTTCAAAGGCCTTCTTCCCGGGTCTGATCGGCAAAATCATTCCGGACGGAAGTCCTGTCCTGGTCAAATGGATCAATGTGGTCGTCACCCTGCTTCTGATGTCACCTTTCCTGTATGGTCTGGCCATCAGGCGCGGCTCCCTTTCCGAACATGTCCACAAGCTGCTCCAGGAGAAGGACAGCAACAAATGGCCTCTTCTGTCTCTCATGCTGTTCAGACTGTTCCTCTCTGTCGGCATAATCCTGGTGTTCATCTCCGGCAATTTCAAGCTGTCCTGGTGGGCGGTGCTTCTCATAGCGGCGGTGACTCTCGTAATGATGCGCGTGCTTCCCAAGTACATCAAGCTTTCCGGTCTCGAGGAAAGGTTCATGATGAACCTCAACGAAAAAGAAATGGAAAAGCGGAGACAGGCTCCTGTGACGGCCAGCATCAAGGACAAGCTTGCGGGCTTCGACGTTCATCCGGAGATTGTCTCTGTATCACCTGACTCGGAGTTCATTGGAAAGAAGCTCCGCGAAGTGCCTTTCAGACTCACTACTGGCGTCAACATCGTAAAGATAATGCGTGGCTCACGGTCCATCGTCATTCCTCAGGGAGACGAGATGATTTTTCCTTATGACAAGCTTCTGGCCGTAGGTACCAGCGAGCAGATAAGGAGTTTTGTCAGCATGATGAACGAATGTGACCTTCAGAAGGAAGGAGACATGGAGGATGACAATGAAATGGAATTCACAGTGGACACCATCACGATCTGTGAAGAGTCCTATCTGTATGACAAGACTCTCAGGGAACTGTCCATGAGGGATAGCGGATGCATGGTGATAAGCGTCCTCCGCGACGGTGAACTGGTCACAAATCCGAAAGCGGAGTTCAGGTTCAGAAAGGACGACATGGTCTGGATAGCCGGAGAAGCCGCATCATGCGAGTTCTTCAGATAGAAGACCCTCGTGAAGCATCAGAAGAAGTTGATGACGATGTAGGCGAGGAATGACAGCATGACAACCACCGGCCAGTGAACACCCGCACTGATAGCCACAAGTGTGAAAACTGCCGCACAGGCAAAGAATGCGATGCGCTTCCTGACAGTGGCGGGATCCGCCTTCTTCCCCTTGTTGAGCTTCATCGCGAACATAGGAATCTCACTGACCATAAGAACAGAAAGCACGATGGAAAGCAGAGGCATCACCCAGTCGTGGGAGCACCATTGCGCAAGCAGAGATGCAGGTGAACTGTAGATGAAACTGCACAGAGACCCACAAATCATCGCCGAGGCCGGAGTGGCCAGTCCGATGAAACTGTCATGCTGGCGCGGGTCAACATTGAATTTTGCCAACCTCAAGGCCGAGAATATGGCAAGGACAAGAGGGATGTAGCACCACAAGCCTCCGCATCCAAGGTCAGTCATGGTGTTCCGGAGCATCACTGCAGGAAGCACTCCGAAACTCACTCCGTCAGCAAGCGAGTCAAGCTCCTTGCCAATGTTTGAAAACGAACCGAACGCCCTGGCGGTGAAACCGTCGCAGAAATCGAAAGCTGATGCCGCTATCATGAAAAGGAAAGCGGCATCCGGTCTTCCGTTGAACGACGCCAGCACTCCCAGAAGCCCGCAGAACAGGTTCAGGGAAGTGAGGGCGTTAGGGATATGTTTCTTGATGGTCATCAGTTGATGCCAAGTTTCTTCTTGATGTCCTTAGGAAGTGCATCCTTATGGACTACAAGGTCAATGCTCTTGCCCTGGACGAATGCCTCGGAGCAGTACCAGATACCGTCGTATTTGCCGGTGATGCCCCAGGAGTTCTTCACCATATAGAACTTGCGGCCGAACTGATCCTTGGCTATGCCGTAGATGTGCATTCCGTGATCGTCAGTCGTGCTCTGCTTGTCGAACTCTGCCTGGCGGTACTCAGGGGTGACCTTGATTTCGGTAAGTGACTGAGGGACAGGTTTTGCCTCTTCCGCACCAACCCAGCGGGCCTGGTCAGAACCAGGAGCGGCGGCAGCGGCTGCGTCAATGAGCTGGCCGAGTCCCTGTCTGGTGAAGCCTGCTTCGCTGCAGTCAGTTCCCCATGCTGCGGTGTAACCGTTGTTGATGGCGTTGTCAAGGACCTGCATGAACTCGTCAAGAGGGAGGTTGTACGCCTCGTCCCAGCGCCAGTTGTCGCATACCTCGATGGCGAACTTTGAATAATAAGGATGATGTGTGAAAGAAGTGATGGTCACATAGTCATCAGGATTGATCTTGAGAGCATCACGGTATGAAGCAGGAGTGTATTCGACTCCGTCCACGGTGAAGGTCTGAGGATACTCGCCGAGATAAGCGTCAAGGATACCCTGGAAACCGTTCTTCCACGCGGTGGTGAGAGTTCTGTTAGGCATCTTGGCGACTGCCTGGACATAGGCTTTGAGGACTGCGTCAAGTTCTGACTGTGCCGGAAGCGGGGTTCCGTAGTTCATGCCGGTCATGGCCTCGTTTGAAACGATGCCGTAGTCACGGACTACATGGAGCACGTCGTCAGCCTCGCTGCCTGCGCCGAATGTGAGGTTCCCGTTCAGGCGGACATACTTGTCAGCCCTGTCCGCATATGAGTGGCTCACCACGAAGAACTCAGAGAAATCAGGATACTTGGATTCGTCCTTGATATTGTTGATTCGTATGGCTTCTGACTCCAGGAAACTGATGGTGGAAAACGCCCAGCAAGTGCCGCTGCTCGCCTGATTCTTAATCGAAGTGATCGGAAGAGACTTGACTGTGGTGAACTGGAGTTCAGGAATCGAAGGCTGCTGGGTCTGTGCGGATGCCATGAAAGCGGATGAAGCCAGTACTGCCGCAACGATGATGATTTTCTTCATAAGAGTGAAAAGGTTAATCTTTACAAAATTGGATTATGTTATACACAAAACTACGAATAATATTTCTATTTTTACCATCGGAATGACGAAAAATACAAATCAAACTGCCAGGAAGGCATCCCACGGCAGGAAGACCGTGAATAAAAAGACGGGGCGGAGAAAAAAGAGGAAGATCAAGCTGTCTCCTCTGACCGCTCTGGCTTCCGCCGCCGTGCTTCTGGGTCTGTTCATTCTGATACCTGTGCTGAAGAGGCCCGCTCTGCCATCAGATGCCGGAGTCGTCATTCCGTCTGTCGGATTCACGAGCTGCGGAATAGACATTTCACACAACAACAAAGGTCCCGTCATCTGGGACTCCCTCATGGTGATGACAGACCGTTCCGGCAGGACTGTCAAGTCCCTTCAGGATGCCGCCAGGGTCTTCCCTGTGAGGTTTGTCTTCATCAAAGCCACCGAGGGAGTCTCCTTGAAGGACACCAAATTCAGGGAATACTGGAGAGAAGCCGGCGAAAGGGACATCCAGAGAGGTGCATATCATTTCTTCAGGTCCTCTAAGGACGGCAGGACACAGGCCAGGAACTTCATTTCCGCAGTCGGCGAGCTCAGGCATTCCGACCTGCCCCCGGTTCTCGACATAGAGACCATCCATCGCGGATGCTCTAGAAAAACACTCAATGACAGGGCGTTGGAATGGCTCAGGACGGTGGAGTTGCATTACGGCAGAAGACCGGTCATCTATACTTCAGACTCCTTTGCCAAGAATATCCTGAGCGATGAGATAACTGCAAACTATCCTGTCTGGATAGCGCACTATGGTGTGGATTCGCCTGATTTCGAGAGCTGGGAGTACTGGCAGTTCACGGACAGGGCCCTGGTCTATGGCCTGCCGGAACCTGTGGATCTGAGTGTGCGGAGATAGTCCGTCATAGCCTCGGCGACAGCGTCAGAGGCACCGGTCCCGCCGAGGGCGGCGCGCACATTATCATAGTCTGCAAGCATGTCCGAACGGTATTCAGGATCATTGAGAAGCCGCTCGACCTCCTTCACCACCGTGACGGTGTTGAAATCCCCCTGAATCAGTTCACGGAATATCCCTTTGTCAAGCGTGAGGTTCGCCAGACTGATGTATTTCACGTGATCACCGACTCTGAAGACATTCTTCGCCAGGAAATATGTGACCGGCGAAGTACTCCAGCACACCACCTGAGGCACGGAAAGAAGCGCAGCCTCAAGGGACGCGGTCCCCGAGTTGATGATGGCGGCATCTGCATATTTCAAGATGTCATAGGTCCGGCCGAACAGTAGAGTGACATTCTCCCTGCCGGCGATGAACTGTTCATAATCGTCCTTGCCGCGGGCCGGGGCTCCCGCCACAAGCACTTTGCACCCGAGACGGTCGGCCGCCTCCATGCAGACAGGCATCATTCGCGATATCTCGCCTTTCCTCGAACCGGGAAGCACAGCGATGTACTTCTCTTCGCACGGTCTGTCAAACTTGTGGGAGTCCACCGCATCAATGAGCGGATTGCCTTTGTAGATGAATGGCACTCCCCTGCTTTCAAAATATGCTTTCTCGAACGGGAAGACGATGAAAAGACAATCGACATATCTCTTCAGCTTTCTGTTCCTGCCTTCACGCGAAGCCCATGTCTTCGGCGCAATGTAATAAAACACCTTGAAGCCTTTCCTGTGCGCGAAAGCAGCTATCTTGAAATTGAAGCCAGGGTAATCGACAAGTATCACGGCGTCAGGATTCCATGAAAGGATGTCCTTCTTGCAGTCCTTGAGGTTTGAAAAGAGGGAGCCGGCCTTGCGGAGCACGTCACTGAAGCCCATCACGGCCCCTTCGCGGTAATGCCGGACAAGGCATGACTCCGGATCCTGGCTGGAACTTTCCGCTGCTGCGGCAAGCATCATGTCTCCTCCCCAGAAGCGGATGTCCGCCTCGGGGTCACGGGAATAAAGGCCTCGCATGAGGTTCGATGCGTGGAGGTCACCGGAAGCCTCACCTGCTATGATATAGTACTTCATGATCCAGTAGTCACCGCCAGTCTTCCTCCAGACCGGATTCCTTAAGTATGTCCATTGAACCGTAGTCGGTATTATCAGCATTATGCTTCACTATGGTGACATATCCGTCATGCATGGTGAGATTGTCGGCTCCGGTCTCATCCTGGCTGTCATCGATGAAATGACCGGTCATATAATAAAGTTCCTCTCCTTCTTCCGGAACGACCTTGTCGGGGTCGATGCCGTACCTGGCCAGGTCCACGCCCTTTGCGGAGATGGCTTCAGGATCCCAGGACTCAAATTCCTTCTCCCAGTGCCCGCGGCTCATATGGCATACGCGGACTCCCTTGATCTCCTCCAGAGGAATGTTCGGGAAGTTTACGTTGAAGTATTCGCCGAAACGACCTTCGAACAGGCCGATGATTTTTCTTACAAGCCCGGGAAGGATGGCTTCCACTGCGGAAAGGTCAGCAGCCTCATTGTGTGAATCAAATGAAACTCCTATGCCGGGCATGCGGTTGATGGCAGCTTCCGCAGCCGCGCCAAGAGTGGCGGAATAGCAGGCGGCGGTGGCTGTATTCGCGCCATGGTTCACACCGCTGACCACGATATCCGGCTTGCCATCAAGGAAAACATTGTCAATGCCGAATTTGACACAGCTCGCCGGCGTACCGTCAAGGTAGAACCAGCGCACTCCGTCAAGATATCCCAATTCCTTCACGGCAATAGGCTGATATCCCATCGTTACTGCCAGTGACACAGCAGATTGTGGTTTCTTGGGAGCGATTACGGTCACCTCGCCGAATTTTTTCATAACCTTTACCAGGACCTGTAAGCCCGGTGCAAGATAGCCGTCATCGTTTGTGACAAGAATCTTCATTTGAAAATCGTTTTATATCACAAAGATATGGATTTTCTTTAAAAAATTTTATAAATTTGCAATGATATTGAAGGGACGGTAAAGACGAAGATTTGTTTAACTTAATATAATTCTATCAAAAAATGGTAAAACTTGGTATTAACGGATTTGGCCGTATCGGCCGTATGGTTTTCCGTGCAGCTTATGAGAATTTCGCAGGTGAAATCGAGGTAGTAGGTATCAACGACCTCCTCGATGCTGATTATCTCGCTTACATGCTCAAGTACGATTCAGTACATGGACAGTTCAAGGGTGACGTCAAGGCAGAAGGCAACT
>JAZRWN010000115.1:0-20762 GCA_045599725.1 Candidatus Cryptobacteroides sp. | reverse complement strand
TCTTCCAGACCTTCTCGAAAGCCCGCGGACTCGCTGCACTCAGGCTCGGACTTGCATTCTCGCAGGAGTATGTCATCGCACTGATGTCCATGGTCAAATATCCTTACAACATCAACGAGAGCACCCAGAGACTAGCCCTGGAGGCACTTGAAAAGCCTATAGACTCTCAGGTAAAGGAAATAGTCGCACAGCGCGGGATGGTCGCCGACGCTCTCGGGAAGTACTCATGCGTGAAGAAAGTCTATCCTAGCGAGGCGAATTTCCTTCTTGTAAAGGTGGACGACGCAAACAGGATGTACGACTTCCTGATCGAGAGACAGATAATAGTCAGAAACCGCACGAAGATGGACCTCTGCAAGGACTGTCTCAGGATCACGGTCGGACTTCCTGAAGAAAATGTGAAACTGCTGAAAGCAATCCAAGAATATGAAGAAAGCAATATTCGTCGATAGAGACGGCACCATCATCGTGGAGCCGGATGACGAGCAGATTGACTCGCTCGAAAAACTCGAATTCGTCCCCGGCGCCATCTCCGGACTGAAGTCGTTGATGGGTCTTGGCTATGAGATAGTCATGGCCTCGAACCAGGACGGTCTCGGGACTTCCTCTTTCCCGGAAGAAGACTTCTGGCCCGCTCACAACAAGATGCTCCGCACTCTTGAAGGAGAAGGTGTCAAGTTCGATGACTTCCTGATTGACAGAAGTTTCCCGGAGGACGGACTCGACACGCGCAAGCCCGGCACCGGCATGTTCGGGAGATATCTCGACGGATCATATGACATGGCGGCGAGTTTCGTCATCGGTGACAGGGAGACTGACCTCAAACTGGCTGAGAACCTCGGTGCGAAGGGAATCATGCTCGGAGAAGGCTGCACCTGGGCGGACGCTGTCGAGCAGATACGCTCCACCGAAAGGAGTGCCGTCATAGCCAGGAAAACTGCGGAGACCGACATCTATATCCGCGTTGACCTGGACGGGAAAGGACCTTCGGAGATTGACACCGGTCTCAAGTTCCTCGACCACATGCTGACCCAGCTCGTGCACCACGGCGGTCTCGCACTTGTCGTGCGTTGCAAGGGCGACCTGGAGGTCGATGAGCACCACACGATGGAAGACATCGGAATTACTTTCGGAGAGGCATTGAAAGCTGCCATGGGCGACAAGAGAGGTATTGAGCGCTATGGTTTCGCGCTCCCTATGGACGAGAGTTCCGCGATGGTGCTGCTGGACTTCGGCGGCAGAAGCGAACTCGTCTGGGAGGTGGAGTTCACGCGCGAGTATGTGGGTGATGTGCCTACAGAGATGTTCAAGCATTTCTTCAAGGCCATAAGTTCCGCAGCAGCATGCAACCTCCGCATCGGCGCCCGCGGCGAGAACAACCATCATATAGCGGAAGCCATTTTCAAAGCGTTCGCGAGAGCCATCAAGCAGGCTGTGAGACGCGACGTTTTCAGTTATGAACTGCCTTCATCAAAAGGAATGTTATGATAGCGATTGTTGACTACGACGCAGGAAACATCAAGTCCGTCATGAACGCGCTTGACAGGATGGGCGTCGAATACATATTGACCGCTGACCCTCAGCGGATCATTGATGCTGAAAAAGTCATAATGCCCGGCGTGGGCAATGCCGCAGCCGCGATAGCCGCACTTCGTGCAAAGGGGCTCGACACCATCATCCGCGGACTCCGCAAGCCTGTCCTCGGCATCTGCGTGGGCATGCAGATCATGTGCAGGCGCTCCGAGGAAGGAGACGCGCAGTGCCTCGACATCTTTGACTGCGAGGTCACTAAGTTCGAGCCGGAGCCTGACGCAAAGGTCCCGCACATGGGATGGAACGCGATAGGCAACCTCGAGAGCAAACTGTTCAAAGGGATGAAGGACGGGTGCTATGTGTATTTCGTGCATTCGTTCGCGCCTGAACTCTGCTGCGACACTATCGCGACATGCAGGCACGGAAGCAGGCTTTTCAGCGCTGCTCTCAAATATGAGAATTTCTACGGCACCCAGTTCCACCCTGAAAAGAGCGGTGACACGGGTGAACAG
Source organism: Candidatus Cryptobacteroides sp. (assembly GCA_045599725.1). GTDB lineage: Bacteria > Bacteroidota > Bacteroidia > Bacteroidales > UBA932 > Cryptobacteroides. The sequence goes on along the minus strand of JAZRWN010000115.1, from coordinate 18,717 downwards.
ATATTAAAGAACTTTCTCGCCATATGATAGACATCATTCCCGCAATAGACATCATCGACGCACGCTGCGTACGCCTCACGAAGGGAGACTACGGACAGAAGAAAGTTTACGACTCCTCCCCTGTCGACATGGCCCTCCGCTACGCCGACTGCGGAGTGAAGCGCATCCATCTTGTTGACCTGGACGGTGCGAAAGCATCCACCCCAATGAATCTCAAGGCCCTCGAGCAGATAGCTTCGAAAGTCGATGTCGAGATAGAATGGGGCGGCGGCATTTCGGGCGACGACGCACTCAGGAGCATGTTCGATGCAGGTGCCGACTGCGGCATCATCGGCAGCATTGCCGTAAGGCAGCCTGATCTCATGCACAGCTGGCTCAAGGCCTTCGGACCAGAGAAGATCATTCTAGGAGCTGACGCCAGGGACGGAAAAATCGCAGTCAAGGGCTGGCTCGAAGACTCTTCACTGAGCATAAACGAACTTGTGGACAGTTTCGTACCCGACAGGCTTTCACAAGTCATCTGCACGGACATCTCGCGTGACGGCATGCTCCAGGGGCCATCTTTCGGCCTGTACGAAGAACTTCAGGGCACATACAAGGATATCATCTTCACCGTCAGCGGCGGCATTTCGACATTCGACGATATAGTCAGGCTTGACGAGATGAAACTCAGACGCGTCATCGTGGGCAAGGCCATATACGAGGGACGCATCACTTTAAAACAGATTGAGCAATGGTCGCAAAACGCATAATCCCCTGCCTCGATGTCAAGAACGGGCAGGTAGTCAAGGGTATAAACTTCGAGGGTCTCCGCGAGGTCGGTGACGCTGTCGAAATGGGTGTACGCTACAGCGCGGAGGGTGCTGACGAACTTGTATACCTTGACATCAGCGCATCAAAGGAGGAACGCCACACTTTCACAGAACTGGTGGAGAAGATCGCCCTCGGCATCAATATCCCATTCACCGTCGGTGGCGGCATCAGCACTATGGAGGACGCTTCTCGCCTGCTTGACCGCGGTGCGGACAAGATTTCCGTGAACAGCGCGGCCATCGCACGCCCTGACCTTATAAGCGAGATAGCAGACAAATACGGCAGCCAGTTCGTTGTATGTGCTATCGACGCCAAATGCATCGACGGTGTCTGGCGCGTGACCACTCACGGCGGAAGCCGTCTCACTGAGCGTGAGCTGTTCTCCTGGGCCCGTGAAGCACAGGAAAGAGGTGCAGGCGAGATTCTGTTCACCTCCATGGACCATGATGGAACTAAGGCCGGCTATGCATGTGAGCAGTATGCTCAGCTCGCGGATATGCTCAGCATCCCTGTCATCGCGTCAGGCGGTGCGGGAAGCATCCAGGATATCGTGGATGTGCTGACTTTCGGAAAGGCTGATGCCGCTCTCGCGGCAAGCATCTTCCACTACGGTCAGATATCCATTCAGGAACTCAAGAAATGCCTTGTTTCAGGAAACATCAAAGTAAGAATATGAAATTCAGCGACTTCAACCTTTCAAAGACAGGTGACGGACTGCTCCCTGTGATCATTCAGGACTCCAAGACCCTGAAGGTGCTCATGCTCGGTTATATGAACGAGGAGGCATTTGACAAGACCTGCGCGGAGGGACGCGTGACCTTCTTCTCGCGTTCGAAGCAGCGTCTCTGGACCAAGGGTGAAACAAGCGGGAATTTCCTTACTGTCAAGGAAATGTATGCCGACTGCGACGCAGACACCCTTCTAATCAAGGCTGTTCCGGCCGGTCCGACCTGTCATCGCGGTACTACCGCATGCTTCGACACTCGCGAGAATGAGGGATTCATAAGGACTCTGGAGGAAGTCATACGCAAGCGTCATATCGAGATGCCTGAAGGATCATACACCACCAAACTTTTCATAAAGGGTGTCAAGACTATCGCAAAGAAGGTCGGTGAGGAGTCTGCAGAGACTGTGATCGAGGCTGTCGGCGGCAAGCGTGACCGTTTCATCTACGAGACTTCCGACTTAGTCTATCATCTGCTTGTCCTTATGGAGCAGATGGGTGTCAGCATCGAGGACCTTGAGGACGAACTTGCCCTGAGGCACAGATAATTCAATGGAGATAAAGAATCTTCTGGACATACACAGCCGGGAGGAGTTCTATCAGTGGATGATGGAGCACCATGATCGGGAACAAGTCTGCTGGGTCCGATCAAACCGCGCGGGCAAGGCAGTGCCGGGCATCATCGCTTATGTGGATGCCGTGGAGGTGGCGTTATGCTTCGGCTGGGTGGACAGTACTCAGAAGCGCATTGATGAAGGGAAACCTGTCCAGCGTTTCACTCCTCGCAGGAAAGGGAGCGAGTGGTGCGAGATGAACATCGAGAGATGCCGCAGGCTCATAAAACTCGGCGAAATGACAGCGGCGGGAATGGCCGTGCTTCCTGACATGGACCCGGATCATTTCAAGTTCGAGGAATGGGTTTTGGATGCGCTGAAAGCAGATCCTGCCGTATGGGAGAACTACTGCCGTCTCCCCGACTCCTACAAGAGGATAAAGGTCTACAGGATACAGCACTACGCTGACACCGGGCGTCCGGAACAGGCTTCCATCGCCCTTCAGCACTTTATTGACGATACTCGCAAAGGCAAACTGTCACGAGGCTGGAGCGACGGAGGACGGCTTGAAAACTATTGATTCTTCTAGTTCTGCAGAGGGTGATCCTCTTCAAATGATGCCATACGCTTGTCAAGGACATCGTACAGGTCATCTTTCATGCGGCTGACACAGGCACGGACGCCGTCCTTCAAACTTCCTGTGGTGGACAGGCAGATGCTGCTGACACCGTAGTACATGAGTTCGGTCATAAGTTCTTCGCCAGTCATTCCCGGATATCCGAGAGTGAAGAAGAAGCCGTCACCGACCTTGCGGCTGACATCTTTGTCATATACGATGACGAAGCCGTGCTTGCAGAATATCTCCTTCATCCTGTGGGCCCTGCGTTCATATTCACGTGTATCCTCGACAAAGTCGATGACGCCTTCACATGACATATTGAGCATTTCAGCATAACCGAACTGAGTAGTGGCAGTGCATCCGCTGGTGATCATATAGAGAATGGAGGCCGTGAGGGTCACGCCGAACACGCCTGCGTCGTGGTAACGCTCAGACAAAGCAGGATACTGCTTTTCGAAGAGTTTGTCACCAATGCAACAGAGAGCTATGCGCTGACCGGCATAGCTGAAGATCTTGGAGGCTGAAAGCATCAGGATATAATTGTCAGTGTATCTGGCTACAGTTGGAAGATAAGGAGCCTCGAAAGGATGGCCGAGCTCCCGTCTGTAGTCCATGCAGAAGTATGCGAGGTCTTCCATTACGATGACATCATACTTGTCGGCAAGCTTTCCGACCACTGCAAGTTCCTCCTCCTCAAGGCATATCCATGCCGGATTGTTAGGATTCGAATAGACAATGGCAGCGACATCGCCGTCACGGAGTTCCTCCTCAAGCTTGCCCTCCAGTTTCTCCGCACCACGGTACGGGAAGATGTCAAACTCCTTCCACTCGATTCCGAGAACTCTCAACTGAGATTTCTGGATAGGGAAACCAGGGTCGATGAAAAGAACCTTGTTCTTTCCCGGGATACGCTGCGTACAAGCTATGAAAGAGCCGAAAGAAGCTGCGACAGAACCTGTTGTAGGGACGCAGCTGCGAGGACTGATGTCAACATTTATGAACGCCTTCACAAAACGTGAGGCAGCATTCTTAAGTTCATCGACACCGGCAGCCGCAGGATACTGTGAGCCGATTCCACTTTCAAGAGCCTTTTTCTCGGCCTCTATTCCATACTTGTTCATTGGAAGGCCCGGCGAACCCTGATCCATGCGTATGAACGGTATTCCTGTTTTGTCTTCCATATACTTGGCGACAAGGAGCACTTCCCCGATAGTCGCTGTAGAGAGATTCTCAACGCTGCCGGCCTTGCACGCTTCGGCAACAAGATCTTCACTGAAAACTTTCATATTTACGTATTTCTATTTGTTCAACCCCAATTTCTCGACAAAGAACTCCCTCATTTTGTATTTCAGGATCTTGCCAGCGGCATTCATAGGGAAACTCTCCACGAACTCTATATACCTCGGGACCTTGTGACGGGCAAGCCTTCCTGTTATGAAATCACGCATCTCAGGTTCGGTGATCTCACAGCCTTCCTTCAGAATGATGCAGGCCATGGCCTCCTCACCGTACTTCTTGTCCGGTATGGCGATGACCTGGACATCCTTGACCATTGGATGAGTGTAGATGAACTCCTCTATCTCCTTAGGATAGATGTTCTCGCCACCGCGGATGATCATGTCCTTGAGACGGCCGGTGATGCGGAAGTTACCGTTCTCGTCCATACAGGCTATGTCACCCGAATGGAGCCAGCCCTCTGCGTCTATGGTCTGAGCGGTAGAGTCCGGCATCTTGTAATAGCCCTTCATGGTGTTATATCCCTTCGAGCAGAACTCGCCGTTCACACCAGCAGGTACGGTGTTTCCAGTTTCCGGGTCGATGACCTTGCACTGGACGTGCGGGAATGGATAGCCGACAGTGTCGCATCTGACATCTATGCTGTCGGTCCAGGCGGACATCGTACAGCCAGGAGCAGTCTCCGTCTGTCCATAAACGCTCACTATGCCGCGCATGTTCATCTCGTCCTCGCGGGCGGCACGCCTCATGAGCTCGGGCGGACAGCCTGAACCAGCCATGATACCAGTCCTCATATACGAGAAGTCGGTCTTACGGTAGTCAGGATGGTTGAACATGGCGATGAACATCGTCGGCACGCCGTTGAAGCAGGTTATATGCTCCTGGTTTATGCATGACAATGATGATTTCGCGGAGAAGTATGGCATAGGGCATATGGTGGCTCCATGCGTTATGGAGGATGTCATGGAGAGGACCATTCCGAAGCAATGGAACATAGGGACCTGGATCATCATCCTGTCCGCTGTCGAAAGACCCATCCTGTCACCGATGCACTTTCCATTGTTCACCACATTGTAGTGAGTGAGCATCACACCCTTAGGGAACCCTGTGGTACCCGAAGTGTACTGCATGTTGCAGACATCATCAGGCTGGACCTCAGCCGACATCTTTATGATCTGCTCATATGGAACCCTGTTCTTCCTGGCCATGGCCTCCTCGAAAGTAAGGCAGCCTTTCTGACGGAACCCGACAGTGATGACGTTGCGGAGGAACGGAAGCCTCTTGCAGTGCAGCGGTTCGCCTGCAGTGCTGGACTGTATCTCAGGGCAAAGTTCATTGATAATCTCCTGATAATTGGAGTCAAGAGCCTTGTCGATCATCACGAGAGTATGAGTGTCAGACTGTCTGAGAAGGTATTCGGCTTCGTGGGACTTGTAGGCGGTGTTCATGGTCACGAGGACAGCACCGATCTTGACGGTGGCCCAGAAAGTTATGTACCATGCAGGGACATTTGTGGCCCAGACGGACACCTTGCTGCCCGGACGGACACCTAGTGACACGAGAGCACGTGCGAAATCATCCACATCGTCCCTGAACTGGGCATATGTCCTGGTATAGTCCAGAGTAGTGTATTTGAAGCAGTACTGGTCAGGGAACTCGGCCACCATCCTGTCAAGCACCTTGGAGAAGGTAAGGTTGATGAGTTCATCCTTCTTCCATACATAATAACCGGTACCGTCATGGTTCGGATAGAGTTTGTCACCTCTTCTGGCCGCGGCACGCTCGTATCGGTGCATGTAGTTCACGAAATACGGGAAAATCACATCCCTGTCGGAGAAACCTTCCATATATTCCGGCTTCCATTCCAGCGAGACGAATCCGTCATAGTCGATGGAGGACAATGCCTTCATCACATCATCGACCGGGAATGTTCCTTCGCCCACAAGCTGATAGGCTCCGTTGTCGTCACTGTCGCGCAGATGGACATGCTTCACATAACCGCCGAGATTCTTGATGGAAGTCACAGGGCTTTCGCCGAAATCACGATATGGATGATGTACGTCCCACACAACAGCCAGCTGGTCACAGGCGAACTCGTCCATGAGTTTCCTGAGTCTGGCTGTATCTGAGAATACTCCGCTGGTCTTTATGAGAATGGTCACTTCGGCTTCCTTCGCCGACTGGACAAGAATCTCCAGATTCCTGGCGATGACATCCGGCCTGTCCTCCTTTGCGAAGACACAGACATACCTTGTACGGACATCCACAGCCAGGCGGATGAGTTTCTCAACATTCTCTATAACAACATGGCTGTCGCAGGAAATGTCGTTTGAACTGTCGAGACAAGGAATGGCAAGATGTTTCTCAATAAGAGACCTTGTCGTTGGCATGATGGAGTACTTGTGGAAAGGACTGCCTATGCCCACGAGGTTCTGGAAGCGGTTTGCATTATAAATCTCAATGCCTGAGAAACCCATCTCACAGGCACATTTGACTACCTCATCCCAGGTGAGATCCGTCCATCCTCTGGTGGAAAAAGAAAGTTTCACTGCTGTTCCTCCTCGTATGCTATTTTATTGATGGCATTGATGTACGCGATAAGGCTGGACTCCACAGTGTCCTTCGAGACACCCCTTCCGGAATAGAGACGGCCGTCATTGCGGAGACGGACTATGGTCTCTCCCATGGCCTCACGGCCTTCAGTCACAGCTCTCACTTGGAAATCATCTAATTCGTAATGCTTCCCTATCACCTTGTCAATGGCCATGAACGCTGCATCCACAGGACCGTCACCTATGCAAACATCCTCCAGGATCTCATCACCTTTCTTGAGACGGATATGGCAAGTCGGTCTGATGATGTTTCCTGTGTTGATGACAAAACTCTCGAGACGATATGTCACCGGCACCTGAAAAGCCACTGAGGCCACGACTGCATCTATCTCCTTGGCTGCTATCACATTATTGCCTGATGACAACCTCATCAATGCGGCATACACCTTCAAACTGTCATCCTTGTCCAGGTCATATCCGAGCTTGGCTACATTTCTCATGACTGCCTCGAGGGTGTCACTGGAAGAGATCATGATGCCTTCATTATCTGAATTCTGAACGCTGACAGCGGTCGGAGACTTTGATACGCAGACCTCACAGAGTCTGTTGACCTGGCTCACTGTCTGCTGGATGAATGTCTGCTTCACGCTGCAGTCCGCATCCCATTTTCCGGCCTTCTCACTGAGGATCCTGGTGAACTTTTCAAGAGAGACTGTCTCGTTTCCGAACACCATGGTCTTGATCTCATCGGCGCCGGCCATCACTGCGGAGGCGGCACAGGCATCGGCAAGATAAAGATTGTTCGAACAATAGACACCAAGTTTGACATTCTCAGGAAGAACCTTGTGTATGTCTTCTATCGAAGCGAAGAATTCGTCAGGGAGAAGGTTTCCCGCCACATCAGCCACGGTGACCATGGAGGCTCCGCTCGAAACGGCGGCCTGGATGCATGACTTCAGGAACTCGTCTTCACTGCGGCTGAAATCAACGGCAACAAATTCAACGTCCTGGCAGAGGGCTGAACATTCGGCGACCTTGGCGGAAATCATGTCAAGTATACCTGAAGGCTTCTTATGACAGAAATACTCCATCTGCACAGTACTGACCGGAACTGGAATCTGGAGCCTTGGCTTAGTGGCATCCTTCAACGCCTCCCATGTCCTGGCGATGCTGTCAGGGTCCATTACATCCACCGGGACTGCCACTGTGGTGTCAGGAATGGCTGATGCCAGCGACTTGACCAGGAAATAGTCAGTCTTGCTGTTCCTGATAGGTGCGGCTTCAACGGCTGAGACACCAAGTTTGCTGAGGCTCTTGGCGACTTCTATCTTGATTCTGAACGGAAGAGGTGTCCCCGCGAATGCTTCGGACCTTCTTACCGATATGTCGCATATGGAAATACTGCGCATGATGATTTACTTTTTTGATACTCTGGCCAGAAGAGGTTTGGGGATGGCTGCGAGCTGGTCATTCTCGATGAGGAAGCCATCGTGTCCATATATGGAATTGATTTCGTAGTAAGCCGCATGGCTGAGAGTCTCAGCAGTCTCGCGGAGCTGCTCCGGAGGGAACACCTGGTCCGTGGTGATGCTGATGACCGTGCAATTGGACTTGATGGTCCTCGTGGCTTTAGGAACGCCACCTCTACCTCGTCCGATATTCATGGAGTCAAGGGAATATGACAGATACCAGTAGCTGTATGCATCAAAGCCTCGGTCAACCAGTTTCTGCCCCTGGTGCCTTTGATAGGAGGCGGCACGGTCCGCGAAGAGTGTATCATCGTCAGGCTCGGCCTGGGTGATGTTGTATCCCATGAATGTCCTGTATGAAATCAGAGCCATGGAACGGGCGGACTTCAGTCCGGCCTCACCTCCGTGGATATCTTTCTGCTCCAGGAAGGTCGGATCAGCCAGAATGGCCATTCTCTGTGATTCGTTGAATGCCGTCATGAACGGCGTACCACGGACCGCAGTAGCCAGGAACACGGCCTCTTTCACAACATCAGGTTCCATGATCACCCATTCGAGGGTCTGGAATCCTCCGATGGAAGGACCGAGCATAAGGTCAATCTTCTCTATCCCCAGGTACTTGCGCACTAGGATGTTCGCATTGACGATATCGCGTACGGTAGTCTTCGGGAAATCAAGGAGATACGGCTTTCCTGTCGCTGGGTTGATGGTGGCGGGGCCGCATTCGCCGTATGCAGAACACAGCATGCTGACGCAGACGATATATACGTCGTCCGGATCGAAAAGGAGTCCCTTTCCAACCATGGTCGGCCACCAGTCCTCCGGGTTCGAGTTGCCGGTCAGAGCGTGACAGACCCATACGACGACATCCCCTTCCTCGTATTCGCGGTCGGAGGTATGGTACACAAGGTCCATCGAGTCAAGATGTCCCCCGCACTCGAAATCAAACCGTTTGTCTATATGAAGGACGCGGCGTTTCATTCAGATTATTTGTTGTTTTCAGGGCGGAGAGCACGTACGGTGACTGCTGTGCGCCACATTTCACTTTCACGGAGAGCCTTGAGTTCTGCCTCGAGGCCTTCACGGTAGTCAGGCTTGCTGTTAGCGTCGATGGAAATCTGAGCCTCGTTTCCACATTTTACGCTGGCATAAAGCTTCTGCACCACTGGCTTGATGGCATCGTGGAATGGTCCCATCCAGTCGAGAGCACCGCGCTGTGCAGTGGTTGAACAGTTTGCGTACATCCAGTCCATTCCCTTTGCAGCGAAGAGCGGCATAAGTGACTGGGTGAGTTCCTCGACTGTCTCGTTGAAGGCCTCGGAAGGAGAGTGTCCGTTCTCACGGAGAACCTCGTACTGGGCGCTGAGAAGTCCCTGGATGGCACCCATGAGGGAGCCGCGCTCACCGGTGAGGTCTGATGTGGCCTCACGCTGGAAAGTGGTCTCGAAAAGATATCCTGAACCGATACCGATGCCGAGAGCGATGGTGTTGTTCATCGCCTGACCGGAAACATCCTGATATACTGCGAAAGATGAGTTGATGCCACGACCCTCGAGATAAAGTGAGCGTACAGTGGCGCCTGAGCCCTTAGGGGCGACCATGATCACGTCGATGTCAGCAGGAGGGACACAGCCTGTGCGGTCGCTCCAGGTGATGGCGAACCCATGTGAGAAATAAAGGGTCTTCCCTGCTGTGAGATATGGCTTGATCTTCGGCCATACAGACATCACGGCAGCATCGGAAAGAAGGCACATCACAATGTCTCCCTTCTGAGCAGCCTCCTCGATACCGAAGAGAGTCTCGCCCGGAACCCAGCCGTCTGCAATGGCTTTCTCGTAAGTCTTGCCCTGACGCTGTCCTATTATGACATTAAAACCGTTGTCTCTGAGGTTAAGTGACTGACCTGGGCCCTGCACACCATATCCGAGGACAGCAATAGTCTTGTCCTTCAACGTCTCACGGGCCATCTCGAGCGTAAATTCATCGCGGGTCACAACATTTTCTTCAACACCGCCGAAATTCATTTTTGCCATGATAAAATAATTCTATTGTTTATTGATATTTTCTCTGTATTCAAGCAGCGCAGCCACATCCCGGGCCTCGTTTATCGACCGTTCGTCGACATGATAGTACGCCTTCACGACATCCACTTTCTTCTCGATCTGCAGCACCACCGCCTTGACAAGTTCCTCAGTCGTCCTTGAGTAAATCTTGAACTTGTGGATTCCTGGAACTTTGGAAGGATAGACGAGGAGTTTCTCGATATTGATGCTTCTTCTAGTGAAGATGCCGGCAATCGAACTCAGAAGACCTACCTGGTTCTCAGTATAGGCAGTAATTTCAAAAAGATGCTCACTTTCCATATTCAAACCAATCTTTTGAGTTCAACAGTATTTCATTCACGCTCCTCCCCGGAGGAATCATCGGGAAGACATCGTCCTCCTCCGCGACATGCACGTTAAGCAAGAACGGCTTGTCGTCAGCGAGCATTCTTTGGATTGCAGGACCCAGTTCCTCCCTATTCTCGACACAGGCCGACTCTATTCCATACGCTTCCGCTATCTTTCCATAATCAGGATTGAGCATCTTGGTGAAGGAATATCTTGAGTAGAATATCTCCTGAAGCTGACGGACATTGCCTAGCCAGTTGTTGTTCAGAAGGATGATCTTTATACCCACCTTCTCCTGAAGGATGGTGCCAAGTTCCTGCATGGTCATCTGTATTCCACCGTCGCCGACGAACAGGCACACAACGCGGTCCGGATCTGCAGTTTTGGCACCTATGGCGGCAGGCAGGCCGAATCCCATAGTGCCAAGTCCACCCGAAGTGATCATGCTGCGGGTACGGTTGAAACGTGAATACCTGGATGCATACAGCTGGTTCTGACCGACATCGGTCACCACCACAGCATCTCCGCCACTTGCGTCGGAGACAGCCGCGACCACTTCGCCCGGCCGGATGACACCTGAGCCAGGACAGATCTCGGGGTCGATGACTTTCTCAATCTCCACCCTCAGGCAATTATCTATCTCCTCCCTCCAGACATCAGAATGCTTCCTGGAGACAGCGGCGGTGAGCCGGCGGAGGACGTTCCTGGCGTCACCGAGCACACCGAGGTCCACGGGGATGTTCTTACCTATCTCAGAAGCGTCGATGTCGATGTGCATTATCTTCGCCTGTCTGGCGTATGTGGATATCGTGCCTGTGATCCTGTCGGCGAAACGCATGCCAACGGCAATCAGGAGGTCACAATTCTGCGTGAGATGGTTGTTCGCCAGCGAGCCGTGCATGCCGAGCATTCCGCAGAAATGCGGGTTGTCGGACTTGAGGGCGCTCAGCCCCAGCATCGTGGAGCCGGCAGGTATATCTGTCTTGTCAAGGAATTCCTCGAGTTCTTTCTCCGCCTCGGAGATGATGATGCCGTGGCCAAATACCACAAATGGCTTCTCCGCCTCGTCGATCATCTTCGCTGCCTGCTCTATGACCTCATCAGAAGGTTCAGGGAAAGGAACATAACTCCTGATGAAATGGCAGTCCTGCGGTATGTATTCTGCCAGACCTGTCTGTGCATCTTTAGGAAAATCAAGGACCACAGGTCCAGGACGGCCGCTTCCGGCGATATAGTAAGCTCTCGCGACTGCCCATGGCACATCCTCGGGACGGCGTATCTGGTATGCCCATTTGGCGATAGGAGTGGCCATGCCCACAAGGTCAGTCTCCTGAAACGCATCAGTGCCCAGAAGACTTGTGCTGACCTGTCCGGCTAGTACGACGACAGGAGTGGAGTCGACCATGGCATCAGCCACACCGGTGATGACATTTGTCACTCCGGGACCGGATGTAACTATCACCGTACCCGGTTTGTTCTTCATCCTGGCATAGCCCTGGGCTGCGTGTATGGCCCCTTGTTCATGGCGTACAAGAATATGGCGAAGACGGTCGGTATAGTCATATAGAGAGTCATATACCGGCATTATCTGCCCTCCCGGATAGCCGAAAACCGTATCCACGCCCTGATGGATAAGGGATTCAAGCAGAATCTGGGAGCCTTTCAGCATTTTCTTTTCATCTGTCATATCCGTCAGTCTTCAATGATTCTTCTCGCACCCTTGTCCGCGCTGCTCACCATGGCGGCGTATGACTTCAGGGCTTTTGAAACCTCCCGCTGGCGGAAAGGCGGTGTGAAAGCCTTCTTTCCGCGTGCGAGTTCCTCTTCACGGCGCTCCGCCAGCTCCTCGTCGGAAAGCCTGACATTGATGGAGCGCGAAGGAATGTCTATCTCTATGATGTCACCGTCACGGACCAGGCCGATATTGCCGCCGGCGGCGGCTTCAGGTGAAATATGACCTATGCTGAGACCGGAAGTGCCACCGCTGAAACGGCCGTCAGTGATCAGCGCGCATTCCTTGCCCAGATGCATGGATTTGATGTACGATGTCGGATAGAGCATCTCCTGCATGCCAGGACCACCCTTAGGACCTTCGTAGTTTATGACCACGACATCCCCGCTATTCACCTTTCCTCCGAGAATTCCATCGCATGCCGCCTCCTGAGAGTCAAAGACCTTCGCCGGTCCGGCGAATGACCATATGCTCTCGTCAACACCCGCTGTCTTGATCACGCAGCCGTCCTCGGCTATGTTGCCGAAAAGCACGCCTAGACCACCATCCTTCGTATAGGCGTGAGCGATGTCACGGATGCAGCCACATGCCCGGTCAGTGTCGAGTGAACTGTATGTGCAGTCCTGTGATGCCATCTGAGTGGTTCTCTTCCCTGCCGGAGCCGCACTGTATATCCTTACCGCGTCTTCACAAGGGTCCGACCCTGTGATATCGTATCTTGAAACGGCCTCCGCCAGCGTCATGCCGTCTACTCTGCACACTGTTGTGTCCACGAGACCCGCTTTCGCCAGTTCGGCCATGATACCCATTATGCCGCCTGCTCTACCGACCTCCTGGATGTGGTATTTCTGAGTGGTCGGAGCCACTTTACATATACAAGGAACCTTACGGGAAAGGGCATCGATGTCATTCATAGTGAAGTCAGCGCCAGCCTCACCGGCTACAGCCAGAAGATGCAGGATGGTGTTGGTTGAGCCTCCCATCGCGATATCCAGCGACATCGCATTGAGATATGCCTCCCTGGTCACGATGCTGCGTGGAAGCACAGATTCATAATCGTCATTGTAGTACTTGAAAGTGTTCTCCACTATCTGCCGCGCCGCCTTGAGCAGAAGTTCCCTTCTCAGAATGTGAGTGGCCAGGACGGTACCGTTGCCAGGAAGAGCGAGGCCAATAGCCTCGGTGAGGCAGTTCATCGAGTTCGCGGTGAACATGCCCGAACAGCTGCCACAGGTAGGACAGGCACTGTCCTCAATGGCCTGCACTTCAGCGTCGCTCACAGTCGGGTCGGCCGATTTGATCATCGCGTCTATCAGGTCGAGCCTTGCCGACCCCAGCACGCCGGCCTCCATCGGACCGCCGGAGACAAAGATGGTAGGGATGTTGAGCCGCATTGCGGCAATCAGCATGCCCGGAGTAATCTTGTCGCAGTTGCTGATACAGACGAGCGCGTCAGCCTTGTGGGCATTGACCATATACTCGACGCTGTCAGCGATGATATCTCGGGAAGGAAGTGAATACAGCATGCCGTCATGTCCCATGGCAATGCCGTCATCTATGGCAATAGTGTCGAACTCGGCGGCGAAACAGCCCAGTCGCTCGATCTCCTCCTTGACTATCTGCCCGGCCTCGTGAAGATGGACATGCCCGGGAACAAACTGTGTGAAGGAATTGGCAATGGCGATGACCGGCTTTCCGAACTGCTCTTTCTTCATGCCGTCAGCGAGCCACAACGCGCGTGCGCCGGCCATTCTGCGGCCTTCAAAGGTGACACTACTACGCAATTTCATAATCTGTACTATACTTTTCTGCAAGATAAATAAAAAAAATTAAAAATGGAAACTAAACCGCCAAAAGTTCCCCTTTTTCGCTATTTCAGCGCCATGGTTTGGATTTATGCCCGAGAATTCATAATTTTGAATGATTGTAGAAAGTTAGTAGTATTAAGTATTTGTTATGAAACTCACAGTTATCGGCGCAGGAAACATGGGAGGTGCCCTGGCGCTGGGACTCTCCAAGTCCGGAGCAGTCAAACCTTCTGACATGACAGTCACAGCACGTCACGAGACAAGTCTTGAGAAATTCAAGGCGGCTGGCTTCAACACTACCACTGACAACACATCTGCTGTCAGAGGAGCGGATATCGTATTCTACGCTGTCAAGCCCTGGCTTATGGAAGAAGTCATCAAAGGCACGAAGGATTACCTGGACTACAGCAAGCAGATGATGGTATCCATCGCCCCTGGCGTCTCTTCTGACAACCTGAAGAACTGGTTCTCCAAGGAAGAAGGCGAAACGCCAGCCATCGCATACGTCATCCCGAATACAGCCATCGAGATCGGTGAAAGCATGACATTCATCGCCCCGGTCACCGTATCTGAAAGCCAGACGACACTGCTGAAACTTCTCTTCGACCATGTCGGAGAAAGTATCGTGGTGGACGTGGACCACATGCTGGCAGGAACCTCGCTGGCATCCTGCGGCATCGCATATGCCATGCGCTACATCAGCGCTGCCTCCGCCGGAGGCAACAAGCTCGGCCTTGAGGGCATCGACATCGAGAAAGCGGTCTGCCAGACAGTGAAAGGAGCAGTGGAGCTCATTTCATCAAGAGGCACCGACCCGGAGGAGGAGATCGACAAGGTCACAACCCCTAACGGACTTACTCTCAAAGGATTGAACGCCATGGAGGATGCCGGTTTCTCAGACTCTGTCATCAAGGGTCTGACCGTCAACAGCAAGAAGAAGAGAAGGATAGTGGTCAAGCTCGGCAGCAGTATCCTGACAAGGGATGACGGTTCCATCGACACCACAAGAGTTTCCTCTCTCGTGGACCAGATCGTCAGGCTCAGAAAGGACGGCAATGACGTCATTCTGGTAACCAGCGGCGCCGTGGCCTGCGGACGCTCCACCATTGCCAAGGACAGCAAACTCACGGAAGCCCAGCAGCGGCAGCTATATTCTGCCGTCGGCCAGGTCAGGCTCATGGACCTTTATTACAGATTGTTCAGCGACTATGGGACCTATATCGGGCAGATCCTTACGATGAAGAACAGTTTCACCACCAAGGTCGAATACAACAACCAGCTGCACTGCATCGAGGTAATGCTCCAGAGCAATGTCATCCCTGTCGTGAACGAGAATGACGCTCTGAGCATCACAGAACTTATGTTCACCGACAATGACGAACTGTCCGGGCTCGTGGCTGAAATGGTCGGTGCAGACACCCTCATACTGCTGACCAATGTCGACGGAGTGTATGACGGCATGCCTGAGGACAAAGATTCCAAGGTCATCAGAACCATATCTCCAGATGACTCCCTTGACGACAACATCAGCGTCATAAAGAGCGGATCCGGTCCAAGAAGCCTTGCTTCCAAATGCCTTACAGCCCAGAAAGCCGCCTCTCACGGCATCAGGACCATCCTGGCGAACGGAAGACACGACCACATCCTGACAGACATCATCACAAAGCCGGAAGACACTGTTTTCACAGAATTCACTCCTGTCAGAAATGAAGATTAAAGACATCATATCCTCCCAGGCCAAGGCGTTCCCGTCCCTGGAGATAGTGCCACCCCTCAAAGGCGTGACAAAGAAAGAGCTGCTTGACTCCATCAGGCCGTTCATGGAGTTCAACCCTCCGTTCATCAACGTCACTTCCCACAGGGACGAGTTCGAGTTCGCACAGGCTCAGGACGGAACATTTGTCAGACGCCTCATACGCAGACGCGTTAGCGAGACTGCCGTCTGCGCCGCCATCCAGGCCGAGTTCCCGGTGGAGGTGGTTCCGCACCTTATCTGCGGAGGGGCGTCAGCTGATCAGACAGAAAGCCAGTTGCATGATTTCAAATTCCTGGGAATCAACAACATACTCGCACTTCGCGGAGACAGCCTGATCGGAGAGAAGCGTTTCACCCCAGAGCCGGGAGGATACCGCTACGCCAATGAACTTGTCTCTGCCGTCAAGAAGTTTTCCGCAGACAACGATGCCGATTTCTGTGTCGGTGTCGGAGCCTATCCTGAGAAACATTTCGAGGCGCCGAACCTTGAGACGGACATAGAGAACCTGAAGAGGAAAGTCGATGCCGGTGCTGATTTCATCATCACCCAGATGTTCTTCGACAATGAGAAGTTCTACCGTTTCAGGGATCTTTGCCGCGAAGCGGGCATCACAGTTCCTGTAATCCCTGGACTGAAACCTTTGTCGACCGCCAGACAGATCGAGCTTCTTCCGGAATCGTTCTCGATAGATATCCCGCAGCCTCTGGTCAAGGAGATGCTCAGCCACCGCGATGACAAGGCGGCATGCTACAGGATTGGCCTGGAGTGGTGCTCCGCCCAGTGCGAAGACCTGCTGAAGAACGGGGTTCCGGCAGTCCATTTCTACACAATGGGACGTCCGGACAATGTAGTGGAAATCCTGAAAAAGCACTTTTAGAAAATGTCCTTGTCCGACGAATTACGCCAGCGTGTCCTCATACTCGACGGTGCCATGGGCACTATGCTGCAGCGCGGTCTCAGCGAAGAGGAAACGCTTGAAGCCTATATTGAAGCAGGTGTTGATATCATCACCACCAACTCGTTCAACGCCAACAGAATATCACAGGCAGACAACGGCCTGTCGGATCAGGCGTACAGCATGGCTTTCGAAGCCGTTTGCCGGGCAAGAAAAGTCGCTGATTCGGCTGACAGGAAGATATATGTCGCCGGTAGCGCAGGGCCTACCGGGAAGTCCCTGACCCTGGCATCAGATGCAGATGACAGCACCTACCGCAAATATGATTTCGATGACTTCGCCAATGCCTACAAAGAGCAGTTCGAAGCCTTTGTCAAGGGAGGCGTCGACATCATCCTGATCGAGACCGCATTCGACGCTTTGAATGTGAAAGCGGCCGTATACGCCCTCGAACTTCTCGGGAATCCACTGCCTGTCATCATTTCCGCGACTGTCAGCGACAGGAGCGGAAGGACACTCACCGGTCAGACTCTCGAAGCTTTCTACCGTTCAGTGGAGCATACTACGAATCTCTGCGCCTTCGGCGTGAACTGCGCGCTCGGAGCAGAGGCCATGACCCCGATTGTCAGGGACATAGCAGGCTTCAGCAGCCATCCGCTGAGTTTCTACCCGAACGCCGGCATCCCGGACGAACTCGGAAACTATGGCGACTCACCTGCTTTCATGGCCAGTGTCATAAGAGGTCTGGCGGAGGAGGGCCTTATCAACATCGTAGGCGGCTGCTGCGGCACGACTCCTGACCATATCCGCGCCATCGCAGAAGCCGTAAAAGGTCTCAAACCACGTGTTCCGATACAGCAGAAATACCTGACAGTCAGCGGTCTCGAGGCTGTACCTATCGACCGGAGCCGGAACTTCACAAACATTGGCGAACGCACCAATGTCGCCGGCTCCCGTAAATTTGCGAAACTCATCTCCGCCGGCCAGTACGTCGAGACGCTGAATGTCGCCGCCGCACAGATAGAGGGCGGCTCCGACATCATTGACATAAACATGGACGACCCGATGCTGGACTCGTCCGAACAGATGCGGACCTTCCTGCGCCATATCGCCGGCGAACCGGCAGTCGCGAAGGCTGCGATAATGATAGACTCCTCGCACTGGGACACCGTACTCGAAGGACTCAAGAACGCCCAGGGCAAGTGCATCGTGAACTCCATCTCGCTAAAGGACGGAGAAGAAGAGTTCCTGCGCAAAGCCCTGACCATCAAGGCCCTTGGAGGAGCAATGGTGATAATGGCCTTCGACGAGCAGGGCCAGGCGGTCACTTATGACAGAAAAGTTGAAATCTGCGAAAGAAGCTATCGGCTGCTGACCGGCGCAGGCATCCCTGCGAAAGACATCATCTTTGATGTAAATGTCCTCTCAATAGGCACAGGCATCCATGAACACGCGCGCTTCGGTGTCGACTTCATCGAAGCTGTACGATGGATCAAGTCCAACCTTCCGGGAGCCTTGACTTCCGGCGGCATCTCGAACCTCTCCTTCGCTTTCCGAGGCAACAACGCCGTCCGTGAGGCGATGCATTCCGTGTTCCTCTACCACGCTGTCAAGGCTGGCCTGGACATGGCGATAGTCAATCCGCAGATGCTTCGGATCTACGATGATATCGAACCGGATCTGCGGAAAGCGATAGAGGATGTCATCTTCGATTCCGACCCTGAAGCGACTGCCAGGCTGGTCGCGAAAGCCTCTGAAATGCTCGCTTCCGCGGATAATTCCGAGCAGGAAAAGACTGTTGAAACAGTCATCTCTGATCCTGAAGAAAGACTTTCAAATGCCATAGTCAAAGGATTGTCTGCCAATCTTGAAGCAGACACATTATCTTGCCTTGAGAAATTGGGTGCGGCGGTCGATGTGATCGAAGGTCCGCTCATGAGAGGAATGGAGAAAGTCGGAGATCTTTTCGCGAACGGTAAGATGTTCCTGCCGCAGGTGGTGAAGTCCGCGAAGACCATGAGGGAGGCGGTCTCAGTGCTCCAGCCTCATATGGGTTCGGAAGACACCTCAACCGGCAAGCCGAAGTTCCTGATCGCCACAGTACAGGGCGATGTCCATGACATAGGCAAGAACATCACTTCCATCGTGCTTCAGTGCAGCGGATTCGAT
>JAZRWN010000114.1:0-23796 GCA_045599725.1 Candidatus Cryptobacteroides sp. | reverse complement strand
TGTGGCCGCCTGCAGGATTGTAGAATGTGTGAGGCATTCCCTGCTCCTGGAGGTAGGAGTGGAGTCCGCGTGTAGCCTCGATGAGCAAGTCGTCACGTCCTGTTCCGAGGAAGAAGAGCTTGAGGTTCTTCTTGACTTCGTCCATAGGTGCATAGGTGCCGTTCTCGAAGTTGGTCTTGTACTCCTCTCCGAAGATGGCCGGTGCGAATGCGCATACCCAGTTGAACTTGTCAGGGTACTTGAGTCCTGTGGCCATGGTCTCGCGACCGCCGAGGGAGAATCCTGCTATGGCGCGGCTGGCCGGGTCGGTAAGCACGTTGTAGTTGGACTCGACATAAGGGATGACCTCATTCATCATTTCATCCACAAATGCCTGTGTGTCCATGTTTCCTGTGGTCTTGAGACCGCGCTTTGCCTGCTCTGGAGCAGGGTTGGCGTAAGGCATGACCACTATCATGCGCTCTGCGAGACCCTTGTCGATGAGGTTGTCCATGATGTTGTTCATACGTCCAACCTTGAACCAGGTCTCGTAGGTGTCAGTCATACCGTGGATGAGGTAGAGGACAGGAAGTTTCTCGTCACCCTTCGGCTCGTAGCCTGCCGGGGTGTAGATGCATACAGGACGGTCAAAACCGAGACCCTTTGAATGATAGAGACGGTAAGCCACCTTTCCGTGAGGCACATTCTGGATATCCTGTGTGGTAGGAAGAGGACCACGCACATCTGCGAGGCTGTTCTTGAAAGACTCGTTAGGGAAGATGAACATATTGTTAGGGTCGGCGACCTGGGTGCCGTCCACGAAGAAGCTGTAAGGATAGATATCAGGCTGGTCCGGCTTGACGGTAATAGCCCAGACACCGCTTCTGAAATCCTTTGCCATAGGCTTTCTGCCCTCGAACATCTGACATTCGAGCTCGACCTTGCTGGCGTTAGGAGCCTGGAAACGGAAGGTCACGCTGCCGTCGGCATTGTATTCAGGAGAAACGACACCTGCCGGGAAGAGACTTGCCATGACCTGAGGAGTGAGACGCTGTTCTCCGCCTCTGGCCTGCTGTCTTGTGGGGCTCTTGACTGGCTTTTGCTTTGGAAGGACAGGCTCAACATATCCTGCGTAAGGGTCGCCGTCCTGGAAAAGGAGCGGGAGAGACTTGTCAAGCCAGTACTTGGCGTTCATCCAGGTGTGACCGAACTTGTCGCTGGTGAACACCTTCATGTTCTTGATACCCTTTGCATCGAGGAAGTCCATGTAGTCCTTGGCGTTTCCGAAGAGGAAGTCGTCTGTGCCGACTCCGAGCCAGAAAAGGTGGATGAGGCTGTTGGTCTTGTCGATATTGGTGTAGACATCGCCCGGGAGGGTGGTTGATGTGAATGAACTGTATGAGCAGAGGTATGAGAATTTGTCAAGGTTGCTCAGACCGATGGCGAGACCCTGGTTTCCACCGCGTGAGAATCCGCCGATTCCTCTGTGGTCACGGTCGTTGATAGTGCGGTAGTTCTTCTCCACGAAAGGCATGAGGTCCTCGAGGAAGTCCTTGTTGAAGTCAGCGCGTACGTTTGATCCGGCAGGGAAGTAGAGCGACGGATTGCCGTAAGGAAGGACGAGAATCATTTCCTTGGCGTTGCCTTCGGCAACCAGGTTGTCGAGGATGAGGTTCATTTTGCCGACCTTGAAGTATACTTCCTCAGTGTCTGTGGTGCCGCTGATGAGGTACATCACAGGGTATTTCTTGTCCTTGTTCTGGTCGTAGAACGGTGGTGTGTAGACGATGGCGTTGGCCCAGGTTCCGAGGCTCTCGGACCAGTAGTTGAGGTAGTCCACAGAACCGTGAGGGACTTCCCTGACGGCGTGGAGGAGAGGTTCGCCGTTGCCTCTGATGTCCAGGAGGCTGTTCTTGAATGTCTCGTTAGGGAACCAGTCAGGATTGAGAGGGTCCATGACGCTGATTCCGTCCACGATGAAGCAATAAGGATAGATGTCCGGCTCGGCAGGGCCCAGGGTGACTGTCCATACGCCTTTGTCGTTCTTGGTCATAGCGTTGCGGCCTGCGAACTGTACGTCCACGAGGACTTCCTTGGCGTTGTCGTTGCGGTAGTTGAAGGTGACGGTGTTGTCAGGGTTCACGACCGGTGAAGCCACCTGAACGAACGCGCCTCCGCCCGGCTGCGCGAATGCGAATGTCGCGCACAGCAGCGAAATGAGGGATAAAATGGTCTTTTTCATTTATTGTAAAAATTGGTTATTTCGTTTAGGAAAGTAAATGCTTTTGCAAGTTAGCATAATTTTGGGGAGTCTCCTAATTTTTGTACCTTTGTGATGGTAATCTTTAATATGGAGAGTTATGATAACTACCGATCAGATAAAGGCTCTGCATCAGCGTATGGAAACGCTGGGGAGGTGTCTTTGACATCGACGACAAAAGATCTGAAGTAGCTGCTCTGCAGGCCAGGACCGAGGCCGTGGATTTCTGGAATGACCCGAAAGCCGCTGAACTGTTCCTGAAGAACATGAATGCTGTCAAGTCGTGGATCACGGCATTCGACAGCGCCTCGACTGCAGTGGAAGACCTTGACGTGCTTTATGAGTTCGCCAGGGAAAGTGTCTCCAGTGAGGGCGACGAGATGGCTCAGACCTCAGAGACTATGGAACTTGACGCCGCATACGCAGGTGCGCTCAAGCAGGTTGAGGACCTGGAGCTCCGCAATATGCTCGGTGCCGAAGGGGACAGCCTAGGAGCGGTTCTCACCATCAACTCAGGTGCAGGAGGCACTGAGGCCAACGACTGGAGCGCGATGCTCATGCGCATGTACCTCCGATGGGCCGAGCGCAATGGCTACAGAACCGAAGTCACTGAGCAGGTCGAAGGTGACGAGGTGGGCATCAAGTCGGTGACGATAGAGGTCGAGGGAGATTACGCATACGGTTATCTGAAGGCCGAGAACGGCGTGCACAGGCTCGTGCGCATCTCTCCGTTCAACGCCCAGGGCAAGCGCCAGACCACTTTCTCCTCAGTTTTCGTGTATCCCCTCGTAGATGACAGCATCAATATAGAAATCAAGGACTCCGACCTTGAGTGGGACACTTTCCGCAGCGGCGGTCACGGCGGTCAGAACGTGAACAAGGTCGAGACCGGTGTGCGCGTCAGGCATCTTCCTACGGGCATAGTGGTCGAGAACACCGAGGGCCGCACTCAGATCGGAAACAAGGAGAACGCCCTGCGCATCCTCAAGTCCCGCCTGTATGACCTCGAACTCCGCAAGCGTCAGGAGAAGCAGGCCGAACTCGAGGGCCAGAAGAAACGCATAGAGTGGGGCTCGCAGATACGCTCGTATGTGCTTCATCCGTACAAGATGGTCAAGGACCTCCGCACAGGCTGGGAGACCGCCGACACCCAGGGAGTGCTCGACGGGGACCTGAATGACTTCATGAAAGAATTTTTAATGAATAACAATTGATATGGCTTACAAGTATTCACCTATTTTCCAGCTCGGCCCTGATGAGACCGAGTATGTGAAGCTCCCGGGCTCCGAGAACCTGGTCAGCACAGCAGATTTCGAAGGCAACAGAATCCTCAAAGTGAGCAAGGAAGCTCTCAAGCTCCTTTCACAGACAGCGTTCCACGACGTGAACTTCATGCTCCGCCGCGCTCACAACGAGCAGGTCGCCGCTATCCTCAGTGACCCTCACTCATCAGAGAACGACAAGTACGTCGCCCTCACCATGCTCCGCAATGCAGAGATTGCAGCCAAGGGAAAACTCCCGTTCTGTCAGGACACAGGAACTGCCATCGTGCATGCTGAGAAAGGTCAGCAGGTCTGGACAGGCTTCGACGAGGCCGAGCCTATCAGCGCCGGTATCTTTGAAACATACCGTAACAACGCCCTCCGCTACAGCCAGAATGTGGCTTATGACATGTACACGGAGCGCAACTCCAGCTGCAACCTCCCTGCACAGGTGGATGTCGAGGCCACCGAGGGTGACGAGTTCAAGTTCCTCTGCGTCGTCAAAGGCGGAGGTTCAGCCAACAAGACATACCTTTATCAGGAGACCAAGGCAATCCTCCGTCCGGATGTACTTATCCCGTTCCTCGTGGACAAGATCAAGCACCTCGGAACAGCAGCGTGCCCTCCATACCATGTGGCGATAGTGGTCGGTGGTACTTCAGCCGAGAAGAACCTGCTCACCGTGAAGCTCGCGTCCACCAAGTATTATGACTCGCTTCCGACCGTCGGTGACGACAGCGGCCGCGCATTCAGGGACATAAGTATCGAGAACATCCTCCGCAAGCAGTGTGAGGACCTCGGCTTCGGTGCACAGTTCGGCGGCACACACTTCGTCCATGACATCAGAGTCATCCGCCTGAGCCGTCACGGCGCAAGCTGCCCTATCGGTCTCGGCGTAAGCTGCTCCGCTGACCGTAACATCAAGGCCAAGATCAACGCAGACGGCGTCTGGATAGAGAAGATGGATGACAAACCGTATGAACTTATCCCTGAGGAGTACCGCCAGGCAGGTGAAGGCGAGGCTGTGACCATCGACCTGAACCAGCCTATGTCAGAGGTCTGCAAGACTCTCAGCCAGTATCCTGTAGCCACACGTCTGAGCCTCAACGGCACCATCATCGTCGCCCGCGACATGGCTCACGCCGCCATCAAGCTGAAGCTCGACAAGGGTGAGGATCTTCCTGACTACATAAAGAATCATCCTGTCATGTACGCCGGCCCTGCCAAGACTCCGGAAGGATATCCTTGCGGATCCATGGGACCTACCACTTCAGGACGCATGGACTCATATGTGAACCTCTTCCAGAGCATGGGCGGCTCAATGGTCATGCTCGGCAAGGGCAACCGTTCACAGGCTGTCACTGACGCTTGCAAGCGCTGGGGCGGCTTCTACCTCGGTACGATCGGCGGAACCGCCGCCATCCTCGCTGAAAACAACATCAAGAGCATCGAGTGCGTCGAGTTCCCTGAGTATGGCATGGAGGCTGTATGGAAGGTTCAGGTGGAGAACTTCCCTGCATTCATCCTCGTCGATGACAAGGGCAACGACTTCTTCAAGAAATTCGGACTCTAACCTTCCCATTCATAAACCTTTATCTGCACAGCATGGACTTACGGGACAACGAAATCATCCAGGTCAACATCTACGGAACCGACAAACCGGGTCTGACCACAGCCCTCACGGACATACTCGCGAAGTATGACGCGTTCATCCTCGACATAGGACAGGCCAACATCCATCAGTCACTGGCCCTGGGCATTCTTTTCAGCACCGAGAGCGACAAGTCCGGTTTCATCATGAAGGACCTGCTGTTCAAAGCCTCGGAACTTGGAGTCCAGCTGCGTTTCAAGGCCATTGACGCTGACGATTATTCCCAGTGGGTGGCGCGACAGGGCAAGAACCGCTACATCGTCACACTTCTGGGCCGCTCAGTGTCGGCCCAGCAGATAGCCGATGTGACAGCCGTCATATTCAAGTACGGCCTCAATATCGATGCCATCAAGCGCCTGACAGGACGTGTCCCTCTCACTGAAGATGATGACAGGACAAGGTCTTCCATCGAGTTCTCCATCAGAGGCTCACTGACAGACGAGCAGAGGTCCGGCCTTCAGTCAGACCTTGTGGACGCCTGCAATCAGGGCGGACTCGACATTTCCTTCCAGAAGGATGACATCTACCGCAGGAGCAGACGTCTCATATGCTTCGACATGGACTCCACACTCATCCACACAGAGTGCATAGACCAGCTCGCTGAAAGGGCGGGAGTGGGAGATCAGGTGAAGGCCATAACTGAAAGTGCGATGCGCGGCGAGATCGACTTCACTGAGAGTTTCACCCGCAGGGTGGCTCTTCTCAAAGGTCTCGACGAGTCCGTGATGGAGGAAATAGCTCGCAATCTTCCTTACAATGAGGGACTTGAGAGGATGATGACCATCCTCAAGAGAGTGGGGTACAAGACCGCCATCCTTTCCGGAGGATTCACGTATTTCGGCAAATATCTGCAGCAGAAGTTCGGCTTCGACTATGTCTACGCCAATGAACTAGAAATCGAGAACGGAAAGCTTACCGGCCGCTATGTCGGTGATGTGGTGGACGGACGCCGCAAGGCTGAACTGCTCCGCCTTCTCTGCCAGGTCGAGCACATAAATCTCGCCCAGGCCGTCGCTGTAGGTGACGGAGCCAATGACCTGCCTATGCTCGGGCTTGCAGGACTTGGCATAGCCTACCATGCAAAACCGAAGGTCAAGGCGAATGCACGCCAGTCCATTTCAAGCATAGGGCTTGACGGTATACTGTATTTCCTGGGATTAAAGGACTCTTATATAGACGCTTAGGATCTCATTGGCGATATCCTTGACTGACTTGCCGTCGGTCCGCACGATATGATGTGCGGTCCGGCGGTATGTTTCTTCGCGTCGGGACATCAAGTCTTCTATCACTGAACGCAGGTCTCCTTTCTGGAGAAGAGGTCTAGCTGTGTCTCCCTTCAACCTGCCCTCCAAAGAATCGGCGGAAGCGCTCAGATAGAAGCACACGGTCTCTTCGTGTATCAGTTCAGAGTTCGCCATGACCGTGCCCCCTCCAAGAGCCAGGACCAGGTGGCTGTCATGGTAGCGTTTCAATATGTCTTTCAGGCATCTGGTCTCAATGGTCCGGAACCTCTCTTCACCATAGATTCTGAAAATGTCCTGGACGGACATACCCTCGAAAGCGGTGATATAATCGTCAAGGTCGAGGAAGTCACAGGCTCCGCAGACAGAAGCAAGCAGCGCCGGGAGCTCTCTCCCAACGCTGCTCTTGCCGCTGCCCATAAATCCTGTGAGTGTCAGTATCATACCTAGAATAGTGTCAGATCTTCATCATCCTTGACCTCGGGGACACTTATGGTGCTCATGTCGATATCTGGAACATCGATGTCATCAGATGCATCAATGATGTCGTCCATGTCTATGTCGCCCGCGAGATTCTCAGGCTCGGCCTCCACCTCTTCCACCAGGTCCTCCGGCTTTACCAGAGGTTCGATGAACTCCACCTTCTTGAGGTCCAGAGCGTGGCACTTCTTGCCCTTTGCCGTGAGACCCTTCTTGCCGATATATTCTTCAGCGTCGATCTTTTCAGGCTCACGATGCTCATATTTGCCTGTGAATGTGACAAGCACCTGAGGATGCTTGTCGTCACTGATGTCCACCAGATACGAGCCTTTTCCGTCAGAGATGAAGGAGACAGGGTTGTTGTCGCTGACTGTGAAAGGGAACCTCTTGATATAGAATGCCTTGACTGCTCCGTCCCAGTAAAGGACTGTATATGTCTTGTTCTGGTCAAGCTTCTCTATCCTGAGCACGTCTCCCTGATATTTGTTCACCAGATCGAAGGAGGTGGTGTAGTATGTTCCGTTCTTGAAGATGGCGAGAACCTTGTCGTCGGTGTTGAACTGGCCGAGGTAGAGACCTCTGCTGTCCTCATTGAGTTTCTGGATGTCCACATCGTACCAGATGTCCTTGCCGGCGATGGTGGACACGCCCTTGCTCTTCAGCTGTATCTTCTGGATAGGATTCTTCGACACAAGGTTACCGCGGGAGTTCTTGCCCTTGATGGCGAGTTCGGAGAAATCGTACTCCATCGACGGTTTTTTCAGTTTTGCCTTCGGGCGGAAATTTATCCTCACCGACTCAGCCTCGCCGTTGTGGTTCGCGGTGAACCAGAGAATTGCGGATCCCGGAACACCGGTGGTGATGTCGTACTCCTTGTCCCTTGTGACAGAAGTGATGGCGAATCTCTTGGCGTATGAGATCGAGGTCTTGCCCTCGCGGTATATCACGTTGTATATGGTCCTGGTGTCATTTCTGTTGAACACGCCCACATAGAGCAGGTTCTTGCCGAAGAACGCCTTGTCCGTGACTTTGGTGATGATATATTTGCCCTCCTTGTTTATCACGATGATCTCAGAGAGGTCAGAGCAGTCGCAGATGAACTCGCCGTTGTCGTCTTTCTTCAGGTTCATTCCGACGAAGCCCTCTGCCTTGTTTGCGTAGAGCTTGGCGTTGTTGTTGACGACCTTCGTGGCCGTGATGGCCTCGAAGTTGGTGATCTCTGTCAGACGAGGGAAGTTCTTGCCGTATTTCTTCTTCAACCCCTTGAACCAGTCGATGGTGTAGCGGTTGATATGCTCGATCTTGTCGCGGACAGAAGCCATCTCCTCCTCTATGCTCCTGATCTTCTCGTCGATGGCCTTGGTGTCGAACTTGGATATCTTGCGTACCGGCTTCTCGACAAGCTTCAGGATGTCCTCCTTGGTTATCTCCCTGTGGAAGAAGTCCTGGTACTGCTTCATCCGGTCGAACACATCGCTTATCTGGTCCTCCCAGGTCTTCTGGTCCTGTTCGAGCACCTTGTATATCCTGTTTTCGAAGAATATACGCTCGAGAGAGTCGTAGTGCCACTCCTCCTCCAGTTCGCCGAGCTTTATCTCCAGCTGCCTCTGAAGGATGTCGCGAGTGTGATAAGTGTCGTACTCGAGGATCTGGTCCACATCCATGAACTGTGGCTTGTTGTCCTTGATGACACAGGCGTTCGGAGAGATGTTTATCTCGCAGTCGGTGAATGCATACAGAGCGTCGATGGTTTTGTCCGGTGACACGTCGTTCGGAAGATGGATGAGGATCTCGACATGGTCTGTGGTCATGTCCTCGATCTTCTTTATCTTGATCTTACCCTTGTCCTTCGCCTTCAGTATGGAGTCGATGATGATTCCGGAAGTCTTGCTGTAAGGAATCTCGGTGATGGCGATGGTGTTCTTGTCTATCTTCTCGATCTTGGCACGCACTTTCACCACACCGCCTCTGTGTCCCTTCATATATTTGGAGCAGTCGGCTGAACCTCCGGTAGGGAAGTCTGGGTAAAGCTCGAAAGGCTTTCCTTCGAGTATGGCTATTGAACCGTCAATGAGCTCGTTGAAGTTATGAGGAAGGATCTTTGATGCCATACCTACGGCGATGCCTTCTGTACCTTGTGCCAGCAGGAGAGGGAAGCGTACAGGAAGCTCGGTAGGCTCCTGGTTCCTTCCGTCGTATGAAGTCATCCAGTTCGTGACCTTCGGGTCGAAGATGACTTCCTTTGCAAACTTGCTCAGTCTCGCCTCGATGTATCTAGGTGCGGCGTTGGAATCACCGGTGAGGATGTTTCCCCAGTTTCCCTGGCAGTCCACGGCATAGCCTTTCTGACCTATCTGGACAAGCGCTCCAAGTATGGAGGCGTCTCCGTGAGGGTGGTACTGCATGGCCTGGCCGACGATGTTCGCCACTTTGGTGTATGCACCGTCATCCATCCTGTACATTGCGTGGAGGACACGCCTCTGGACAGGCTTGAGACCGTCCACGATATGTGGGACGGCTCTTTGGAGTATCACATACGACGAATAGTCAAGGAACCAGTCCTTGAACATCCCGGAAAGCTTGAATTTGCGGCTGTCATCTCCGAGAAGCTTGTCATATTTCCCCGATGGAACGGCGGACTCGTCCACCATTTCCTCTCCTTCCTCCACAGGCTCCTGTGAGCCGATGATCTCGTCGTTGTATTCTTCGCTCATATAATTATTCTTCGTATCCGAATTTTCTCAATTCCTTTCTGCTTTCCCTCCAGTCAGGGTCCACCTTGACATAAAGGCTCAGGAATACCTTCTTCTGGAAGAAATCCTCCATCTCGATGCGGGCTTCAGTGCCCACTTTCTTCAGAGCTGCACCTTTCTTTCCTATGACGATACCCTTCTGGGAGTCACGCATGACATAGATGACGGCGCTGATGTCGTATCTCTCTGCCCCTTCCTTGAATGACTCCACATTCACCTCGCAGCTGTACGGAATCTCCTGGCTGTAGTTCAGGAGAATCTTCTCACGAATGATCTCCTGGGCGAAGAACCTGAGGTTCTTGTCCGTGAACGCGTCCTTGTCATACCAAGGCGGGCTGACTGGGAGGCGCTCGACTATGGCGTCATAGATGCTGTCAAGGTTGAACTTCTCCTTGGCGGATGCCGGGATGACCACTGCATTCGGAATCTGCGCCTGCCAGTATGCCATAAGGTCCATGACCTTCTGCTGGTCGCTGATGTCTATCTTGTTCACCACCAGGATGACAGGGACGTCTATCTTCTGAAGTTTCGCGACATACTCGGAGTTCTTGTCTGAAGTCTCCACCGTGTCGG
Organism: Candidatus Cryptobacteroides sp.; assembly: GCA_045599725.1. Classification (GTDB taxonomy): domain Bacteria; phylum Bacteroidota; class Bacteroidia; order Bacteroidales; family UBA932; genus Cryptobacteroides. Next base: position 13,597 of record JAZRWN010000114.1, on the reverse strand, counting down.
TGACATAGAGGATGATGTCCGCGTCACCTATGGCGGTGTCTACGAAATTCATCATGTTCTTCTGGAGCCTGTAGCTGGGCTTCAGGATACCTGGGGTGTCGGAATAGACTATCTGATAGTCCTCTCCGTTCACTATCCCCATGATGCGGTGCCGGGTGGTCTGCGCCTTCGCAGTCACGATGGAGAGCTTTTCGCCCACCATCGCGTTCATGAGCGTGGACTTCCCGACGTTGGGATTTCCGATGATGTTTACAAAGCCCGCTTTATGGCTAGACATAAGCACCCATCTTAAGGATGTTCACTTCGCCTTCGGTGAGATATCTCCACTCTCCCTTGCTGATGCCTTTCTTGGTAAGGCCAGCGAAATACACTCTGTCGAGTGCGCGCACATCATATCCGAGAGACTCGAATATCCTGCGCACGATGCGGTTCTTTCCTGAGTGGATCTCGATGCCGAGCCTTCTGTGGTCGTCAGCGTCGATGTACTCAAGTTCATCAGCGGCCACTTCGCCGTCGGAGAGTTCGATGCCCGCGAGGATCTTGTCATAGTCCTCTCTTTCAAGCTCACGGTCAAGTATGACCTGGTAGATCTTCTTCTTGTCGTATGACGGGTGGGTGAGCTTTTCAGCCATCTCTCCGTCATTGGTGAACATGAGCACACCTGTCGTGGCCTTGTCAAGGCGTCCTACAGGGAATACCCTCACGTCACATCCCGTAAGCAGATCCATGACTGTCTTGTCGGCATGAGGGTCGCTGGATGTGGTGACATAGCCCTTCGGCTTGTTCATAACGATATAGACCTTCTCCTCGCCCTTGAGCCTCTGCCCGTTGAAACGGACATCATCATTGATGACATTGATCTTGGTGCCGAGTTCTGTGACGACCTCGCCATTCACTGTCACGACTCCGGCCAGGATGAATGTGTCAGCCTCGCGGCGTGAGCACACGCCTGAGTTCGCGATGAACTTGTTGAGACGGATCTCATCCTGAATAGGGGTAGGGATATAGTCGTTGTCAGAATAGTTTGCTGTGTCAATCTGCGGCCTGCGGTTGATCATTTTGTTGATGCCGGCCTCTGATGTCTCGTCGAACTGAGGCTCGAATCTCTTGTGGAAACCTCCCTGAGGCTTTCTGTATCCGCCACGTCCGGCAGGTCTGCCCCCGTAAGGCTTGCGGCCGCCGCCGTTGTATGGTCTGCGCTCTCCGCCTTCGCCGAAGCTCCTGCGCTCGCCGTAAGGCCTGCGCTCACCGCCGTTGAAAGGTCTGCGCTCACCGCCTTCGCCGAAGCTCCTGCGCTCGCCGTAAGGCCTGCGCTCACCTCCGTTGTGAGGTCTGTGCTCTCCACCTTCACCGAAGTTCCTGTGCTCGCCGTAAGGTCTGTGTTCTCCGCCGTTGTATGGCCTGCGCTCTCCGCCTTCGCCGTAAGTTCTGCGCTCGCCGTAAGTTCTGCGCTCTCCGCCGTTGTATGGTCTGCGCTCTCCGCCTTCACCGAAACTTCTGCGCTCGCCGTAAGGTCTGCGCTCTCCGCCGTTGTATGGCCTGCGCTCTCCACCTTCACCGAAGCTTCTGCGCTCGTCGTAAGGTCTGCGCTCTCCGCCTTCGTTGTATGGTTTGTGTCCGCCTTCATAGTTTCTGTGGCCATAGCCACTCTCAGTCCTGTTTTCTGTGCCCTCAAATGACACCTTCTTTCTTGGTCTGAGCTTTCTGCCTTCTGCAGAATAGCCTTTGTTGTTGTCTTCCATTTCTTTTGTGCCTGTCGGCATGATTAAAATAACCTTGTGGTTCACACCACTACTTTAAACTGAAAATATATGTAATTGTACCTTGCTGCAGTGCCGGAGCGTCAGCCTTCTGGTTGAAATGCGCCTTCATGGCGGCGTTCCTGGCCGCAGTCCATAATTCTGTGTTCGTCACCGTTGTGCCGTCCGCTCCCGCGAGGGCCTTGGTGACATTTCCGTATTGGTCCACCCAGATGCTCACCACCACTATGCCCTCCTGCTGGAGAGAGTATGATGGTCTCGGAAGTGTACCTATGACATTACGCCCCTTGAGATGGGCGTTAGGAGTACCCGATGTCTGTCCCTTGTCCGTATTGCCGGTCGGCTGGCCGGCCTTGAAGCCCTCGGACGCCTCTGATGCGGAATGCGGAGCAGTGAGACTTGTGTCCTTCTTGCTCATGCCCGGGAACGAGGCTCTCGGATCCAGCACAGGCTCTGCCGGCGTGACTGGGACTTCCACATCACCGTGGTTATCCGGAACGGTCGCCGGGGTGAGATTCTGCGTCGTGGTGGCGACATATGGGGATTCGCTCTTCTGGACGAGTTCAATCGGCTTGGTGAGGTCAATCTCCTCCGCCATCGGCTGGGCTCCGTCCCTGTGCTGCACCACCTCTTCGATCTCTTCCGTGAAATCTATCACGAACGAAGTCTCCTGCGGAGGCGGCCAGATATAGCTGAATCCGGTGAAGGAGCAGAGCACTGCAGCACAGGCAGGAATGGCGACAGCCAGGACGATGCCTATCATCCTGGAAGTCTTCTCATCTTTCTCCCTTACGCGAATATACTCTTTCATATCAGGGACATGCTATTCCGGCTGTGTCGCCAGAATCACCTTGTAATGATTGCGTTTTGCTATGTTCATCATGGCGACGATCTCCTTTACAGGGACGCTCTCGTCCGAGTAGATGGAGAATGTAGGGTCCTCCTCGCTCTGGAGAAGCCCGACTATCTCGTCCTCTGCCTGCTCGTATGAGACAGGCTGCTCGTTGCCGTTGATGTGATATGTGTACATGTCATCTCCCCAGTCCTTGATGGAGACGCTGACCGTGGCCTTCGCCGACACCTGACCCGTGCTCTTCGGGAGGAGGAGCTTGAGGGCGTTCGGATTGACCAGGGTGGACGTCACAAGGAAGAATATGAGGAGCAGGAACACGATGTCCGTCATAGAGGACATCGACATTTCCGAAAGCACCTTTGTTGTTCTTTTGATAGCCATATCAGCTGTGGTTCAAATCAGTTTATTCGTCCTCTCCTGCAGGTTCGTGGAGAAGGTCCATGAACTCTATCGTGGTGCTCTCCATCTTGAATACGAGGCTGTTGATGCGTGAAGACAGGTAGTTGTATCCGAAGTATGCGAGGATACCCACGATAAGACCTCCCACTGTGGTCACCATGGCGGTGTAGATACCGCTGGAGAGGAGGGTGATGTCGATGTTGTTGCCTGCCTGTGACATATTGAAGAATGCCTGGATCATACCTACCACGGTTCCGAGGAATCCGATCATCGGGGCGCCTCCTGATGTGGTGGCGAGGAATGAGAGACCCTTCTCGAGGCGTGCGACTTCAACGTTGGCGGTATTCTCGACTGATGTCTGGATATCGGCCAGAGGACGTCCTATGCGGTCTATGCCCTTTTCCACCAGACGTGCGACAGGGGAGTCGTACTTCTCGCAGAGAGTGAGGGCGGACTTGATCTTTCCTTCGTGGATGTAGTCGCGGATGTCGTTCATGAAGTTTTTGTCAATCCTGTTGGCCTGACGTATCATCCACCATTTCTTTCCGAAGATGTAGATGGCGATGATCGAGAGGAGCAGGAGCACCAGCATCAGCCAACCGCCCTTGCAGGCCATCTCGATGAGTGAATAGGACATTTCCTGCTGCTGCGGGAGAATCTGTGCCGCTGCTGCAGGGTCAACGGTGGAAGCTGCCTCTGCGGCAGCTGCAAGTGTGGTGTCGATACCAGTTTGGAGTAGGTTGAATAACATTTTGTATACAGTTTATATCAATCAGCAAAGTTAACCAAAAAATCTGAAACTAAATAACTTCAAAGTCGGAAGATTTAATCCAGCCCTGTCTGCCGTCAGAAAGTTCGATGTTGAACCATTCTCCCACGGAGTCCATGAGCCTGACCTTGGTGCCCTCATGGAGGATGAACAGATCCTTGGCCGACTCTGCTCCAGGGGAACTCTTGATGGAAGTCACAGGGGCGGTGACAATCGCGCTGTCAGCGCGGTTGTATGCAGTCTTCTGTGATGCTGCGAAGGCGATGCAGACTGCTGCAAGCAGCACTGCGGCCAGGAATCCGAAGAACCCGAGCCTTCGCCTTCCGGTCACGGCTGACAGCAGGAACAGCAGCAGTCCGGCCGCGGCAAGTGCGAGGAACACGAAGAACAGCAGTGTCCAGGCGTCGGAGGAGAGAAGGTAGTCCACCTTCCTCACCCAGGTCTTGAGGAAGAACTCCGGTACGGACTCTATCTTGTCCTGGATGAACTCGTTGGCGAACTCAAGGTTGAATCGTGCGTCCGAGTATGACGGGTCCAGCTTCAGAGTCCTCTCGTAATAGAGGATGGCGTGGGCGTAGTCCGATGACTTGAAGAATGCGTTTCCGATGTTGTAGAAGAGTTCCGGGGACTCGTATCCCGCCGCCTCGATGGAAGCCCACGACTCTTTTGCAGTCTCCCAGTCACCGTCGGCGTATGCTGCGGTTCCGGCCTCCCAGAGGGCTTCAGTCCCTTCCTCCTGGGCGTATGTTCCCGCCGGTATCAGGAGAAGGAGGGCGATGAGCCCCGCGACAGTTCCTGCAGAAGCGGAAGAGGTTTTTTTCTTCATGTTCGAGTCTATGAGTGAGATGACATTGACAGCAGTGTCATAGTGCGCGCTCATGGCGTCGTGGCCGCTGTCAGGTGCGTAGCGTGCGAACTCGCATGCGTCGAGGAGTCCGGTGAACTCGGATGCCAGGCCTTCGGCCACACCGTTGGAGATAAGCGATGCCGCGATGTTCTCCTTCGAGAGGTCGGCGACATCCATGTTGAGCTTGTCGGAGACAAAGCCCAGCAGAGCCTTGTGCAACTCCTCGTAGAATGCGGTGTAGAGGTTGTTCTTGAGGTATCCGTTTGCCATCGACAGGCGCTTCTGTGCCATCTTGGTGGCGCCGCGGTTCCTGTTTCCGACCACATCCGCACGCTTTTCGGCGTTCTTCTTAAGAAGCAGATATGCTGCCGCAGCCGCAGCAACCAGCAGAGCGAGAAGTGCCCAGAACAGCCCGGAGAACACGAAGAAACCACCCTGACGGGACAGTCCTGGCATTCTGGTGGCAATGAACCTGATGTCGGAGCCGAGGCTCTTCACGTCCTTGCGAATAGTGCCAGAAATGACCTGTCCGCCCTGTGAGGCCTCGGAGTCGTTGCCGCGCTCCACCTTGACGGACATAGGACCGCTGCTGAGCGTGACATACTTTCCTGAGCTGATGTCATAGTAACTGTATTCGACCGGGCCGAGTTCGAAGGTTCCGTGGCTGCGAGGGATGAACGGATACTCGAAAGTCTTTGACCCGGAAGTGCGTCCGCCTGACTTCTCAGTGTTGTCGCTGACCTTCACGTCATAGACCTCGAAGTCAGGAGGGAAGTCCAGCTTCGGTGCCTCAAGCAGGGAGACATTGCCCTTTCCAGTTATGGTGACGATGAGTGATGATGCATCGTGGGTCTTCAGGGAGTCCTTGCTGATGGAGGTGGTCATGCTGAATGTTCCGACTCCACCGCCGAAGGAAGCCGGTGCGCCTGCAGGGAGTTTCGAGACATGAACCTTGCTCGCGGAGGAAGTGACTCGTTTCCTGATGGTTCTGTAGTCATCCTGGAAGAAACTGTCGAAAATGCTGTTCGACCTGCCGGAGGAAACTCTTACATTCACGAGGCAGACAAGCTCCGCCGGTTCTATGGATATGTCACCCGCCTGCTGAGGGATGAGGGTCCAGCTGCGCAGGACGGCGGTGTTGTATATCGAGTTGTTGTAGCTCTCACGCTCGAACTCTATGTTGGTAGGGGCCAGCACCTCCTGGCTCCAGAATCCGTCGAATGCAGGGAATCTTGCATCCTCGAAACCGGCGATGTTCACCCTCTGGTAAAGTTTCAATGTGGCCGTGACAGGCTCTCCCACCACCACATTCGTGCGGCTGAGACTTAGGCGGAGGAAAAGGTCCTCCTGCGGGATGTCCCCGGTGGACGTGCTCTGGGACGAACCTCCCTGTGATGATGAGCCGCCGGAAGACTGGCTGCCCTGTGATGATGAACCACCGGACACCACTTCGATACTCTTGCGCTCGGATGTGATGGTGCCGCCGTTGACGGCCGCGCTGGCCTCAGGGATGTTGAATGTGCCGGCCTTCCGCGGCAGGAGCACATAAGTGTATGTGAACTGGCTGGACTTGGTCCTTTTGCCGTTCACGACAGTTATGCTGGTGGATGTGCCTTTCTGCGGGCCCCATACGAGCTGGAAGTTCTCGCCCGGGTCCCAGTTGAAGGAAGAAGGGGAGTTCTCTCCTTCTATGATGAAGGAAATGTTGAACTGCTCGTCCAGCGCCACCACATTGGGGGTCTGTACCTTTATGGAATTCTGGGCGGACATGACCGCGGAGACGGTCAGGAGCGCCAGTATGGCCGCAAGTTTCTTCATATTACCAATTCTTCTCTTTCTGACGCGACTGGAGCTGGGCAGCCTTCTCCTTGTTCACTTTGTCCTGAGTCTCCTTCTCCTTGGCCTGTATGGCCTGAAGCATCTGCTGGGCCTGCTGAGGGGATATCTTGGACTCCTGAGGCTGTTCCTGCTGCTGGTCCTGATTGTCCTGGTTCTGGTCGTTATTCTGGTTGTTGTCCTGGTTCTGGTCCTGGTCCTGGTTCTGATTCTGGTCCTGGTTCTGATCCTGATTCTGATTCTGGTCCTGGTTCTGGTCGTTCTGACCTCCGCCGCCTCCGTTCTGCTGGTTCTGCAGCATCAACTTCGCGTAGATGTAGGTCTCCTTGGCATCCAGGTCGCCAGGGTTGCGCAGCAGCGACTCCTTGAAAGCTTCCACAGCGGCGGCATAGTCCTTCTTCTGGAGCGCCACGTCACCCTGGTTGTAGAAGTAGTCGGACGATGTCTTCTGGAACTTAAGGGCGGATTTTGTCTGTGCATCCGGCATCGCCGGGATATTCTCTGCCTGCTCCTTCACCGCATCCAGGGCTTTCCCCGCACCTTCGAAGTCATTCTGGCGGTAGAGCGTATTCGCAAGGTTGTACTCTCCGGCGAACGAGGTGGAGTCCTTGACGACAGCCTTCCTGTAGTCTATCTCCGCCTCCTTGAAACTGTCCTTGCGGAACTTGCGGTTGCCGGCGCGGACATCATGTCTGTCCACCTGCGCGTACACACCGGAGGACAGCAGCATCAAGAATGCCGCAGCCGTCAGCGCCCTGCGGGCTCCGTGTATGTGAAATATCTTCATCATTCGAACAATTTTCTTTTTGTCCTTCTTTCTCCGATCAGCATCTCCAGGACGAACAGGACCAGCGCCGCGGCGAAGAAATACATGTACTGCTCGTCATACTCCTCGAACACGACGGAGTTGAACTGCTCGTCCTCCAGTTTGCGGATGTCGTCGATGATAGGGTTGAGGCCGAACTCCTCGTTCCCTGCATGCACATAGGCGCCGTTCCCCGCGGCCGCCATCTGCTGGAGAGTGGTTTCGTCCAGGCGTGTGACGACGATGTTGCCTTCTCTGTCTTTCATCAGGTCACCGTCCTTCGGGATAGGCTGACCTCTCAGGGAGCCTACTCCGATGGTATATACCTTGACTCCCATCTCCGCCACCTGTCTGGCTGCGTCCACAGGGTCGTCCTCGTGGTTCTCACCGTCGGTGATGACTATTATCGCCCGGCTCTTCTCGCTCTGGGTGCTGAAACTCTTCGCGGCAGTGAGCACTGCGTCGCCTATCGCCGTGCCCTGGATGGGGACGGATTCGGTGTTGATGGAGTTCAGGAACATCTTGGCGGACACGTAGTCAGTCGTGATAGGAAGCTGGACGAATGACGAACCCGCGAAGACGATAAGTCCTATGCGGTCATCCTGCAGTCTGTCGACTATCCTTGAGATCGCCAGTTTGGCGCGGTCGAGCCTGTTCGGGGAGTAGTCCTCCGCCAACATCGAGTTGGAAACGTCGAGACATATCATTATCTCAGCCCCGTGAGCCTCGTGCTCCCTGAGCTTCGCCCCTATCTGAGGGCGTGAAAGTCCGATGGCGAACAGACCGAAAGCCAGCGCGAACAGCACTGTCCTGACCCAGCCTTTCGACTTCGACCATGAAGGCATGAGCTCTTTCACGAGAGCCTCGTCCCCGAACTTCGCGAGCCTTCGCGAGCGGGCGCTCTGCATGACGGCGTAGGCGATGAGGATCACCGGCACCAGCAGCAGGAGCAGAAGAAACTGTGATTGGGCGAATATTATCATGGCAGTCGTTTCATTAAAAGTCTGAGAAGCATCTCAAGCAGCAGAAGTGCAAGCGCGGCGAGGGCGTATCTGGTGAACAGTTCCTTGTATACAGGGAAGCTGTCGATGGTAGTGCGCGCCTTCTCCATCTTGTTGATCTCACTGTATATCTCGGCCAGCTTGGTGTTGTCCGTGGCACGGAAATACCTTCCTCCAGTGACCTCCGCTATGTTTTTAAGAAGATCCTCATCTATTTCCACCTGCACTTTCTGGATCTCGACGCCCCAAGGGGTCATGACAGGATAAGGTGCGGTTCCGTTGGCTCCCACTCCTATGGTATATACTCTCACACCGTAGGTCTTCGCTATCTCCGCGGCTGTCTGCGGCGCTATCTCGCCGCTGTTGTTCACACCGTCGGTGAGAAGTATCACCACCCGGCTCTTGGCGTCGGATTCAGCCATCCTGGCCACTGCCGTGGCAAGTCCGTTGCCTATGGCGGTACCGTCCTCGATAAGGTCGGTCTGCACCTCCTTCATGAGGTTGATGAGTGTCGCTCGGTCCGTTGTGAGCGGGCACTGGGTGTAGCTCTCGCCCGCGAAGACCACTATTCCTATACGGTCTGAAGGTCTCTGGGCTATGAATTCTATGGCAATGTCCTTCGCGGCGCTGATGCGGTCAGGGTTGAAGTCCCTGGCCAGCATACTGGTGGAGACGTCCATCGCGAGAGTGATGTCAATTCCTTCGGAATCAACTCTTTCCATCTCGGAGGATGACCTCGGGCGCGCGAGGGCGACTATGATGAGCGACAGCGCGGCTATGCGCAGTATGAAAGGAAGGTGGCGGAGGACCGCCAATGCTCCCGTGCCTTCCGCTTTCCACGGAGTGGCCTTCGAGACACGGAGATGCGGCTTGCGACCTGTAAGCTCAAGGTACACATAGTGTGCGATGAGCAGCACCGGGACGGCGAGGAGCCAGAGAAGATCAGGATATTCGAAAAACATTACCTTGCCTCCTCCTTTTTATTATCGTCCGCCGGGGTCTCCTCCTCGAGGACGGACTGGTATGTGGATGTCACGAAACGGACGGCTGAAGGCAGGGCTTTCGCATTGTCCTCGTCATCGGCGACATGCTTTGCAAACTTCACGAAATCAGCAAGTTCGAACAGTTCCTTCGCTTCTCCGTACAGATCGGGAGTGAGGTGGCTGTCATCTTTCAGCGCGTCGAATATCTCCGCTGTGGTCATCTCCTGCGCGTCTATGCCGAACGAACCGGCGATATACTCGCGGAGAGTGTCCGTGATGCCTGAGTAGAAGGCTTTCTGCTTGTCCGGGACCCACATCTTGTCACCTCTGTACTTGTCCAGTTTGCGCAGGGCGACGATGTACGCAGGATCCCTTCTGACCTCGGCTTCCTGTCCTTTCTTCCTGTGCATGATGATGAGGGCTCCGATGAGAATGGCGAGCACCGCGAACAGGTCGAAACCTATTATATAAGGTATCACTTCCTGAGCGGTCAGAGGATAGCGGATCTGACCTTTGATGTCATGCGGTACATATGTGGTGGTGTCCACGGGCATAGTGAACACCTCCATCTCCTGGGGGTCGAACACCAGCGTGTCGATGGAGCCGTCCCTGGATATTCTCTGAACAGCTATTTCGGGCAGATGGTATTTCCCCGCCTCGAACGGCGCGATGACGACATCGGCCTTCAGACCGTAGCGGTTCACGTCTCCGGAGTTCTTCTTCGGCCTGGATACTGAAAGCGTGTCGACCTTCCAGTTCCTGACCACGATGAGAGTGTCTCCGAACACTCCGGAATAGTCCTGAAGATTGAGTCCGGTGCCCTCCTCCACATCCTCCAGGGTGAACCCGTACCGCAGCTGGTCGGCGACGAGTATGGAGTCACGCTGCTGCAGAGGCTCCAGGAAGGAGCCTTCGACCTGCTTCAGGCTCTGACCCCACAAGGCTGCCGGAAGCAGCACGGCGAGAATGACGGCTGTATGTTTGCGAATCTTCATTATTTCCTGTTAAAGAAAGTCAGCAGCCTTTTGACATAGTCCTGTCCGGTGGCGATGTCTATGCTGTCTATCTGATACTTGTTGAATAGTCCGGTCTCCTTCTGCGACACGGTTCTGAACCACTCCGCATAGTGGGAGCGCACTTTCCGGCTCGACGTGTTTATCCACCCGGATTCACCACTTTCCGAGTCTTTGATATGTACGAGTCCTACATCCGGTATCTCCACCTCGCGCGGGTCATATATTTTCATGACGGAAAGGTCGTGGCGGTTCACGGCTACCTTCATGGCGTCCTCGTACTTCGGATTCCCTTCTGCGTCCACGTCCAGCAGGTCGCTGAGCAGGAATGCGGTGCACTTCTTCTTCATCGCATTGGTGAGGAAGCGCAGGGCTTCGGAGATGTCCGTGCCGTCGGAAGTCGGCTTTAGTTCTATGATCTCTCGAATGATGTGCAGCAGATGGCTGCGTCCCTTCTTCGGCGGGATGAACTCCTCGACATGGTCGCTGAAGAAGAGGGCCCCGACCTTGTCATTGTTCAGGATGGCTGAGAATGACAGCACGGCGGCTATCTCGGCGATGAGCTCGCGCTTTGTCATGGTGTCGGTGCCGAACATCCCGGACCGGCTGACGTCGATGAGAAGCATGACTGTCAGTTCGCGCTCCTCCTCGAACACCTTGACATAAGGTGCTCGGAGCCTTGCGGTGACGTTCCAGTCCATGTTCCTCACATCGTCGCCCCACTGGTATTCACGGACCTCGCTGAACGCCATGCCGCGGCCCTTGAAGGCCGAATGGTATTCGCCCGCGAAGACCTGATGGCTCAGCGCCCTGGTCTTGATCTCAATTTTTCTGACCTTTTTGAGCAGGTCCGTGGTGGTGGTTCCGGCCATTATGGAACGATGACTGAATTGATGACCTGTGCTATGATCTCTTCTGTGGAGACATTCTCCGCTTCGGCCTCGTAGGTGAGTCCGATGCGGTGGCGCAGCACTTCGTTGCAGACCGCCCTGACATCCTCCGGGATGACATAGCCGCGGCGCTTGATGAACGCGTAGGCCTTGGCTGCGAGAGACAAGGAAATGCTGGCGCGCGGTGACGCTCCGTATGATATGAGGTTCTTTATGTTCGCGAGACCGTAGTCTTCAGGCTTTCTCGTGGCGTAGACGATGTCGACGATGTATCTCTCGATCTTCTCGTCCATGTACACGTCACGCACCACCTGACGGGCGCGCATGATGTCCTCAGGACTGATGACGGCGTTTGCCTTAGGGAACTCGCCAGAGTTGTTCATCCTGACTATGAGGCGCTCCTCCTCCTTCTTCGGATAGTCCACGATGACCTTGAGCATGAAACGGTCCACCTGAGCCTCTGGGAGAGGGTAGGTTCCCTCCTGCTCGATAGGGTTCTGCGTCGCCATCACGAGGAATGGCTCAGGGAGTTTGAAAGTCTCGTCTCCGAGAGTGACCTGCTTCTCCTGCATGGCCTCGAGGAGAGCTGACTGCACCTTGGCAGGGGAGCGGTTGATTTCGTCCGCGAGGATGAAGTTCGCAAATATAGGGCCCTTGTGGACCTCGAAGCGCTCGTTCTTCTGGGAATAGATCAGAGTACCGGTGACATCGGCAGGAAGGAGGTCAGGAGTGAACTGGATTCTGCTGAACTTCGCATTGACTGCCTGTGACAATGTGTTTATCGCCAAGGTCTTCGCCAGTCCCGGCACACCTTCGAGAAGGATATGGCCTCCGGCCAGAAGACCGATCAGCAGATTCTCCACAAGCTGCTTCTGCCCCACGATGACCTTGCCCATCTCCATGGTGAGAATGTCCACGAACGCGCTCTCCCTCTGTATGCGGTCATTGAGTTCTTTGATGTTTACACTTTCCATTATAGTTAATTTTTAATACTTTTGCATCTACTATGCGCTACTTCGTCAAAATCTCCTATGACGGAGCTTCCTACAGCGGCTGGCAGGTCCAGCCCAATGCTCCGACGGTGCAGGAATGTCTCGAACACTCTCTCTCGACACTCCTTAAGGCCCGTGTCCCTGCAGTCGGCGCCGGACGTACCGATTCGCAGGTCAATGCTGTCGGCTACGTGGCGCATTTCGATTTCGAGGGCCCTGTCCCGGAGAACCTTGCCGGCTCTGACGGAAAACTTGACGCGATGAAGTTCGGCTGCAAATTGAATGCCATTTTGCCGTCAGGCATCGTCGTCCATGAAGTCCGGGAGGTGGACGGTGATCTCCATGCGAGATTCAGCGCAACGCGACGCGAATATACATATTTTATACATAGAACAAAAGACCCTTTCGTCGAGGACCATTCATATTTTTTTCCTCAAGCTCTGGACGTGGAGGCGATGAACCTTGCCGCGGGCTCGCTCGTCGGCACTCATGACTTCCGCTGCTTTGAAAAGCTGGGAAGCGACAACAAGACCTCCGTCTGCACGGTCACTGAGGCCGAGTGGCGCTTCTATGAGCCCTCCCATGTCGCTGTCATGGGCTTCCAGCCTTCCTGTACCGCCTCTGCTGATGATAATCTTCCTGCCGGTGGGTGCTATCTGTTTTTCCGGATAAGCGCTGACCGTTTTCTTCGCAATATGGTCCGGGCAGTCGTAGGTTCGCTGCTTGAGGTCGGCCGCGGCAAACGCAGCGTGGAGGATTTCGTCGCTCTTGTTCTCCCTGTTCCTGGCTCTTCATCTACTCCTGTCTCTGGTCCTGCAACTGCCTCTGTCTCTATTTCAGCAGCTGCTCCTGTCTCTGGTTATGCAACCGCCCATGGCGTAGAGGCAGGCCGCTCCCATGTCGCCGCCGACGGCACTCCATTCCGCTCCAAAGCCGGCGAGTCCGTCCCCGGTCACGCCCTTTTCCTTTCGTCGGTTAAGTATTAGGGTCCCCTTCTGTTTCCTTCTGTCCCCCCTTTAGGGCCCATCTGTCCACTTGCCAATCCGTCAGCGCTGTTCCTACACTGGGATTACATTGTTCCAACCTTCACACTGTTCCAACCTTCTACCATTGGTCGAAGGTTGTGACAGTTTTTGCAAGAAATCGCTGTATCCTTCTACTTCTGGTAGAAGGTTGGAACCATTGCCCTTTATATCTGTAGTAGATGAGCTTTTTCTGTAATTATTTGATTACTAACGACTTAATAATTAAACGTTTAATCTTCGTCTTTGTGGTGCTTTATTCATAATTTTGCACCATGGCCTCATGTCGTTGATATTGACGGCGGCCTCTGTATTATTGCTTTCAGTATTATTAATAACTTCTTGTGATAATGTCTATCATTCGAAAATGCTATAAGAATGGGTTTCAGCATGTTTGCCAGAAATCATCTGATAACGGTATTATCTT
>JAZRWN010000113.1:0-87219 GCA_045599725.1 Candidatus Cryptobacteroides sp. | reverse complement strand
CCGTTCGAACCTGTCATCCACGACGACGCCATCTGGTGCCGCGGTGCGAACGATGACAAAGGCCAGCTCTTCATGCACATCAAGGCTTTCGAGTTCCTCGTGAACAGCGGGAAACTCAAGCACAATGTCAAGTTCATGTTCGAGGGTGAGGAGGAAATCGGCAGTCCTTCGCTGCCGCAATGGATAAAGGAGAACAAGAAGCGTCTCAAGGCCGATGTGTGCCTTGTCTCAGACACCACGATGATTTCTGACAAGGTCCCGTCCATCAACTGCGGCATGCGCGGTCTCGCCTACCTTCAGGTAGATGTCACCGGCCCTAACAAGGACCTTCACTCCGGGCACTACGGCGGTGCTGTCGCCAATCCTATCCAAGTGCTGTGCGAGATGATTGCCAGCCTGATTGATGAGAACGGACGCGTGACTGTCCCTGGTTTCTACGATGAAGTAGTTGAACTTTCACGCAAGGAGCGCGCGATGCTTGCTAGAGCTCCGTTCGACCTTGACGAGTACAAGGAATTCCTTGACATCAAGGCTGTACGCGGAGAAAAAGGATATACGACCATGGAACGCACAGGCATACGTCCTTGCCTTGACTGCTGCGGCATCTGGGGCGGCTACACAGGAGAAGGAGCCAAGACAGTGCTGCCTTCCGAGGCTCACGCCAAGATATCCATGAGGCTTGTCCCGAACCAGGACAGCGCGACCATCACCAAGCTGTTCAAGAAGCACTTCGAGAAGATTGCGCCTAAATGCGTAAAGGTCAAGGTCACTCCGTGCGAAGGCGGCGACGGATTCCTGATTCCTATCAGTTCCGATGCTTACAAGGCTGCAGCCCGCGCCATGGGTGAGGTGTACGGCATCGAGCCGGTTCCTTCACGCGGCGGCGGTTCCATCGCGGTTCTCGCCGAAGTAAAGAAGATTCTGGGCATCGACCCTCTCCTCATGGGATTCGGCCTCGAACGCGACACCATCCACTCCCCTAACGAGAGCTATCTTCTTAAGCAGTTCTTCGCCGGCATGGAGTCGATCGCCCTGTTCTATCAGTACTACTAACAGACAAATCCACTTTACATCATGAAAAAAACATTATCAATTATGGCCATTGCATTTGCTGTCGCATCATGCGCATCCAATGAGTCCAAGGAACTTGTTCTCTATTATTCTCAGACTGGAACGACAAAAGCTGTAGCCGAGGCTATCGCCGCCCAGACAGACGCGGATATCGTAGCATTCGACGTCACCGACCCTTATACCGGCACTTTTGATGAAACCATCGCCCGCTGCCTGCAGGAACAGGGCTCAGGCTATGTTCCAGAGCTTGCGGATTTGAATGTTGATCTCTCACAGTATGATGTGATATATCTCGGATACCCTATCTGGTTCGGGACATACGCCCCACCAGTGAAAGCCCTCCTGGACAAAGTCAACCTGAACGGAAAGACCATCGTTCCATTCTGCACCTTCGGTAGTGGCGGTCTTTTTGAAAGTGCGGCTGATCTCAAGAAGGCTTTGCCTAAGTCTGATGTACGTGAAGGCTATGGCATAAGGACTGTACGAATCCAGAACGCCCCGGCAGAGGTTTCCAGATTCCTTATCAATGGCGGATATGTCGAAGGAGAAGCCGATGTCCTTCCTGACTACTCCGAGCAGCGGCCTGTCACCGAAGAAGAGACTGCCATCTTTGAAACTGCATGTTCCAGCTACCAGTATCCTCTCGGCACCCCTGTGACTTGCGGAAGCAGAGCAGTTCCAGAGGGCACGGAGTACCTTTTCATGGCTGAAAACAATGGTGCATCATCCAAGGTCTACGTCATCGCTGACCGCAAAGACGGCGGACAGCCGGAATTCACCTTAGTGGTCAGATAATCACACTTAACCGTTCAGCGTGCGATCATTTCCTCCGTCATTCCGGGCTTGACCCGGAATCCGGTCCTTTTGTGCTGTTCCAGGGACGTTTCATTTCTCCGTCACGTCCGGGAGACGGCCGCTACGCTAACAAGCAGGCTGTCGCCGTGCTTCGGCAAGCTCAGCAACCGGTCCCCGAACTTGTCGAGGGGCTGCTTGCCGTCTCCACGGCCTGTTCCGTGTGCGCTGAAGGCCTCATATGCCCCCGGAATTACTTTTCTGCGCTATTCCGTGTGCGTTCCGAGCCGTTTTTGCCCCCCGACGTTTGTGGAACAACGGATGTTGCGGTCAGGCCGGTGGTGAGGGGCCTCGCGGCTGGTCTCGGAGGACGGGGAGCCGGCTGCCGTTCGTCCTTCCGTTCTCCTCCAGGCCACTCAGCCCGTCACCACCGGCCATCCTTGCCCTTTTCCTGAAAATTCATATGTATTTAGCACAACAATAATACAAGGTAGGAGAAGTATTTACAGTTCATGAGCCGTTGGCATAGTGCTTGAATATATCACCATCCTGGTGATATGAAAGAAAAGCAAAACCATATTTGTTTCTTATGCATCCTGCTTGTTTTTGCCACAAAAGGATTTGTGACCACAGGGCAGGAAAAGGACTCCTTGTTCTTGAGAGGGAACTCTCTTGAAGAAGAAGCTGCGTTATTCACCGACAAGGCTCTCAAGGACGGGGTCATCTCAGTTGAAAAGAGGGACAGCCTGATGGCGATAATATCTTCAACCGAATATGCCGAACTGGATTTGAAAATCAACCTGCTTCAGTCGGTCATAGACAGCATTGATTCGGATTATGACGCTTCCATCAAGATGGCTGACGATTATGCTGTCGGGCAGTATATGTACAGGAGAAGCATGCTACCAGAACGTCTGTCTGTCCCCGGAGACTACATCGGTCCGGAGGAGGCAAGACAGCTGATCATTCAAAGGACTTCAGTTTCTGTCGCACGGTCAATGACAGAAACTTTCAAAATGGAAGAACTGATGGGATGGCAGAAATGGATGCGCAAGCATGGTCTGAGTCTGTTCGGGAATCAGGCAGTTTATGAAGGAAAAGCCATTCCGCAGATGGGTGGTCTATACTATATCACCGTCCCCGGCTGTGCTCCATTCGAAGACAAATACGGCCCCGACAAGTTCCCAAAACAAAGGTAAGCAGCCTGCATTCTCAAACTTATAACCTTCTAAGTGGTCCATGACAAGAATACTCGATAAAATGTAAAATATATTTGTCATTTAGGAAAATATATTTAACTTTGCCGCTGGTATTTCAATAACAACTCTAAATCAAGCGTGAAATGAGAACGGATTATTTGCTCCCAAATAAGTACAAAAGGGTTGGAATGTGGATGTTCGTCCCATTCTGTATGATGTGTCTGTTGTGCCTGTTAAGCGGACAACTGGAATTCAACTATTTCCATATTCCTGCTTTTGCGTTGTTGACTGAAGACTTTCCTGAAAAGCACCGCGTATTTGAAATAGTCCAAAATGATCCAATCAATGAGACAGCCATGCTCGGACTGCTGGTTTCCCTCTGTTTGATTTCTCTGGCTAAAGAAAAGGACGAAGATGAAATGACCGGGCAGATAAGGATGAGTTCTTTTGTCTGGAGTTTGTGGCTGACCGCTGGAATCCTTGCTTTCGGAGTGATATTCATCTATGGACTCAGTTTCCTGTATTTCTGTTTCGGTGCGATATATTTAGTATTTTTGCTCTATATCATCAAGTTCAACATTTCCATGCGAAAAGTCAGGAGGGAGGCAAGATGAAGAATACAGTCAGAGTAGAAAGGGCCATCAAGGATATAACACAGCAGGATCTGGCGACAGCAGTGGGTGTCAGCCGTCAAACCATCAATTCCATCGAGGCGGGGAAATATGTCCCATCAACCGTTCTGGCACTGAAAATCGCACGATATTTCAACAAGCCGGCCGACAGCATCTTCATCCTAGAAGATGACGACTGACGCAGTGAAGCACACTGCGTCAATGGCGTGAATACGGCAAGCGGAGCGTTTCGGCGACAGCCCGCTTGTCAGCGGAGCGGTCGCATTCACGCCATTGACCTTATGGGACTACTGCTGAAGTTTGGACTTGGCGTAGTCGAGGGTGAGATGGAAGGTCTTCTTCCTTGAGGACGGAGCTTCGTACATGGCATCGTTCATCATCTGTTCGCAGATGCTCCTCAACCCTCTGGCTCCCAGTTTGTTGGAAATGGAAGTATCCACGATGAGGTCCAGCACCTCCGGGTCGATGACAAGCTTCATGCCGTCCATCTCGAAGATCTTCTCATACTGCTTCAGAACAGCATTCTTCGGCTCAGTAAGGATACGCTTCAGAGCGTCACGGTCCAAAGGGTCGAGATAAGTGATCACAGGAAGACGGCCGATGATCTCAGGGATTAATCCATAGCCGCGCAGATCCTGGGCTGACACATATTGGAGAAGATTATCCTTGTCGATCTTCTGCTTGTCCTGAGCGCCGAAACCGATGACCTGAGTGTTCAGTCTCTGAGCAATCCTGCGCTCGATGCCTTCGAACGCGCCTCCGCAGATAAAGAGGATATTCTGAGTGTTCACATGGACAAAGTCCTGCTCAGGATGCTTGCGGCCGCCTTTCGGCGGAACGTTCACGACATTGCCCTCAAGCAGTTTGAGCATGGCCTGCTGCACGCCCTCGCCCGAAACATCACGGGTGATGGAAGGATTGTCGCTCTTGCGGGCGATTTTGTCTATCTCATCGATGAACACAATTCCTCTCTCTGCCTTCCTGACATCATAGTCAGCCTCCTGAAGAAGTCTCGTAAGAATGCTCTCAACATCCTCACCGACATAACCAGCCTCAGTAAGGACAGTAGCGTCCACGATCGTGAAAGGCACATCAAGCATCTTGGCGATAGTCTTGGCCATCAATGTCTTGCCTGTTCCAGTCGGGCCGACCATCAGGATATTTGACTTCTCAAGTTCGACACCGTCATCAGGTTTTTCGACAAGATTATGATTGATGCGCTTGTAATGATTGTAGACTGCTACTGCAAGAAGTTTCTTCGCCCTGTCCTGACCTATGACGTACTGGTCAAGGAATTCCTTGATCGCCTTAGGCTTCTGAAGTTCCCCTATCTGAATCGCAGACTTTTCACTCTCCTCCTCCGACTCTTTCGTAAGTTCTGACAAATAGTCGGAAGCCAGCCTCACGCAATCGCTGCAGATATAGCCATCCATTCCGCTGAGAAGAAGCGGGACCTCATTCTCGGAACGGCCGCAGAACATGCAGTGACGCTGCTCATTCTTCTTTCCTGCCATCTCCGCTATTTCTTTTTGGTGAGTATTTCATCCACCATACCGTACTCCTTGGCCTCCTGAGCCGTCATCCAGAAGTCACGGTCAGCATCAGCAAACACCTTGTCGTATGGCTGTCCTGAATGCTCGGCTATGATCCCAATAAGCTCGGCACGGCACTTCTCTATCTCCTTCGCGGCGATGAGGATATCACTGGCCTGACCTTTCGCGCCGCCGAGAGGCTGATGGATAAGAACCTTTGAATGAGGCAGGGCGGAACGCTTTCCCTGTGCTCCAGCACATAGAAGCACAGATCCCATGGAAGCAGCCATACCCGTGCAGATGGTAGCCACATCCGGTTCGACAAGCTGCATGGTATCATATATACCAAGTCCGCTGCTCACCTGACCGCCCGGAGTGTTCAAATAAAGTGAAATATCCGCAGACGGGTCAGTGGATGCAAGGAACAGAAGCTGAGCCTGAATGATATTGGCGACATCATCATCGATAGGCACACCAAGGAAGATGATCCTGTCCATCATAAGACGGCTGAACACATCCATGGAAGCGACATTCAGTTTGCGTTCCTCGATGATAGTCGGGTTTATGTAAGAGTCATAGGCTGACTCGAAGCGATGAAGGGTCATGGAGCTTATTCCATGCTCAAGCCTTGCGTATTTATCAAATTCTTTCATACTTTCCAAAGGTACTTATTTTCCTCGAACAAAAAAACATTGAGGGAAGCGTGCTTCCCCCAATGTCAATATGTAAGTCTGAACGACAATTATTTCAGTTCGCGGAATTTCTCAACTGAGATGGCCTTCTTGTCAAAGGAGATGATATCCTTGACGGCAGCAATGACCTTCTGCTCAGCCACTGACTCGGAGAGTCTCTGAACCTGCTGGCCGTCAGCGAGCATCTTCTGAGCTGACTCATTGATGAACTCCTGAGGGACATTGGCCATTCCGTACATTGCATACTGGTAGGAAACATATCCACGAGCAGCCTCCTCGATATCGCTCTTCTCAATCTTGAGATCGAACTTCTTCATAAGGAAGTCGCTGACCATCTGCCACTTGTAGTCTGCGAGGAATGCATCGAACTCCTTCTCGATGTCTTCCATCGTAAACTTCTCCTTGTTGATGGAGTAGAGCCATCTCTTGAGGAATGACTCAGGGAGCTTGATGTCGGCCTTCTTCACGAGATAGTCCTTGATGTCCTTGCTGAGACGATAGTCGGTCTCCTGCCTGTAGTTGTCAGCAAGACGCTCAGCTACTACTTTCTCGAACTCCTCCTCACTGTTGACCTTGCCCTCACCGAAGATCTTGTCAAAAGTCTCCTGGGTGGCCTCAGCAGCCTCGAAATTCTTGATATTGACGATAGTGGCGTTGAATACAGGGTTGATGGAAGCGAGATCCTCCTTCTTCACCTTGAGAAGAGTGGCGCGGTCGCCTTCGCGGTCGAGAAGCTCGTTGACGTTGATCTCGAGTTTGTCTCCTGCCTTGACGCCCATAAGTGCCGGCTTCATGGCCTCGGTCACATCCCTCATGGAGATGTATCCGTTCTCAACTGTCTTCTCCTCGTTCTCGAGGTCGACATAGATGTATGATTCAGCGGTAGGGGCTGCAACTTCCTGAAGTTCGCCATACTGCATGAGCATGTTCTTCTTCATCTCCTCCTTTGCCTGTGCGGTGGACTTGATGGTATAATTGACGACCTTGTCGCTGTCTGAAAGTTCGAAATTGACTTCAGGAGCCACGCCGAAATCAAACTTGAACACGAAGTCGTTGCCGTCCTTCCACTCGAAATCAGGCTGGTCCTCGCTGGCGATAGGCTCACCGATATAGTTGATTCCGCTCTCTTCCACGAACTTGCCGAGCTGTTCTGAGATGATGTCATTGACAGCATCACCAAGGCACTGCTCACCATAAACCCTCTCCACGAGAGAAGCAGGGACCATTCCCTTTCTGAATCCCTTGAATTCTGCTGTTCTGCGACGCTCGTTCAGTTTCTTCTTCTTGATCGGAGCGTAATCTTCCGCTGCGATGTTTAGTGTGACCTCGATGTTGAGATCATCAATCTGTTTCTTTTCGATGTTCATTTTATGCTGTATTGTTTATTTTGTCCGACTACGATGAAACGGGCGGCAAAGATAGTCATTAAATCTCAAATAATCAACCAACTGACTTGTCTTTCATTTTAGGGTACACGACCCTTTCGTGATAGAGCTGCGCAAGGTATGACTTCAGCGTTTCCTTCAGCACAGTGAGTTCCTTGAGGGAGATGTCGGATTCATCGAACTGGCCCTCCTTCATCTTTGCGGCGAAGATATTCTCGACCAGCGATGAATAATCCTCTACAGAGGACCCCTTGAGAGTGCGGGAGGCAGCCTCGACAGAGTCGCATAACATAAGGATGATATGTTCCTTGGAGGAAGGCTTCCTGCCTTTGTAGTAGAACTCGGACACATCTTCAGGGTCACCTCCCCCGCTGAGATACTTGTTCAGGAAGAACGATGTGCTGGAAGAGCCGTGATGAGTGACAATGAAATCCTTTATTATCTCAGGAAGTTTGAATTTGTCTGCGACCACAAGACCGTCGGAGACATGGGCGATGATATCCCCGGCGCTCCGTTTCGGGTCAAGTCCTGAATGATAGCCCGGCTGTCCTGAAGCCTGGAGCAGGGACTCGTTCTCCGTGAAGCATTGAGGGTTGTTTATCTTGCCAATATCATGATACAGGGCACCGGCGCGCACAAGGAGGACATTCGCGCCTATGGAACGGGCCGCCTTGTCGGCCATGCTCATGACCTGCAGAGAGTGCTGGAATGTGCCTGGAGCCTTGGTCTCAAGTTCGCGGAGCAGAGGATTGCTGGTGTCGCCTAATTCGGCAAGGCGGGAGTTGGAGACCAGATTGAATATCTTCTCGAAAAGATACACCATCTGGTAGCCGAGCACCGCGAAGACAGAGCCGATGAAAAGGTATGTGAAGGTCACGCCGACATTGATGCTGACCGCATCGATCAGCCTGAAGCCGAAATGGACAAGCAGCATCGCCATGAACATGAAAATGGTGGTGATGAACTGTTGCCAGCCGCGGACGAAGAACTTGAACGTATATATGGCGACCAGACCGCCGACCAGGAACATGAAGAACAGAATGGAGCCTGAATGTGTGAAGATCAGAAGAGGGAGCAGTGAAACAATGTAGATCGCCACCACCGCCCTGTTCCTGAAGAATGCCTGAAGCCACAGGGCAGGAAGAGTGAACGGGACCATGTACAGATAAACTGGATGGGCTTTGCCGACCGTAAGCGCACAGATGGTGGAGATGAGGAACACCATGAGGACGAACAGAAGTTCGTTCATACTGCTGAGAATCTTCCGGTTTGTGAAATATATGGCCAGATAGAGAGTGAGTACCAGCGCCAGCGCAAGAAGCATGTTACCAAGCCAGAACAGAGCCTTCGAACCGGAATAGCCAAGGTTCGCCTCGTACTCGACCTTGTAAGAATCCAGCATCTGGGCTATCTCCGCAGTGACTATTTCGTCGGTGGATACTATCAGCTGTCCATTGTTTACAAAGCCCATGGTTGGAGATATCGTCGTGCCGGACTCAGCGTGGACAAGTTCGGTGGTCTGCTTGTCATAAATCAGGTTCGGGACTATCAAGTCGTAGATGGAGTTCGCCTTGAACAGGGAATCCAAGTTGACGGTCTTGAACTTCGCACCCATCTCAGCCACTAGCTTGGCCTTTGCATCGGTCAATTTATACACTTCAGTGACAGGAAGTTTCGATGCTCTCTTGTCCTTCTGGACATACAGGATCTCTTTTGAGATGTCAGTCGCGTTCCTGTCGGTCTTCACTCCTTCGTCAGGGACCACACCCTTGGAATAGATATCCCTGACGGCGGACACCAGGGCAGTTTTCAACGAGGCGTTCTGTCCCAGAGAAAGAGCTTCCGCCGCCCTCAGGTTCTTGTTCACGACCTCCTCGGAATACTTGTAATACGGAATCACGTTGGAGACGGAGTTCGACCTCTCCTCCTGAATCTGTTCGTCAGTCTTCAGTATTGGGAAATCAAACTGGGCGTAAAGGGTCTCGTATTTCCATGGAGAGCCTTTCTTGTACTCATATCCGAACTTAGGAGCCCTCGGAAGGATGACCACGAGGATGGCGAACAGAAATAAGAACGGGAGATAGGTCTTCAGTGATGATGGTATTCCGGATTGCTTCATACTACTTGAACGGGCTGTCTTTCTCTCTTGCTATGTACTTGTATGTGATACGGTCGTCAATCCCCGGGATGAGTGTACGGCCAGCCGCGGTAATTCTCCCCAACGGAGTGAGGGTCACTACGCTGCGACGGCGGCTGATGGCTTTTGCAAGCCGCCTCGCACATTCCTCGGCGCTCATGAGGCCGGACTCGTTGAGAGGAGTGGCGCCCTGAGGGGAGCCGTCCGCGACAAGCGCGGCATTGCGCACATTCGATGCAACATAATTAGGAGCGAACGTAAGAACATTCAGTCCATCATGGAGGTGTTCGATTCTGATGGTGTCAAGAAAGCCCCTGACGGCATATTTTGATGCGGAGTAACCTGTCCTCGCAGGAAGTGCGGAATATCCGGCTATGGAGATCACTCCAACCACTGTGCCTCTGGACTCAAGCAGGTAAGGCAGCGCGAACTTGGTGCAATAGACCGTTCCCCAGAAGTTCACGTCCATAAGCCTCCTGATCACATCCAGTTCAAGGTCCTTGAACATCGCACGCATGGAAAGGCCGGCATTGTTCACGAGAATGTCGATTCGTCCGAAACGTTCCACGGTCTTCTCTATAAGCTCGCGGCAGTCCTGCTCCACCGACACGTCAGCCTCCACGCACAGCACATGGTCGGCGTCGCCGACTTCTGCGCTCAGTTCAACCAACTTGTCATACGAACGGGCAGCCATCACGACACGCGCGCCCAGAGAGCCGAATAATCTGGCAGAAGCCAACCCTATACCCGAGCTGGCTCCTGTCACGATGATAACTTTATCTTCGAAGAACTTTCGGTTCATCTCATCAGTCAATTTTCATGGCCGCGACATCGTCTCCATCATATTCACCGGCATCAAGCTTCGCCTTTATCTCCTTGAATGCGTTGAGAGTGTATTCAACATCCTCCAAGGTATGCGCCGCGGTGGACACGATCCTGAAGATGACCATTCCCTTAGGGATGACAGGATAAATCACCATCGAGCAGAACACCCTGTAGTTCTCGCGGAGGTCCTTGGCCATCTTTGTGGCCTGTGCGACACCACCCTTGATATGTACAGGAGTGACGCATGCCTCAGCCTCACCGATGTCGAAGCCGGCTTCCTTGAAACCGTTCTGGATGGCATGGGTGATGGTCCAGCACTTTTTCCTGAGTTCGTCGCCTTCAGGACTGTCGATGATCTCCATACGCTTGATGTTGCCTATGACAAGCGGCATAGGAAGCGACTTCGCGTACATCTGGGAACGCATGTTCGCACGGAGATAGTTGATTATCTTGCGAGGGCCTGCGACGAAACCGCCGATGGAAGCCATTGACTTGGCGAATGCTCCGATATAGAGATCGATGCCGTCCATGACACCGAAATGCTCGGATGTTCCGCGTCCGTGCTCACCAAGAAGGCCGAAGCCGTGGGCGTCGTCTATCATGATGCGGAAGTTGTACTTCTGCTTGAGCGCCACAATCTCATCGAGTTTTCCAAGGGCTCCGGTCATGCCGTACACACCTTCGGTGATGAGAAGGACACCGCCGCCGTTCTCGTCAGCCTCCTTGCAGGCACGGGCGAGAATCTTTTCGCAGTCGGCGATGTTGTTGTGGCGGTACTTGTACTTGCTGCCGATATGGAGACGGATACCGTCAAGGAGACAGGCATGGCACTCAGCGTCATAGACGATGACATCATGACGTGCAGTGAGAGCGTCAATGGTGGAAACGATGCCCTGGTAGCCGAAGTTGTAGAGGAAAGCGTCCTCCTTCTTCTCGAACTCCGCGAACTTGCGCTCGAGAGCCTCGTGGTACCTGGTGTGTCCGGACATCATTCTTGCGCCCATAGGGTAAGCGAGACCCCATTTCGCCGCAGCCTCGGCATCAGCCTTCCTGACTTCAGGATGATTTGCGAGGCCGAGATAGTTGTTAAGGCTCCAGTTAAGGACCGGCATGCCGTTGAAAGTCATGTGAGGGCCGAGTTCGCCTTCGAGACGAGGGTACATATAATATCCGAAAGCCTGGTCGAAATACTGTCCGATAGGACCGCCTGAATCTCTTTCGATTCTGTCAAAAATGTCTAACATGGTAATATCAAGGTTTTAATACTTAAATACAGTCTAAGCGTCGATGTTTGCGTAATGTGCGTTCTCCTCGATGAACTGACGGCGAGGCGGAACATCGTCTCCCATAAGCATGGAGAAGGTTCTCTCTGCCTGTGCCGCATTCTCGATGGTTATCTGGCGGAGACGTCTTCTGGACGGATCCATGGTGGTGTCCCAGAGCTGCTGGTCGGACATCTCGCCGAGACCTTTGTAACGCTGCACGGTGTAGCCCTTGTCGCTGCCCTTGCCGAGTCTCTGGACCGCCTCCTCACGCTGCTCCTCTGTCCAGCAGTAAACTTCCTCCTTGCCTTTCTTGACAAGGTAGAGAGGAGGTGTGGCCAGATAGACATAGCCGTTCTTGATGAGGTCGAACATATACCTGAAGAAGAATGTCAGGATGAGGCAGGCAATATGAGAGCCGTCGACATCGGCATCGGTCATGATGACCACCTTGTGGTAACGGAGCCTGCTGAGATCCATGTGCTTCTCTCCGGTTTCATCTTCCTGGGCGATGGTGACTCCGAGAGCGGTGTAGATGTTCTGGATCTCCTGGCTTTCGAATGCTTTTCCGCTGACCGCCTTCTCCACATTGAGAATCTTGCCTCGGAGAGGAAGGATGGCCTGAGTGCGACGGTCGCGTCCCTGCTTGGCTGTACCGCCTGCGGAGTCACCCTCGACGAGGAATATCTCGCACTTCTCAGGGTCGCGCTCCGAACAGTCTGCAAGTTTGCCAGGCATGCCCGCACCTGTCATGACGGTCTTCCTCTGCACCATTTCACGAGCCTTCCTGGCTGCGTTTCTCGCAGTGGCTGCCAGGATGACTTTCTCAACTATGAGTTTTCCGAGTTTCGGATTCTCCTCGAGGAAGTTGTCCATGGCTGCTGCGGTGGCCTGTGAGACCGCTGATGTGACCTCGGTGTTGCCGAGCTTGGTCTTGGTCTGACCCTCGAACTGAGGCTCGGCGACCTTGACAGAGACGACGGCAGTGAGACCTTCAAGGAAGTCGCTCTGCTTGAGGTCATCTCCTTTGTATTTCTCCATCATCTTGTTCTTGTCCGCATAGTTCTTCAAAGAACGGGTGAGACCCATCTTGAAGCCCTGGAGATGCGTGCCGCCCTCGATGGTGTTGATATTGTTCACATAGGAGTATATCTTCTCGTTGTAGCCATCATTGTACTGGAGGGCTATGTCGATAGGGATGATCTTGTCTGAGTTCACACAGACCGGTTCCGGGATCATATGGTCGGCATCGGCGTCAAGATATGATATGAACTCCGAGAGTCCTTTCTCGGAATAGAACACATCCTGTCTGAACACCTGGTTCCCGGTAGCCTTTCGGTCTCCGTTCTCATCCTCAACGAACTCGTCCACCATCTCGCGGAGGTCTTTGAGAGTGATGCGTATGCCCTTGTTCAAGAAAGAAAGTTCGCGCAGCCTGTTGGCGAGAGTCTCGTACTTGTAGACTATGGTCTGAGTGAAAATGGTCGCGTCCGGATGGAAGGTGATGATGGTACCTGTGTCCTCGCATGTACCGATGACCTCGACAGGTCCGAGCGGCTTGCCCTTCGAGTACCTCTGCATGAAGACCTTGCCTTCACGGTGGACTTCTGCGACCAGAAGGTCGGAGAGTGCATTCACGCAGGAAACACCCACACCGTGGAGACCTCCGGAGACCTTGTAGCTGTCCTTGGAGAACTTGCCTCCCGCATGGAGGACTGTAAGAACGACCTCGAGGGCATCTCTCTTCTCCTTTTCATGCCAGCCGGTAGGGATACCTCGGCCGTTGTCCTGGACACGTATGGAATTGTCTTCTTCAATAGTCACATAGATATCGCTGCAGAAGCCGGCCATGGCCTCGTCGATACTGTTGTCCACCACTTCGTATACCAGGTGATGAAGACCTCTCTCGGAAATGTCACCGATGTACATCGAAGGTCTCTTCCTGACCGCCTCAAGCCCTTCCAGAACCTGGATACTGTTTGCGGAATACTGCTCTTCGGCAGCTTTCATCTCTTCTGAATCAATCATTCTAAAATCAAAAAAATTTGCCTGTTAATAAACAGACAAATTTACAAAAAATCTTTCAAAAAACCGGCAATCCGGAGCCCGAAAATGAAGCTTTTTCCTTAAGGAAAAACCTACAGGACCAGGCAGAGTCCGACTGTCGCGTAAGGTCCCTTCTCAGCCACCAGGAAATCCCTCATGATGACCTTGTTCAGGAGATTGCCGCCTTTGAGCCACAGAGACAACTTGTTGCTTGCCTTGAACTCCGCGTTGACACCGAGATCGACCCATCCGGGTACATTGATAAAGAGTGTTACGATATTGGCCGGGTTTAAACGAGGAGAAAAATCCGGGATCGACGCCCTGCGTGAGGTTGACCATTCCGCTGAGACACCGGCGAAAATACGTCTGTTCCAGTTGTATGTGAAATCAGCAGAACCGACAAAACGAGGAGCAGACAGAACAGGCCTCGCAGCATCTGCAAGTTTCATGTCCTGAACTTTGAGGAATGCGGATGCATCCACTCTGTCACTTCTCCATGAGCCGTTGAGTGAGGCATAGAGGAGATTGTAGTCAACCAGCATATATTTGAGCATAGGCCTGGTTTCAGCAAAAAAATCAAGTCGGACTCCCTCCACCAGCGCATTGACATATCTGGCATATCCTCCATCGATCTTGTACTGGAACATGCTCTTCACTCTTCCGCTGAAAGATATCCCCGCATCAAGCGTGTTTACGCTTGCATCAGCCAAGGTGCTGAAATAATTGTGTGAAGCATCGACAGGTAAAAAATGGTTGGTCTCAAGCAGAGATGCATAAGAGTTGAAACTCTGCCCGCCTGAGAGGAATGCGGAAACCACCAGAGCCTCTTTGGCAAGCTCGTAACTGGCCCTTAACTGAGGAAAGATTCTTCTTCCCTTGAAGCAGTTTTCGTCTGAAAAGTCTTTGTCCTTCCAGACATCGGAGAACTTTACGCCTGCGGAAATGGAGGCCCTGTCGCCCTGGTAAGTACACATGGGGCCGATATTCAGCCAGTCAGCTATCACATATCCCTCATCAGGCGTGGCCACATCCTTGAAGTAGAAATGATCATACGAACCAGTGAGGCTTATAGACAGAGGATCGGAGACATTATATCTCAGCAGGAGGTCACCCCCCAGATCATTATCGTTCAACCTTTTGTCAAACACATAGTCTGACAGGTCCGGGTTGGAATCAAAGCGCTGAGGATGATTGGTCATGCCATCATAATGGACACTGGCGTCAAAATAGAAAGCAGAAGAATTGTTGGATTTTGCAGAGAACACGTATGACTGTCCGTAGGCGGAGTTAAGTTCCGTCTCTCCATCCCACAATGTATTCAGCCATCTGAACTGACCGTCGAGGGAAAGGACGACTGGCTTGGTCACGAATCTGGCCTTCACTCCGGTCCTGTTGCCTGATTCACGGCCGTTGAAGGTGGATTTTGGGAGGACATACGTCTCATAGTCAGTGCCAAGAGGGATTTGTGTATCTGCCAAAAATGACCTCAGATCGTGATACTGACCCATATAGCTCTTGAAATCTTCATAGATGCTGATACCGAAACGTCCCTTCAATGAAGGTGTCCATACGGCTTGTACCTCCGGATGGAAACTGTACCCGGCACCGGCTCGGAGATACAGATTTCTGCCGTCGAACGGGACAGGATCAGGTTTCATCTCGATGAAATATGGATTGAACTCATAGGCGCCCTTGTACGGATTGTCGAACACGGAATAGTTGAAATTCCAGTCGAACTGCGTCAGGGAATCAGGTATGGCCATCGGGACATTCTGCTTCTCCACTTCCATGAGTTTGCCTTCGTATACATTGGTAACCTGGACGGTAGGGTTCAAGTTCTGTGCTGAAGCCGCAGCTGCCAGGAGCAGTCCTGCTGTGATAGTAATATAGCGTCTCATAGTCAATTACATCATTTGCGAAAGTTTCTCAAGTCTCATCTTGACATTGTCAAGCACATCATCTTCAGGCCCCTGGGACTCGTATCCGTCAGCAATGCTCTGGAACGTGGTCCTGGCCTGTGTAAGATTGTCCTTTTCAGCGAACGAGTCGCCAAGGACGATAAACGCCTTGGCTCTCCAGTAGTTCTGGTCTCCGGCCTTGGATGAGAAATCGTAGACCATCTTCTCCACAGCATCGAAGTTACCTTCGTCATAAGTGCTCTGTATCAGCAGATAAGCAGCCTCCGCGCCCTCGTTCGTAGCAGGAGACTTGGCCAGCTCCTTGAGGATATCGAGCGCCGCGACGCGCTGGCTGGAAACCATCAGCGACTTGGCCCTGATGTAATCAGCCTCACGGGTGAGGTCATCTGTGCAGCCTTCGTCCTTCTTCAGGGTTTCAGCGGCGTCGATGGCATTGCGGTAGTTCTTGGCCTTGTATGCGGAACGCATCATTCCGGTCATTGCAGTCAGAATGTTCTCATCCATCTTCGCATTGTCCTTGAGAGCGGAATAGCCGTTGTAGGCATCCTGATAATGCTCGAGTCCGTACGAGAGAGAGGCATAGTTGAGAGAAGCAGGTTCAAGAAGAGAACCGGCGTCAGAGGCTGTCATGACCTTTGCATAGGCGTCAACGGCATTTTCTTTCTGTCCCAGCTGTGAATAGCTTTCCGCCAGATAGAAATATGCCTCTGTGGTCTTGGAGCCGGCAGGATATGCCTCGAAATACTTCTGGAGAGACACTATCGCCTTCTGATAATTGCCGCTCAGGAAAATCTGCTCGGCTGAGTTGAAGTAGATCTGCTCCTTTTCATCCTCCGTCCTGACTCCACCTTTTCCAATCTTGTCTGAATAAGCCAGGAAAGACTCAGGCTCTCCCATTGCCTGGTAGATGGACTCAATGGCCAGGAAGGCATCCTCGGACAGTTCATTCTTCGGAAGATCCTCCACGACCTGCTTGTAGCATTCGAGCGCCTTGTCATAGCTTTTCTGGTTCCTGTAGACCATACCGAGCTCGATAAGGGCCTTGGCCACATAGGTGCCGTCCTTAGAATTGTCCCTCAGGGCCTCAAAGCAACTCACGGCCTGACTGCCCTGATTGTTGTCCACGTAAGCTCTTCCAAGTTCGTACATCGCCTCAGGATACAGCATGGCGGACGGCGAAGCGTTCTTCACGCGCGACAGGGCGGTGACCTTGTTCTTCTTGTCACCGTTCAGGCCATATGCCAGTCCGAGCTGATAGTAAGGATAGATATCGTCCGGGTCGGCATATGCGGCAAGCACCTTCTCATAACCCGCGGCAGCAGCCTTGTAGTCCTTGCGGATGAAGTCGCAGTCCGCTCGGCGGATCATCGCGTCTTTCAGGAAATCCTTGTAACCGGAAGCCGTGTAATTGTCGAACCATTTGGCCGCAGACTGATAGTTTTCCTGGCGGAAATAATTGTACGCCAGATTATAAGCCAACGAGCGTCCTTCGGTCTTCCCGTCAAGCGCGGAGTTGTTGTACAAGTCTTCGAGGATATTTGCGGCGCCGGAATAGTTGCCTGTGTTGTAATAGGATTCGGCGAGCCAGTAGCGTGAGAGCTGGTTGAACGGGTCACGGCGACCAGTATAGAACGCAGACGCCTGCAGGCACTGGATGGCATCTCTCCACGAACCGCTGGCAATCAGCTGATTGGCGCGGAGATAATTGGCCTTCATATAGTTGCTCCGCATGTCAGGACTGAGTTCATCGATATTGTCATAGGCCTCGACCGCGCCGGCATAATCGTGTACAGCCAGCCTCGACAGGGCCATATAGACATAGATGTCATCCCCTCTCTTGGACTTGGAGTACTTGTCTATGTAATCCGCGAACGGCTGTCCGTCCTGATTCAGGTCAAACGCCAGCTTGGCATAATTGAAGAATGCATCTTCCTGAATATCACCGTCAAAGGTCAGCGATGCAGCATCCTTGAAGGATTCCATGGCAGCAACCTTGTTCTTCAACTGAAGATAGGAGTCAGCCATCTGGTAAGATGCTATCTGGCCGAGCGAATCATTGCGGAAAGACATTTTGTTGAAATTTTCCACCGCTCCTTCAAAATCCTCGAGGGCGTAGAGCATGGAACCCGCATAGAAATAGTCCGAGCGGCTTTTTTGTTCACTTGAGCCAAGGTTCTTGTCATAATAGTCCTTCGCCTTCTCCACATTGCCCTGGACAAGGAAAGACTCGGAGATGATGCGAGCCAGATGAGGCTGCCTTTCCACTGGGATTGACTCGAACATCGCCGGACCGTTGTCAGTCACATATTTGTAATCCTTGTTGTTGAAACGGCATTCGAGGATATAGTAGTTGGCGAGATCGGTGAAGCGAGGGTCTCTGGCGGCCAGATCGAACCACTTGAGAGCCGAGTCGAAATCACTTCTCGAATAGTCGATATAGCCGATGGCGTAGCGTGAAGGAGCAGTGTAGTCGGAAGCCGGCATCTTCTCCACAGCAGTGAATCTGGACCTTGCAGGGTCATAATCTCCAAGGGCATAATCGCAATACGCGCGTTTGAAGATATACTCAGCCACCTGGGTCTTGAAGATGTCATCCTTCGAGAACTGGGAAAGTTCATACTTTGCCTCAGCATATTCTTCTTTGTCGAAAAGGTCAAGGCCCAGCTGATAATGTATCTGAGGAGCGAGGGAGGATTCAGGATAATTCTCAAGATAGCCGGTGAGAGCCTTTTCGTAGCCTGACGACTTGAGCTTCGCCGAGCAGAGAGCCTCATAGCCCTCGCTGAGGACATCGCCCTTTTCCTTCAGCGACACGAAGATGTCACGCGCGCGCTCATAAAGTCCGTTTTCATACAGTCTGACTGCCTGTTTGTAGTCCTTGTCCTGGGGACCGGCGTACATGACTGTCTGGCCGGCAATTATCAATACTGCCGCCACAGCGGTACATAGTCTATATTTTGTCATATAAAATTAATTTCTTCAACTTACAAATTTATGTATTTTTACGCTATATTTGCTCAATAATCAAGCCAATCAGCTTCATTTTATGGAGAATTCACCTATTATTTCTTTCAAAGGCGCGAATATCATCAACGGCGAAAGCATAGTGATATACGGGATGGACATGGACATCTTCCCGGGCGATTTCGTTTACATCGTGGGAAAGGTCGGAACGGGCAAGACATCCATCATCAGAACCATGACCGCGGAGAACCCTCTGAAAGAAGGAGAAGGTACCGTCTGCGGCTACCAGCTCAACGGCATAAAGGCCAAGGACATACCCTTCCTGAGGAGGAAGATGGGAGTCGTTTTCCAGGATTTCCAGCTGCTCATGGACAGGTCGGTGGAGAAGAACCTCGAGTTCGTGCTGAAAGCTACAGGATGGAAGAAAGACGAAGAAATAGACAAGAAAATACTTGAAGTGCTGAAAGCTGTCGGCATGGAGACAAAGGCGCACAAGATGCCTCACCAGCTCTCCGGCGGAGAGCAGCAGCGCATCGCCATCGCCCGTTCGCTTCTGAACAGTCCTTCCGTCATCATAGCCGACGAGCCTACCGGCAATCTGGACAACGAGACAGCGGACGGCATTCTCACCCTCCTGACAAGCATCAACAAGGAAAAGGGCACCGCCATAGTCATGGTCACACACAACCGCAGCATATTTGAGAAATACCCCGGCCGTGTGTTCGTCTGCAAGGACGAGAACTGCCAGGAAAGGACGGAGGACGAAGTGATAGACCTCTCACTTACGATATGAGAAAGGAAGAACGGTTCAGGAACATCATAGGCTGGTTTTCCGAGAACATGCCGGTGGCAGAGACGGAACTGCATTATGAAACCCCGTTCCAGCTTCTTGTAGCAGTGGTCCTGTCTGCACAGTGCACTGACAAAAGAGTCAACCTCATCACCCCAGAGCTGTTCAAGCGCTTCCCCACCCCTGAAAAGATGGCGAAAGCCACTCAGGACCAGATTCTTGATCTCGTCAAATCCGTTTCATACCCCAACAGCAAATCCCTCCATCTTCTCGGACTCGCGCAGAAACTTGTCTCGGATTTCGGCGGAGAAGTGCCGTCCGACATCGACGCTCTCCAGACTCTGCCGGGAGTCGGGCGCAAGAGCGCCAATGTCATAGCCTCCATAATCTATGACCAGCCTGTCATAGCCGTTGACACTCATGTATTCCGGGTATCGCACAGACTCGGGCTTTCTTCCGGGAAGACACCTCTGGCCGTCGAGAACGATCTGGAGAAGCACATCCCTGAAGACAAAAGGGCCATAGCCCACCACTGGCTGATTCTTCATGGCAGGTACGTATGTACAGCAAAATCGCCCAAGTGCACGGAGTGCAGCTTGAGCGATTGGTGCAAATACTATCAGGAAAACCCTAGATGAATATATATCTCAGAATGAACAGCACTGCGAGCACCCACATCGTAGGTGTGATCTGCTTTGCCTTGCCTGAAAGGGCATAGAGCACGACATAGGAGATCATACCGATGAGGATACCGTCGGAGATGCTGTATGCGAGAGGCATGAGGATGACGGTGAGGAACGCAGGGATGGACTCGCGGTAGTTGAGCCAGTCAATCTTGGTGACAGGGTTCATCATCATCATACCGACTATGATAAGTGAAGGTGCCGTTGCAGCGCCAGGAATGGCGAGGAACAGAGGTGCGAAGAGCAGTGCAAGAGCGAAGCAGATGCCCGCTGAGAAGGCTGTGAGACCCGTACGTCCTCCAGCGCCTACACCTGCTGAACTTTCAACGTATGTGGTGGTGGTGGAAGTACCGAGGCAAGCACCGCAGATTGTACCGACAGCGTCGGCCATGAATATCTTGTCGAGTCCGTCCACCTTTCCGTTCTCATCCACGAATCCGGCCTTCTGGGATACTCCGATGACGGTTCCCATGGTGTCGAACATGTCGATGAAGAGGAATGTGAACACTACGGCGAGCATGTCGAACGAGAATATCTGGTTCCACTCGAACTGCATGAAGATAGGCTTGATGCTAGGAGGTGCTGATACCACGCCCGTGAAGTTCGTGATGGCGGCACCCGTCACAGGATCCTTGATGAAAATGCCGATGAACGCAGTGATGAGGATACCTATGAGGATGCCTCCGCGTATATGAAGCATCACCAGAGTGCAGGAGATCACGAGACCGATGACAGCGAGAAGGCCTGTTCCGTGAGTGATATCACCGAGGGTCACGAGGGTTGAGTCGGAATCAACGACAATACCTGCGTTCTGAAGGCCGATGAAAGCGATGAAGAGACCGATACCTGCTCCGATGGCATGTTTCAACGGCAGAGGAATGGCATCCACGATCCACTGGCGGATCTTCGTGACAGTAAGGATGATGAAGATGATACCTTCAATGAACACTGCGGTGAGAGCGAACTGCCATGAATATCCCATGGTGAGGCAGACAGTGTACACAAAGAATGCGTTCAAGCCCATGCCAGGGGCGAGGGCGAAAGGCTTCTTTGCATAGAATGCCATGACCATGGTGGCAATAACAGCGGCAAGGGCGGTGGTGGTGAACACAGCCCCGTTCGGCATGCCGTCAAGCGCGCTGAAAATCGATGGATTTACAGCGAGAATGTACGCCATCGTGAGGAAAGTGGTGATACCCGCAACTATCTCAGTGCGGACCTTGTGGACTTCAGGGTTGAAGCCGAAGGCTTTCTGCAGGAATGATGACATAATTTAGTGTTATTTAACGAATTGGTTTTTCAACTGTTCGATCTTTGCATCCGCATCCGCTCCCTTTGCGCCGAAGTAGAACTTTATCTTCGGCTCTGTTCCGGACGGACGGACGGACACGACATCCCCGGCTTCGTCGAAGAACTGAAGGACATTCGACTTAGGCTGTCCTGTCTTCTCCGGTTCAAGATAGTCAATGATCTTGACTACAGGCGAGCCGCACATTTCCTTCGGAGGATCGTTACGGAAACCGGCCATCAGGTTCTGGATTTCGGCAGCACCTGTAAGACCCTTGCGGACAAGGCTGGTGAGGCCTTCCTTGCGGTAGCCGTACTCGGAATATATCATTTCCATGAGCTGATAGAGGGTCATGCCCTGATCAGCGGCCCATGCAGCGCACTCGGCCAGCATCATGCAGGAGACCTGGGCGTCCTTGTCACGCACGAACTGGCCGACATTGAAGCCGTAACTCTCTTCGCCTCCGCAGATGAACTCATTGCCCTTGGCCTCTTCTTTCTTGACCACCTCGGCGATGTACTTGAAACCGGTGAGGACATTGTATATCGGGACATTGAAACTCCTGCAGATATCAGCGATGAGTTCAGTGGTGACTATGGTCTTGACGACATACTTGGTGCCATCGATCTTTCCGAGTTCCTTCCATCTTCTCAGGACATAGTATGTCAGCATGGACGCGGTCTGGTTGCCGTTCATAAGCACCATGCGGCCATCGTTGTCACGGACGGCGATACCCATTCTGTCGGCATCGGGATCAGTGGCCATGACAAGGTCGGCACCAGTCTCCTCAGCCTTCGCGAGGGCAAGTTCGAGAGCGGAGTGTTCCTCCGGGTTCGGAGAGACGACAGTCGGGAAATCTCCGTCGGAGATGTCCTGTTCAGGGACATGGATGATATTGCTGAATCCGTTTCTCTTCAAGATTTCCGGCACCAGCCTTACACCGCAGCCATGGAGAGGTGTATAGACTATCTTCAAGTCCCCGTGCTTTGCGCAGGCTTCAGGACTGAGCGAGAGGCTGAGAAGGTCCCTTAGATAAAGTTCATCCACATCCTTGCCCATGATGTCGATGCTTCCGCATCTGGTATCGGAAGAGAACTTCACCTGGGACGGGTCAGTGATCTTCGACACCTCATCCACAATCTCCTTGTCCACTGGAGAGGTCACCTGACCGCCGTCGGACCAGGAAACTTTATAACCGTTATATTCCTTCGGATTATGGGAGGCCGTGATCATGACTCCTGCGACAGCGCCCTTGAGACGCACCGCATAACTCATCTCTGGAGTAGGACGGATATTGTCGAAGATGAACACATGGATACCGTTTGCAGAAAGGACATCAGCGGTGATCTTTGCGAACTCCTTGCTGTTGTTCCTGGAATCATATGATATGACTACCTTGATGTCATCGCCCTCTACATGCTTCAGGATATAGTTCGCGAGTCCCTGGGTGGCCATTCCGACCGTATATTTGTTCATACGGTTGGTTCCGACGCCCATTATTCCGCGAAGACCGCCTGTTCCGAACTCGAGGTTCTTGTAGAATGCGTCCTCAAACCCGGCTGGGTCAGAGTTTCTGAGTTCAACTATCTTACATTTGGTTTCGGGATCAAAATCTCCTGTCAGCCAGCTTTCGGCCACTTCTTTGTAATCTCTCATAAATCAATCCTGTATTATTAACCACATTAACAAATATAAGGATAATCATTTATTTCTCATATGCCTGTCCTTCAGGAGAACGGCGCCACTCGAAATATTTGCTGAGCACCTTCATCCCGGCCTCTTCGTGAACAGGGCCGGCGAAAGGAGCATCACCGGTGAGGTTCATCACCTGTCCGCCTTCCCCGGTGAATCCGGGCCACTCCGGCACACCTTCGCCATTAGGGTTTCCCGTCTTCGCGAAGTTGGTCCAGTATGTCATCATGATCTCCGACAACGCATGGTCCGTCGATACATCGGTATTCTCCCTGAGCCTTCCGAAGACGAAATCGACATCCTGGCCGTGAGGTGATCCCTGGCCGTATTTGGCAGAGCCTTCAGGATAGTCCGGGTGCTGGTCGAAATAGTACAGATAGACATTGGAACCACCCTTCCGGGCCTGCAGGCAAGCCCATATCCAAGAATGCCAGCCGAAGCCCACGTCACGGGTGAGGTTGCGGCCGCTCTTTGGAACTGACGTTTCGGTGATCGGGTATGCTTTCAACAGAGCGTCTGCAAATCCGCTGTATCTGGTCTGCACTTCAGCGACATGGCGCACGGGGTCAGTGGTCGCGCCGAAGCTCAGACCTTCATCGGAATTGTAACCGACGAGGATATCGACATTGTTGTAGTTCCCTTCCGCATACATGGTGTGCTGGTCCCCGGGGATGACATAGCCGTCGACAAGAGGCCATGCGCCGCCCGCCATTGAGAAACCGCCGCCCAAAGCCCTTGGCTCAAGAGCCCTCATATCGGCAATCGAAGTACACCCGAGTTTCTGCATCTTCTCGAGACCCTCCTGCTCCACATCGGCCATCAGGCGCATATTCTCGCCCGGGAAAGGAGTCTTTCTGGCAGGAGCGAAAGAGCCGCCGCTCTGGGATATCGCCCTGCGGAAAAGGCCTTTTGCCAGAGGAGAAGCGCAAAGCATGCTGACTGAAATGGCGCCGGCTGACTCGCCGAATATGGTGACATTGTCCGGATCACCGCCGAAGGCGGCGATATTGTCCTTAACCCACTGGAGGCTGGCTATCTGGTCCAGGATGCCATAGTTGCCGGAAACATGCTGCGGATTCTCCGCGCTGAGTTCAGGATGAGCGAAGAATCCCATCGTTCCTACGCGGTAGTTGACTGTAACAAGAACAACACCCTTCTGAGCGAGTGCGGTGCCGTCGAACTGTGAAGCGCCGCCCATGGCGAATCCGCCGCCGAAAATCCATACCATCACAGGCACCTTGTCGGTCACGCTCCTGGCAGGAGACCAGATGTTCAGATAAAGGCAATCCTCGCTGCCGCCACCCATCGCCTGGACAGGATCGCTGCTGAACTTGTCGGCAGGACGCACGCCTTCCCAAGCGATGACGGGCTGAGGAGCCTTCCACCTCAAATCACCCACAGGAGGGGCTGCGAAAGGTATTCCTTTGTAAACGAACATTCCATCCTGCGCGACGCCTTCGATCAAGCCACCCGTAACGCTGACACGGGTATTCAGGGCCTGGGCGTTTGTTTTCAGACAAGGCAGGCACATCAGTGCCGCGATAAAAATTGATAAAAGTGTTCTCTTCATAATCGGCAATTCGTAGTGTTATTCTATTTAACAAATATAAGTAATTTGTACCTTTGCACAAAGAAAATGAGCATGACTTTCAAGGAAATTCTGAACGGGATTGACTCGGACTTTCTGGCACGCATGAGCAGGAAAGTGCCTGAATGGAGCGGCGTGCAGGGACTGTCATTCCCTACCCGTCTGTCCATGGAGCAGTGCAGTTCGTCAGCCACCGCCCGTTACAAGGCGGCGCTCGCTTCAACCATCTTTCAGCGGAGGCCGGACAATGCCTCTGCCTACAGACCGGTGATCTGCGACCTGACAGGCGGTCTCGGCGTGGACTGCTGGGCTTTCAGCCAGATGGCGGCGCATGTCCATCACAACGAGATGAATCAGGAACTTTCAGAGGCCGTCCAGGCTAATTTTGCCGCTCTGGGAGTCTCAAACGCCAGTTTCTCCAGCATTGAAGTCACGGCAGGGAAAGTCGCTGAGGTGACTGCCGCCTGCGGCAAAAATCCCGACATCATCTTCGTTGACCCCGCCAGAAGAAGCGGCACGGGGAAGAAGGTATTCCTGCTCGAGGACTGCAGCCCGGACATCCTCACACTGAAGGACGAGCTGCTCGCGATTGCTCCCGACATGCTCGTGAAACTGTCGCCGATGGCAGACATCACAATGGTCTGCAGAAGGCTGGGGCGGCAAGTCAGGGAGATTCATGTGGTCGAGGCGGAAGGAGAATGCAAGGAACTGCTTGTCTGGATGCAGCGCAGCTGGGACGGAGAACCCACCATTGTCTTCAAGGATATCAGATTCACTCTCGCGGAGGAGGAGGAGACAACTCCGGCATTTGCCGATGACGCTGGATCCATCGGCAACGGCGCCTGTCTCTTCGAACCTTCACCATCATTGCTCAAAGCCGGCTGCTTCAACTTGGTATGCGGAAGATTCGGGCTTGAGAAATTCGGCCGTTTCACGCATCTGTACCTTGCCGGCTCACAGCCAGAAGGTCTGGAGAAATATGGCAAAGTATTCAGAATCAGCAGAATCGTCCCGTTTGACGGCAAGACAGCCAAAGCCCTGGGAAAAGAGTTTCCGCGGTGCGAGGTGACCTCCCGCAACCTTCCTGTATCCAGCGATGAACTCAGAAAGAAGATGGGCGTCGCATCAGGAGGAGACACCCATATATTCGCCTGCACGGCAGATTTCCTGTCCGGGACGAAGCGCATCATGCTCGTCACATCCAGAATCTGACACACAGCCTCAGGTCAGATGAACATGCTGTCCTTGAAATTCACCAGATAGACTTTCTCCACACCTCTTGTCAGAGCCGTGTAAAGCCATTTCAGATCATCGAGGGTCTGTTCCTCCTGCCAGAACGGGCAGTCGATGAAGACGCATTTCCACTGACCTCCCTGAGATTTGTGACAAGTTATGGCGTTGGCATACTTGAGCTGAAGAGCATTGTAGAACTTGTCTTCACGGACAGCCTCATAAATCTTTTTCCTGCTGCCCCGGTCCGCATAGTCGGCGCTGACCCCCGCATACAGCGCATTCTGCTGCTCGTAGGTAAGCGAAGCGGACTCCGACTCAAGAGTGTCCAGACAAACTTTCGCAGTGATCTCGACATCATTGTAGTCCGGGAAGGAAAGAGTGGCGTCAGCGAAATGGAGACCATATCTGTCCACATAATGCTTGATCCCCTCCAGTCTGGCTATGTCTCCATTGGCTATGTAGTCAAGTTCCTCTATATCCTCCAGGAACTGGTAGCAGTTCTTGACTATCATCAGCTTGTCACCTCTGACAAGACGCTCCTCCTTGAACTGGACGGTCGAGCGGATGCCAAGATTGTATCTGATGGCTCTTTTGTTCGAACGACAGAGGATTATGGTCTCGTCCTCACCGTACGTGGCATATGCGTCTGAAACCTTCTCGATAAGTTCTCCGCCCGAAACCCTTTCTATATCGTCAAAACCGCTGATATCAAGCTGGATCCCTTCAAAAAAACCATCCTCATCACTCTCCGCTATAATCTCACGGAGCATCGTGGCATTGTGGAGAACACCGGACTCCTCTGCCTGCCGGACCACAGTCTCCAGGGTTTCGTACACCACTCCCCCGAATCCGTCCATATACTCCTTGGACAAAGCCGGACTGCAGTCGAGACCAATCGGCGGCAGCTGGGCGCCATCCCCGACCAGAATCAGGCGGCAGTCCGTGCCGGAACGGACAAAGCTCACAAGGTCTTCGAGGAGATTGCCTGTGCCGAAGGCGGTGGAAGACTGCTGCTGTGCGGAGTCTATGCCTATTAGGGAGACTTCGTCAACGACAAACAAAGTGCTCCTGGCCTTGTTCGGTGCGAGGGAGAACTGTCCGAAACCGTCATTGCCGACAGATTTCTGACGGTAGATATGCTTGTGGACCGTATATGCTCTGCGTCCGGAATAAGATGCAAGAACCTTTGCAGCCCGTCCGGTAGGTGCAAGAAGCACGCACGGGACCTTCAGCCCTGCAAGGGACTTTATGACTGCGGAGAGAGCGGTAGTCTTGCCGGTACCGGCATAACCGTTCACAACCATGATGTCCGCGTCATCTCCAGTTAGAAAGTCACCTGCACCACGAAGGAGCCGGCTCTGACAGGACGTGGGCTCATGCCCGAGGTTAGAAAGGAAAAGATTGTACAGTTGTTCTCCCCTGTCCATCATTTCTTGTTTCTTGAGAAAATCATCGCCACCACGGCAAGGACAGGATATATCTCGATACGGCCGAGGAACATGTCCATGGTATAGACGAACTTGGCCGCCGTCGGCACGCTGTTGAAACTACCCATCGAACCGAGTTCCTCCACCGCCGGACCGACATTGCCCAGTGACGACACTGTGGCGGCGAAAGCGTTATGCGTGGACACTCCGATGAAAAGGCAGAGGAAGACTGATATCGCGAGCATGACGCCGTAAAGGGTGATGTACAGGAGCTGAGGAGTGACCTCTTCGTCGCGCAGCAGATGGTTTCCGAGCTTGATCTCCTTCACCGCGGAAGGGTGGAGAATCTGCTGAACCTGCTTGGCAATGGCTTTCAGAAGCACGAGAGCGCGGTCAGCCTTGATACCGCCTGTGGTCGAGCCGGCACATCCGCACATCACACCGAGAAACAAAGTGATGATGCTGGCCTGCATCGGCCAGTTCGAATTGTCCACAGTCGCAAATCCAGTAGTCGACGCGATGCTGAGCACACTGAACGTGCCGTCCCAGAGAGCTCTGCCCCAGGTCGGTGAAAGGTCCTGGGTCTTGAGGGACAGTGCCAGGCCGATGGCGAAAATGGCCAGAGCGGCGGTATAGAACTTCAGCACGGGATTATTCAGCGGACGGAGGGACCTTGTGGCGAAAGTCATGAAGACCAGGCCGAAATGAATGGACGCCACATACATGAAGAACATCGTCATGCCTTCGATAAGTCTGGAGTCATATGCGGCTATGGACATGTTCCTTGTGCTGAATCCTCCGGTCGCGCACACACTGAAAGCATGATTGATGGCGTCGAACGGCGTCATCCCGGCAGCCCAGTAGCAGATGAATGCAGCCGCACCTATGGCCAGATAGACATAGGCGAAGATATAGACCGTCTTGTTCGCCCGGACATTGTACCCTCCTTTCGACAGGGAGGACAGTTCCATGTTCGTGAGTCTCAGTCTGATAGGGCTGGCGGAAGGGATGATGAGGAGCAGGAACACCACGACTCCCAGACCTCCGATGAAATGTGTCGAACTACGCCAGAAAAGCAGGGAATCTGGAAGCGACTCTATGTCGTCCAATATCGTAGAACCTGTGGTAGTGAAACCGGAAACACTTTCAAACCAAGCGTTTATGACAGTGAACGGCCCTCCCCACAAGGCATAAGGAAGCATTCCGAAGATAAAGGAGAGCAACCACGAAAGGACAATTATGAGATAGCCTTCCTTAAGTGTGATGGCAGGAGTCTTCCTGACAAAGATGAAAGGGAAGATGCCTACGGTGAAGGTGATGGTGAAGGAAATGATAAGGGCGGCAAGTGCGCTGTCATTGCCGTTCGCCACCGATACCAATATCGACAGGAACATGAACAGCGCGC
Organism: Candidatus Cryptobacteroides sp.; assembly: GCA_045599725.1. GTDB lineage: Bacteria > Bacteroidota > Bacteroidia > Bacteroidales > UBA932 > Cryptobacteroides. The sequence goes on along the minus strand of JAZRWN010000113.1, from coordinate 58,657 downwards.
TCACGAGCAGCGCGTAACCTACATTTCTGCTTATCGCCTTAATATTCATTTCTGATCGGATGTAAGGTTCTTCATGGCCGTGAGGCGTTTGCGGAGCTGCTGGTTCTCGTTCGCCAAGTCAGAGACTCCGGCATTCAGCTCAGCCAGCTGGTCGTCACCTTCAAATGAATATGTGTATTTCTTGTTGAACGACTTGTAGTTCTTCAGTGAGTCCAGCATCTTGTATATCGGATTCACATAGAATGCCAGGATGAAGAAGAGGAGCATGACCACTAGCAGAAGGCCGACGAGAACTGCGACTATGCCGGGTATGATGCTCCTGTAGAACCCCCTCTGGAAAGTGAGTGAGTTCTTCTTCAGGTCATTGTACATGCCGGCGCTCAGGTTGTCGATGTCATTTCTCAAACGGTTGAACTTCGGCTGGAGGCGCTCGAAATACCAGGTTCTGGAATCTATGAAATCTGACAGCAGCACATCCTCGAGCTCGAGAGTGGTCAGCATATAGGCTGAATACGAATACATCACGGAGTCTGCCAGAGGGAGAAGGCTCACGGATGTCAGGTTCTTCTTGAGGCTGTCGCAGTGTGCGACAAATGCTTCCTGGTCGAAATCCGGGATGGTGGCGGTCTCGTCGCCGATGACTGAGAGAATGTCGAGATTGTATGTGTTGCAGACCTCAGACAGGCCCTGGGCTACATTTATGGAATTGATATTGTCGGCAATGAGGTCAGACACATATGTGCTCATACGCTTGTACTCCATGAGAGAAATGACGCTGGACACGATAAGTATCACGGCGATGGCGCTCAGGCTGAGGGTCAGCTTGGCTTTCAGGGACAAGTGCCAGGACGACAATCTGTTCTTAATTTTTCCGAATGGCATATTCACAAAGAATAATATCTACAAATATAATAATAATTCTCATGAAACCTCAACTATCGGCACCACGGTCACGGCATAAAATAATTTAAAAAGTATATGGAATTTATAAATATTATTTTATAAATTTGCAATACCTAATACGAAATAATTATGAACAGAACCTTTTTCAGCGAAACGGACAGTAAAAATGCCGCTCTCAAAAGGCAGATTATCAACCTTTGCATAGAATCTGGCAGTTACAGCATCGCCGAGCTCAGTTTGAGGATAAATGCGAGCGTGCCGACAGTAACGAAACTCATCAACGAACTGATCGATGAAGGTTTTCTTCAGGACCTTGGCAAGCAGGGCACATCAGGAGGCCGCAGGCCGTCGATTTTCGGGCTAAACCCAGAGGCCGGTTATTTCATAGGCGTGGACATCGCCAGGCAGCATTTCCATATCGCCATCTGTGACTTCAAAGGTGAGCTGGTGGATTTCATCCAGGACATAGAGTTCGTTCTGGAGGACAATCCTGACTCGTTCCGCGCTCTATGCCATCTGATCCGCACATCGGTGACACACACGGGCCGCACCTGGAACCATGTCATGGGGGTGGGTATCAGTTTGTCAGGAAGAGTTAATCCTGAGAAAGGCTACAGCCTCACGTATTTCGTAAGCGAGGACATCCCGCTCAAGGACTTCTTCGAGAAAGAGCTCGATGTGCCTGTCAGCATCGAGAACGACTCCCGCGCCATGGCATATGGTGAATATCTGACCAGCGTCAAGGACGAGAAGAACATGATATTCGTGAACATCAGCTGGGGACTCGGCATGGGAATGATCCTCGACGGCAGGCTGTATTACGGAAAATCAGGATTCTCCGGTGAGATAGGGCACTTCCCTATCCTTGACAATGACCTCCTGTGCCGTTGCGGAAAGAAAGGCTGCCTCGAGACAGGAGCTTCAGGCTCCGCCCTCCACAGGATGATCATCGAGCGTCTCAACCAGGGTCAGACTTCCTCCATGTCAAAGATTTATGAGGAGAAGGGAGATGTCACTCTCGACGAGATCCTCAAGGCTGTAGAGGACGAGGATGTCCTGGCCATCGACGGCATCGGAGACATCGGAGACGCTCTCGGAAGGGGCATCGCCGGTATCATCAATATCTTCAATCCTGGTCTCGTCATCGTCGGAGGCCGTCTCATCGTCGGCGGAGACTACCTGATGTATCCTATCAAGACTGCTGTCAACAAGCTCTCGCTCCACCGCGTCAGCAGCGACACCACCATCAAGTTCTCGAAGCTCGGCCGCAAGGCTGCATCCATCGGCGACTGCCTCTTGTCACGCAGCAAACTCCTCGGCCTTCCGAGATAACATATGAAACATCACAAGATCGCCCTTATCTGGAAGATTCTGGCAGCGTGCGTGCTCGGAGTAGTCTTCGGGCTGTTCCTGCCTATACCTGTTGTCAGGATATTCACCACCTTCAGCGCCATTTTCTCCCAATTCATCGGGTTCATGGTTCCGCTCATCATCGTGGGCCTCGTCACACCCGCGATCTGCAAGGTTGGCCGCAAGGCCGGAAGGATGGTCCTTGTGACCGTGCTCATTGCGTATTTCTCCACCATCCTGGCCGGATTTTTCTCATACTTCACCAGTTCCAGTCTCTTCCCGAAGTTCCTGGATGGCAGCCACGAAGGCATTGACCTGGCCTCATCGGCCAGCGTCAACCCGTTCTTCACCATGAACATCCCTCCGCTGATGGACGTGATGACCGCCCTTGTGCTCTCGTTCATGCTGGGCATACTTCTGACCATAGTTGAGCGCGACTACCTGCGGAATGTGGTGTATGACTTCGAGTCCGTGGTAGTGCTGGCGATAAGTAAGATATTCATCCCCCTGCTGCCTCTGTACATATTCAGCATTTTCGTCAAGATGTCCTGTACAGGCGAGGCGATGCCGGTGCTCAAGGTCTTCGCAGTGATGATCCTTGTCATTTTCGCGATGAGCCTCGTGTGGCTGACAGTGATGTTCATCATTTCCGGTGGAATAACGGGAAAGAATCCTTTCAAGTCGATGAAGAACATGCTGCCGGCGTATTTCACCGCCCTCGGCACATCCAGCAGCGCGGCCACCATTCCTGTCACGATGGACTGCTCCGTGAAATGCGGAGCCCGCAGCGAAGTCGCAGGTTTCACCGTCCCTCTATGCGCCACCATCCATATGCCGGGCTCGATGATCAAGATCACAGCCTGCGCGGTCACCATCATGCTGATGCAGGGGATGGCGTTCGACCTCCCGATGTTCGTCGGTTTCATCTCGCTTCTGGCCATAACCATGATCGCCGCCCCGGGTGTCCCCGGCGGCGCCATAATGGCAGCCCTCGGCGTGCTGTCGTCCGTGCTCGGATTCGGTGATGCGGACCAGGCGATGATGATTGCCCTCTATGTCGTGATGGACAGTTTCGGTACTGCGTGCAATGTCACCGGCGACGGAGCGGTCGCCATGGTCATCGACAACATCTTCAGCCCGCGAAAGGCTGAATAAAGTCTTGCGGGCTGTAAATCAGATGTTTGTCAATCTTACGCTATCTTGAAGGAATCCTTCAGGGCGGTGGTCTTGTTGAAGACCGGATGTTCAGGAGTGCTGTCCGGATCCTTGAAGAAGTAGCCGACGCGCTCGAACTGGACGGCTATGCCTGAGTTGTCTTCAAGGAGTGCAGGCTCGGCATATCCCTTCGCCATGACGAGAGACTGAGGATTCAGGAAGTCCTTGTAGTCCTTGTCCTCCGGGACCTGGCTCATGTCAGCAAGGGTGAAGAGCAGGTCATAGAGGCGAAGCTCGATCTCCTTCGCATACTCGGTCGACACCCAGTGGATGGTGCCCTTGACGGAACGCCATTCGCCGCCTCCAGGACGGGTGGAAGGGTCATAGGTGCACTTGAGCTCGACGACCTTGCCGTCGGCATCCTTCACGACCTCGTTGCACTTGATGATATAGGTATACTTGAGACGCACCTCTTCGTCAGGTTTGAGACGGAAGTACTTCTTCGGAGCATCCTCCATGAAGTCGGCACGATCGATGAGCAACTCGCCTGTGAACGGGACTTTGCGGGTGGCGCCTTCAGGGTCAGCCGGATTCAAAGGGCAGTCGAACCACTCGACCTTGCCCGGCTCCCAGTTGGTGATGGTAACCTTGATCGGGTCGTCCGAAACCACCATGTAGCGGTTCGAGCGGGCGTTGAGATCCTGACGGACACACCATTCGAGAAGCTGGATATCCATAAGCTGGTCACGCTTGCTCACGCCGATCTTCTCGCAGAACATCTTGAGAGCTTCAGGGGTGTATCCGCGGCGGCGGACACCGCAGAGCGTAGGCATGCGAGGGTCGTCCCAGCCGGCCACAAGGCCCTTCTGGACAAGTTCGAGAAGCTTGCGCTTGCTCATGAGGGTGTATGTGAGGTTCAGGCGTGCGAACTCGTACTGATGGCTCGGATAGATGCCGAGGGTCTCGATGAACCAGTCGTAAAGAGGTCTGTGAACGTCGAACTCGAGTGTGCAGATAGAATGGGTGATATTCTCGATGGAGTCACACTGTCCGTGGGTGTAGTCGTACATAGGATAGATGCACCACTTGTCCCCGGTCTGATGATGCGTGGCATGCTTGATACGGTAGAGGATAGGGTCACGGAACATCATGTTCGGATGGGCCATGTCTATCTTGGCGCGGAGCACCTTCTCGCCGTCAGCATACTTGCCGTCGCGCATCTCTCGGAAAAGCTTGAGATTCTCCTCGACACTGCGGTTACGCCACGGGCTGTCCTTGCCCGGAGTCTCGACAGTTCCGCGGTTCTCGCGCATCTCCTCCAGGGTCTGGTCATCCACATATGCCTGGCCGCGCATGATCATCTGCTCGGCCCATTCGTAAAGCTGGTCGAAATAGTCGGACGCATAGCATTCCTTCTCCCACTGGAAACCCATCCAGCGGATATCCTCCTTGATGGCGTCCACATACTCGGTGTCTTCCTTCGTAGGGTTCGTGTCATCGTAGCGGAGATTGGTCTTGCCCCCGAATTTCTGGGCAAGGCCGAAATTGATGCAAAGGCTCTTGGCGTGGCCGAGATGAAGGTACCCGTTCGGCTCCGGAGGGAAACGGGTCAATATGCTGTCAAACTTTCCGGCTGCGAGGTCAGCCTCTATTATCTCTTCAAGGAAATTCAGCTTCTTAGGCTCTTCCGCGACCTCTGCGGGTTTGTTGATGTCTGCCATGTCGGTACTATTTAAATTCTTACAAAATTAGCATTTTATTTGTATAATTTAGATGTTCGGCTAAAAAAGCATATATTTGTAAAGTACATTAAATCGTTATTTTGGAATATTCAGGATCATATGCCAGGACAAGGAACAGCCTCCGCAACAGTTTCGTTGCGGTGGGGCTGCAGCTCATCTCGCTCCTGATAGGATTCTGGTCGAGGCGCATATTCCTGAACCATCTGGGCACCGAGGTCCTGGGCCTCAACACGACCGCGAGCAGCCTTCTGGGATTCCTGAATCTGGCGGAGCTGGGCATAGGCGGAGCCATCGCCGTGACTCTGTACAAGCCTATCTTTGAGAAGGACGAGAAAACTGTCAAGGAAATCGTTGCACTTCAGGGCTGGCTGTACAGGATGATAGCACTCATCGTGATGGCGGCCAGTGTCGTGATGATGTGCTTCTTCCCGATGTACTTCAGCAAGACCCCTCTGCCTTTATGGTACGCATACGCCTCATTCGGAGTGCTCCTCTACAGTTCGCTGCTGGGATATTTCTTCAACTACAAGCAGATACTGCTGGACGCCCACCAGATGAACTACAAGATTCAGTTCTCCACAAAGTTCATCTCTCTTTTCAAACTGGTAGCCCAGGCGCTCGCCGTAAAGTTCCTTCCTCACGGGTATGTCTGGTGGCTGGTGATAGAAGTCATGTTCGCCACCCTGACAGCCATCATCCTATCCAGAGTGGTCAACAGGAACTTCCCATACATCAAGGATAAAGTCAATAAGCCTGCGGAGCTCCGGCACAAATATCCTATCGTCACGACAAAAGTGAAGCAGATGTTCGTTCACAAGATAGGATCATTTGCCATCAACCAGTCCACCGCCCTCATTATATATCCGATACTGTCGCTCACTGTCGTCGCCAAATATGGCAACTATCAGATATTCACCACAAATCTGACATACCTCCTCGGGGCTCTGTTCACGGGACTCGCCGCCAGCGTCGGCAACATGGTGGCCGAAAACAACAAGGAACTCACGATGAAGGTCTTCCGGGAATTGTACTCATCAAGGTTCTGGATGGTGATGACCTGCTGCATATGTTTATGGTATCTGGTAGAACCGTTCATCTCTGTCTGGATCGGAGGGGAATACATACTTGACAGATCCACCCTGGCCCTGATTATCGTCCTTTTCTACATACAGAACTGCAGGGGCGTGGTGGATGTCTTCATCAACGCCCACGGTCTCTATCAGGACATCTGGGCTCCGCTGGCCGAGGCTGTCATATATCTTGTTTCCGCCATTCTCCTCGGCAGGGCATATGGTCTTGACGGCATCCTGGCTGGTCTGCTGCTCAGCCAAGTCCTCATCATCAGGATATGGAAGCCGCTGTTCCTGTTCCGAAGCGGGCTCAAAGAATCCATCTGGTGCTATATCCGCATCACAGCGAAGCATCTGCTCGTCGGTGGTCTGACTTTTGCCCTAATCGAATGCCTACGACATTATCTGACCATCGACCCTTCGGAGTCATTCCTGAGTTTCTTCTTATATGCACTGCTGATATTCGTGCCATGCGCCATCATCATGTTCATACTGTTATACGGTTCCGAGCAGGGCATGAGAGGGATAGTAAAGAGACTTCTGAACATCATTGATACCAAAAAAGTGTGCGATGGGGATTGTTAGATATAAAATAAAATGTTCGTTGCTAATGTTGCTGCAAAGGGTTTTGACACCATTGCTCAACAAATCGGCCAAAGATAACACCAAGGTCCTGCTGTGCTGCATAGGAAAGAACGAAAACAAATATGTTCGTGAATTCGTCGAATGGTACAAAAATATCGGCTTCGCGCACATCGTCATATACGACAACAACGACTGTGACGGAGAAAGATTTGAGGACGTAATCCAAGATTACATTGAAGATGGTTTTGTCGAGCTGGTGGACTACAGAGGCAAAAAGGTCTGCCAGGTCCAAGCATACACCGAATGTTACCGCGCCAGACGCAGCGATTACGGTTGGATCGCCTTTTTCGACATGGATGAATTCCTGGAATTGAAACAGGATGTGACAGTAGGCGAATACTTGTCCCGGGACATGTTCAATGGCTTCTGGATGGTGCATGTGAATTGGATGTGTTTCGGGGACAACGGGAATCTGTCCTATTCTGAAGCGCCTTTGATGGAGAGATTTCCTGAACCTGCACCCGCTGATATTATGAATTCCTGGTGGGATCGTCCTACCAACGACCATATCAAAAGCATCGTTCGATGCCATGAATTGCTCCCGCTGTGGTGGAGAGTCGGCCCGCATACTCCTTCACCAGTAGGAATAAAGTGCTGCAATGCGTCAGGAAAGCCATGCAATGCAAGAAGTGTTTTCAGTAAATATGACTTCTCATATGCATATCTCCGTCATTACACCACAAAGTCCGCGGAAGAATATCTCAAGAAACTAGAACGTGGATATCCCGACCAGATTCTTAGAGAAGAACAGATCGGTGCCCTCATTGATTTGTATTTCGATATCAACCCGGACACTAAGGACAGAAGGCAGTATATTGACCGATGGTTATCGCAAAAGACAAAGACAGTATGTAATTATTAGCAGTTATGTTCGCACACAATCCGGGCAGCGAAGAGTTCTGGGCGAACATTCTCAGATACATACCATATTGTTGAGCATGAGTGTCAAGAATGTACTACATCGCCAAGAAAGATACATAACCACCATTTGACCATCAATTAATGAACAAGAAATTTACCATAACCGCTGTAGTGCCAAACTACAATTACTCTGAATATCTTGTTGAGCGGCTTGATTCCATACTCAACCAGACATGCGGTGATATCAGTATCATCATTCTGGATGACTGTTCCACAGACAATAGCCGCGAAATCATCGAGCGCTACAGGAATAACAGCAAAGTCAAAACCATTATTTATAATGAATCGAACAGCGGAAGTCCATTCAAACAATGGAACAAGGGTATAAATTTCGCAGACAGCGATCTCGTTTGGATAGCAGAAAGTGATGACAGCTGCGATGTTGAAATGATTGGGAAACTTTTGGAGGCATTCGTTGAGGATGAGGATTGCGTCATGTCCTTCTGCAGATCAAGACTCATGGACAGTTCAGGGAATAAAAAAGGATATCATATTTTCCAATCGGAAGCAGATGAACGCTTGACTCTCGAAGGGAGTGAGTTTATAAAAAAACACATGGTGAAGGACAATCTTGTGGTCAACGCCAGCTCCGTTCTGTTTAAAAGAAGTGCATTTGAGAACATCAGTAAAGAATATCTGAATTTCAGATACATCGGGGATGTAATGTTCTGGTGCGAAATTGCCAAGGCTGGAACCGTACATTACATACCTGATGACTTGAATTATCATAGGAGGCATGACATGAGTCAGACAGCTGTTGGGAAAACCTCGGAAAATAAGTCCAAGTCCATACATGAAGGGCATATGCTTCTGGATTATTTTCTGTCGCAGAATTATATTTCCAAATGGAAGCACACAAAGATGGTCGTCGGAGTAATAAGTTACGGGAAACGGGAATCAGAAAAGGCCAGGGAACTGATACAGAAAGAATACCCTCAGAGGGTTTACCATCTATTGACGGCACTCAAGGAAATAAAGGAAAGAGCACTATTGCTAAAATCAATTAAAACAAACTGAATTCGCTGAACAGTATTTCCGGCAATCTCCAGCACCGACGCTGGATGACTTCGAGTACCTTTTCATCAATGAAATTCCTCTCGAGTACAAACTGGAGTATTTGACGAAACTGCTTGGACTATATGGAATATCACGAATCTGGAAAGGAATATTTAACAAGAATTCTTGAATAAATATCTTCCAGAAGCTCAGCTGTTGACCTAAGTTCCATACCGTGTAGAGCAAAAGCTGAATGGAGAATGTCTATGTCAATGACCTTCTTTTTTACTGCCATTGCCTCATCCGCCCACTTATCAGGACAATCAGACAAACTGACATATTTGACCAGGCCCAAGTCCATATTGGATATATGAGGCAGACAATCCGAACATATGACCGGGGTCATGGCAGCCTGTGACTCGACAATGGACAAGCCAAATCCCTCATGCTGGGACGGAAATATGACGCAATCCATCAATTGAAGCAGAAGATGCACATCTTCACGTTGGTCCAATATCCGGACACTGTCCTGCAAAGAATATTCCTCAATTTTTCTGACAGTTTCTGAGTACAGATCCCTCTTTTTGCCGACGAGAATCAACATCGATGATTTATCTCGGCTATGAATAGCGTTAAACACATCAACTACAAACGGATTGTTTTTAGGCTTTTCAAAACGCGACACATTACCATAAACTTTCACCCCAGGGGGAATTTGTAATTCCTCTTTCAAAGCATCTATCCCCGGATAATCGTATATCGCGAATTTATCGATGTCAATGGCATTTTTCACAAGTACACAGCTCTTATCCGGTCCATATAATGCCTTTGCCGCCTCATCTGAACAGGCTAATAGAGCATCCGCACATTTCAAAGTGACATAGGGCAGGAACTTCTTATAAATGAAGCGTCTGAAAATGCCACCGGTCTGGGGGCTGTAACAGGAAAAATGAGAATGGGCGACACAGTTCTTTTTACCCGCCAGATATGAAGCCAGAAATATCGGGCCACAACTATTACATATGTGACAGTGCAGGATATCGTAGTCAATACTTCTTAACAGAGAGGCTAAATGCTTGACACTCTTGGAAAGGTTGGCGATATGGGAAAAAGAGAGATCACAGTAATAGGCAGAGCCTCCCAGGCTGATAATCTCAGACTCCAGATTCGTGTATTCGCTGGACATAGCCAGAAATTTGAACTTGAATCGGGTTCTGTCCATCATTCTGAAATTGTTCATGACGAACAATTCTGTTCCAGCCCGGCTCAATGTAGGCACTATATGTAAAACAGTAATCATGAAATAGACTGTTTCGAGGTCAGGACAGTTACAGTTCTCTCTATTGCGGCTTTAATCCCATATACTGGTGTAAATCCGGTCTTTAGCAGTTTTTCATTTGACAATATGGCTCTCATGGCGATGCTGAAGCCTTTCTGCTCAGTTTCCGACGGGAGGTCGAAGATGACTTCTTTCCCACAGCAACCCGCGCATATCCCTGCAAAATTCTTCAGAGTGGTGTCACAGGCGGCATTCGATACATTGTATGCCTGTCCGGACTCTCCATTCAGCATGATATGGAGCAGGGCGGCCACGGCATCTGTGACATAAGTGTAGCTGAAGTACTGCTCGCCTTTCGATTTCAGAACAATGTCCTCGCCCGCTATCGCATTCATTATGAACTGGGAACTGGCTTTTGTGTCAGAAAGCAGCATGGTTGGCCCGAACACACGGCTGAGCCTTGCGATCTTCACGTCCACTCCCCTTTCCGAAGCATAGCTCTGACACATCGCCTCACTCACGCGCTTGGACTCGGTATAGCATGACCTCGCCGTCGAAAGATTGAGTTTCCCTGTGTAGTCCTCCGTAAAGTTATCATCGCTGCACGCATTGCCATATATCTCTACTGATGACGGGTAGAGTACCGTTGCACCGCAGCGTGATGCGAGTTCCAGAGCGTTCTCCGCACCCTTGATGTTTGTCATGATGGTCTCGACCGGATACTTCGAGTATGCCAGCGGGTGTGTGTTGCTCGCCAGAGGGATGATGTAGTCCACTTTGAGGTCATCGGCAAAAGGCTCACACGAGTCCTGTTCGATGAAATGGAAGTCCGGGCGGTCGAAGTACTCTCCGAGACGGGCTGCTGCTTTCTCCATTGACCTTCCGGTCGCAAAGACTTCACACTCTCCCAAAAGCATGAGAGCATCAATGAGATGGACACCTATGAGGCCGGTTGCTCCTGTGATCAGAATGCTTTTCCCTGCAAGTCTGCCAAGCCCTTTCACCGAAAGGACATTCTGAAGGTCTTCCTGATAAAGAGGGTGTTTCTTGTTCAGTTCCATATCATTTGTATCTGGCCAGATACCCCTTGAAGATGGCAAGGTCATCCGGAGTGGTGAGTTTGATGTTCTTGTCCGAGCCTGCGGCGAAATGCAGGCGAACTCCCAGTTCTACCATCATGGTGTTCGTATAGTGGGACCCCTTGATGCCTACACCGGTCTCAAACGCCTCATGATACTTTTCGTCAAGAAGTTTGAAACTGTATGCCTGTGGAGTGGCTACGCGGCGAAGAGTCTCGCGAGGTATGAACCGAGTGGTCGTGGAAGGATCCTCCCCGTCGACCACGAAAATCTGCTCGTTGTAAGGAAGCGAGGACACGGCGTTGCCGAATCTGGCTGCGGTGTTGATGACATCCGTCAGGACTTCACGGTCCACAAGAGGTCTGATACCATCATGGATGATCACGATGTCATCAGGGGAACATTTGTCCTCCAGATTGAACACTCCGTTCCTGATGGACTCCTGACCGGAGTCCCCACCCTCAGTGATCCATCTCAGTTTTGAGAAGCCGTATTTCTCTGTGTCCTTGAGGACTACATCCTCCCAGCCCTTGATGCAGACCACCTCAATGGCATCCACCAGAGGGTGGTTCTGGAATCCCTCCAAAGTATAGGAGAGGACTGTCCTGCCGTCCACCTCAATGAACTGTTTGGGGATATTCTGCCCCATACGGCTTCCGACTCCTCCCGCTATGATGATCGCGACATTCATTATTTCAAGTTATTTCGTCAAAGTTATTCAATTTGTTTAGAAAAAAGTAACTTTGTGTAAATAAATCCACGCATACAATGATTCCCAAAATAATACATCTGTGTTGGCTCAGCGGAGATCCGTATCCTGAAATCATTGAGAAATGCATCTCCACATGGAAGGAGCATCTTCCTGATTATGAAATCATGATCTGGGACACGGACCGGTTTGATGTCAACTCACTGCCATGGACGAAAGAAGCGTTCGAAGCTAAGAAATACGCTTTTGCAGCTGATTACATCCGTTTCTATGCGGTATACAACTATGGAGGAATATATCTCGACAGCGACGTGGAGGTGTTGAAATCCTTTGATGACCTGCTTGACCTCCCATATTTTGTAGGAGAAGAGAACATGGGGGCAAACCTTGAAGTGGCAGTTTTCGGAGCTGAGAAAGGCACGCCATGGGTCAAAGAAGCAATGGACTATTACAACGACAAGCATTTCATCAAAGAAGACGGATCTTGTGAAATCACTGTCTGCCCTGTACTCATCGACAGATTTCTATCAACACAATATAAAAGGACCATGGTTTCATCTCCTTCTGAAATCACAAGAGATCCCAGCCGTTTATATGTTCTGCCTTTGGACTGGCTCTGCGGTAGAAAGAGAGTGAAAGAGAACAAGGCTGCTTTATATTATGTGAATGAGAATACACATTCCGTCCATCACTTCGCCCATTCCTGGGCTGCATTTCCCGGTGGGCCTCTCCATAAACTGTATTTCAAGTTGACAGGGAAAAACTGGAGAAAGCATTATTATGAGAATTTTCACCTTATTCAAAGCATATGATACCGAAAATAATACATCTTTGCTGGCTCAGCGGAGACCCATATCCGGAAAAAATTGAGAAATGCATCTCCACATGGAAGAAGCATCTTCCTGATTATGAGATCATGATATGGGACACCAATCGTTTTGATGTCAATTCACTGCCGTGGACAAAAGAAGCTTTTGAAGCCAGGAAATACGCATTTGTAGCTGACTACATCCGTTTCTATGCGGTATACAACTATGGAGGAATATATCTCGACAGCGATGTGGAAGTGATGAAATCGTTCGACAGTCTTTTGGACAAGCCATATTTTGTTGGCGAAGAATGCCTGGGGACACACTTGGAAGTCGCTGTTTTCGGAGCAGAAAAAGGCACCTGGTGGATCAAGGACGCGCTGGATTACTATGACGGAAGGCATTTCATCAAAGAAGACGGCACATACGACCTGCTCATCAGCCCGAAGATCATGGACAAACTGCTGAGAAACAGATACGAATGGGTCAAGGTTGAGACACCAGAACGAATAGTCCATGACGAGACGAAACTGTACATTCTGCCTAATGACTGGCTATGCGGCCGGGAGTGGTTGGACGGTGGGAAAGGGAAAATTGTTTATAAAGTCACTGACAACACCATCGCCATCCATCATTTCGCCCACACCTGGGCGGAATTCCCCGGAGGCATGCTTCACAAGATTTACTACAAGGTCACAGGCAAAGACTGGTACAAACATTATTTCGGAAATTTCACACTCATTCAGGATGCTTAAAACCCTGGCATACATAATCTGCTACATCATATATCCGTTCTCCTTCCTGTTCCCGAGGAAGAAGAAGCGTTGGGCGTTCGGAAGTTTCAGAGGGGCGTTCAATGACAACGCCAAATACCTTTTCATTTATGCCAATGAGAATAAGAAGGACCTTGACATTGCATGGATATCCGCCAGCGGGGACACTGTACAAAAAGTCCGGGAGTTGGGATTCAAGGCATACAGAAGCACAAGCATTAAAGGTGCTCTGTTCGCATTGACATCAAAATACTGGTTCTTCAATTCATACACATCGGACATCATGTTCTGCCTCTCCGGAGGCGCCACCTGCGTGAACCTCTGGCACGGAGTGGGGCTCAAGAGAATTGAGTTCAACACGACATCCGGTCCGCTTGCAGACAGATTCATACACAAGAAGTTCAAGGAAGTGTTCTTCCATCCCGAATCGTTCCGCAGACCGGACTGGTTGCTGACCTCCGCACCATTCCAGACATCGATGTTCGCCAAAGCTTTCCGAATACCAGAAGAAAAGTGTCTGGAACTCGGATATCCGAGAAACACCATACTCAACAAGCCGGAGAATGAAATCAAGGAGTTCGTACGGAAGTACGAGCCTCAAAGCACAGCAGAACTCATTGAAGAGACTGCAGCATTCAGGAAAACATACATTTACATGCCTACATGGAGAGACTCACAGAGAGATGTCTTTGTGCAGAACATGGACTTGACAGTGCTGAACGATGTTCTGAAGGCAAACGGCGACCTGCTTCTGCTCAAGCCTCATACAAATACTCTGATCAAGGATGATATCGGAGTCTTCTCCAACATACGTCTTATAGACTCGAAGACCGACGTATACCCTATACTTCCATTCGCTGACACACTCATCACAGACTATTCCTCGATACTGTATGACTACATCCTGATGCCGGGAAAGAGCGTTATCCTATATCTGTATGATTACGATGAATATGTCAAGGAAAGAGATTTCTACTATCCTTTTGACGAAAATGTCATCGGAGAACGCGCATACACTTTTGAAAACCTGCTGGATATAGTCAGGAATGGGGCAGGAAATATGGATGAAGACAAAAGAAATATGCTTCTGGACCGTTTCTGGGGAGAATCTGCAACATATGATTCCAGTTCCAGACTCCTTTCATTCATTAAAAAGAATCCTAAAAACTTAGCACAGTGAACATCATCAAGTCTTTAAAGAGCAAGGGACTGTACTTCTGTCTGAAAGAAGCCACAAAATACCTGTTCCCTATACGATGGATCAGCGACAAGCATACAATGGACTCCACCATTCATAAACTCTCATACAAGTTTCCGGACCGCGATTTGACAGCAAGGAAAGGAACTGTCTATGAATATATCCTGAAGAATTAGAACTTCGAGACAATGGCCTTGACCTTATAGCAGACAAAGGCTGAAAAATCGAAGATTGCCGGTCTGCGAAGACAGAACAGACGCGAAAGGAAACGCCTGACTTTGCTTGGCTCCAGCGGAATGGACACACGGATGAGGCCTATCATGTCGTCAGAATAATCCTCCTTGATATGCTTAATACGTTCATCGCGAGGGAGGTTGTTCTTATATAGGGAGGCTATGGCGCTGAAGAAGCCTATTCCTCTTTGAGCGAATCTTAACTGGCAGTCTTCATCGGAAATCCCGTATCTGTCACGGTAATCGTTCAAACTTTCATTCATCCTCACGGCGGCATGGTATGCCCTGTCATAATCAACAGGTCGGTTCAAGTGAGTGATGGACTGGGTGTTGTCCTGACGATACAGATATCCACGTTCAGGAATGAATACATACTTCCTGACTGAAAAGATATAATCAAGGGTGAATGCCATGTCCTCAGCTGTAGGAATATGTTCATCAAACCTTAATGGACAACCGTCCTTCCAGTTGTTCAGAATTTCTGTCTTGAACAGTTTGGAAAATGTCAGCCCTCGGAAATTCTTCAACAGATATGCAGGATCGGTCCCTGAGTTATATTTATATTCCTGAGCTATGCCAGCTGGCCTGCCTTGTCTGTAATATGTACACCCTGCCTGGACAAAGTCTGTTTCCGGGTCTCTCTCCACTTCTCTCATCAAATTTGAGAAGAAATCCGGCATGACCAGATCATCTGCATCAACGAATGTGATCCAGTCCGCAGAAGCATAGTTCATTCCGATATTGCGAGCTTTGCTGACTCCTCCTCGAGCAGGCTGATGCAGAACACGTACACAAGGACAGTCTGCAGCGATGTCATCACAGATCTTTCCACTTGCATCAGGAGAACAGTCATCGACCAGAATCAGTTCAAAATCGTTGAAGTCAGATGCCAGAATACTGTTTACGCATTCGCGGATATACTCTTCCGCCCTGAAAACAGGGACAATTATGCTAAGCGCCGGCTTCATGTCCAATAAGTTTCTTTGTAACATTCCAGCGGAAACGGACAAGTTTGTTGCCGCACTCAGGCTTCAATGTTATAAAGTATTTCAGCCACAGCACTATCGTTCCGCCCCATTTCACGCCTTCCGAGACAATTCGTTTGAAATATGAGAAGCCTCCTTCCGCCTTGCAGCGGAGTTTCTCGCTCGCCCCGACCCCTTGACCGAGACGTTTCACATAATCATCAGTAGTACGGTAAGCAGGAATGACATGATGTACTCCAATCCCTGGCAGATAATATATTGAAAAGCCAGCATTCCTCACCCTGATGAAGATATCCTTCTCCTCCCCTCCCATCAAGTTCTTGTGGCTTCTCCCTAAAGAAGTGTTGAAAATGCCACATGCTTCGATAACACTTTTCCGGAAACCCATGTTGGCTCCAATGGGATACCCTTTTCTGAAAGGAACAAGAATCTCTCCCATATCAAGAGCAGAAACCCATGACATGGTCCATGAGCAAAGCCAACCGGGTTCTTTGCCATCTTCAAACAATGGTGTGATCTTACCGCCGAAGCAGTCAATTTCCGGATGTGCCACCAGCAGACGGGACAATGTTGACAGATAATCGGTCTCCGTGAAAGCGTCATCGTCCAGGAACACCAGCACATCACCGCTGGCCTCGGATATTCCTCTGTTCCTGGCATAGGAAAGCCCCTGCTGAGTCTCGACAAAGTATCTGAGACTCACGTCCGGATATGCATTTCTGAAACGCTCGACCTCAGATGAGGTGTTGTCCGTGCAGTTGTTGTCCACCAGGACTATCTCATACCTGTCACGGGGAAAGTCGTTTTTTGCGAGGCTTTCCAGAACATTGAAGATATACTTGTCCCTGTTGTATGTGCAAATTATGACCGAAATCATGACTCCTTTCGTTTTCTGACCAGGCTGAGGACTCCGCATGCTATCGCCGCGAGGGTCAGCAGGTACATGATGACAATGCATGCGATGGAGATGGCATTCCCCTTGTGCACACTGTCCGGATCGAAGACGAAGTGAATGTTATGTCTGCCTGCAGGCACATTGACAGCACGGAGCAGATAGTTCACCCTGTAGTGGCTGACACTCTGCCCGTCTATCGTGGCCTTCCATCCGTAAGGATAGTAAATCTCGGAGAAAACAACGGTTCCCGGCTGGGACGAATCGCTGGTATAATCGAGTTCTCCCGGAGCATAACTGTTCAGCACGACAGATGCGCCAGCAGGAACAGAAGGGGCGAAATTCTGAACATATTCAGCGAAAGACTCGTCCAGAACAGCCTCATGGCTGAGGTCAATATTGTTCAGCGCGTCTGACTCCTCGTTTGCATTCTTCGCGATCAGAAGTCTGTCCACGAACCACGCATTGCCGAGGGCATACGGATTCAACTGAGCCTTCGGCTTGCCGTCATCGCCCGGCAGAATGATATACCTGGCGTTGAGCATGCCGACCACAGGCCAATGATACTGGCTGAGATGCTGGTCTATAAGGTCCTGGTAACGACGAAGCTTGACTGCGCTGTAACCTCCGATGGATTTCAGGAAATAGGAAGTGCGGGAGTCATTGAATGTGTTTGCCGTAAGGTTCATCACCCTGAAATAACCAGGATCTTTGAGAATCTCCTTCTCATAATCCTCCATGACGAAGGTCGCATTTCCGGCTCTGTTCTTCGGGACGAAGTTGGAGTCATTGAAGTACCTCTTGTCCACAGGCCACATGTCCAGCACGACCAGAGCGCCAATCAGTGCGACGAGCGTCCCATTCTTCAGTTTCCCCTTCGCATACAGCCAGACACAGAACGCGCCCGCAAGGATGAACAGTGCCGAGCGGAGACTGTCAGACCTCAACGTTGCGGCGCGCTGGTCACACACTGCAGCATAGGCCCAGTCCGGGAGCTGCTCCGCAAATGAAGAGTCATAAGCAGATGTGAAACTGAACATACCGCCACCCAGAAGTGCGAAGAACAGGCATATGCCGGCAGTGACTCCTCCGGCTATATATATCTTCTTGACAAGATATTCTTTTGCGAACTTTCCTTCCATTATCTCCTTCAGAGCGATGAAGCCCAGCAGAGGCATCGCAACCTCCGCCACAACCAGTATGGAGGACACAGCCCTGAACTTACTGTACATAGGGAAATACTTGAAAAACAGTTCTGTCAGCCACATGCAGTTGTGTCCCCACGCCAGGGCGACGGAGAACAAGGTGGCGACGAGCAGACCCCATTTGTACGGTCCTTTCACGATAAGCAGGCCGAGCAGGAACAGGAAACAGACAATCGCTCCCATATAGACATTGCCGGCAGTGAAAGGCTGGTCACCCCAGTACAGAGGCGCCGACTTACAGAAATCTGCAGCACTCGAAGGCTGGACACCCTTCGCCACGAGTTCCTTGTAGAGCTTTGAATTCTTGCCCACGTCAATGCCGTTCGCACCGCCCATGAAGCCCGGAATCATGAAGGACAATGACTCGTCGATTCCATAGCTCCACTGTGTGGCATATTCCAGGTCAAGTCCTTTCGAGGCGGATGATTCCTGATCAGCACCTTCTGCCACTATGTCGGAATGCCCTCCGCGCATGGTCTCCGAGGTATATTCTGCATTGGCGAACACATTGGCGCAGCCGGTTCCGATGCCGATGGCTACAGAAAGGACGAAGATGGCAGTGCCGATGCCGAGTTCCTTGTACTGCTTCTCCTTGATGTGGCTCCACGCCTCAGCGACCCAGAGAACACCGATGAGCATGAAGAAATAATAGAACATCTGCGGATGAGGCTTGAATGCCTGTGCCACAAATAGCATCGTCAGGACAGACCCGAGCAGATACTTCTTGCGGAAAATCAGATGGAATCCCGCGATAATCACGGCACTGAGAGCGATGGTGGTGACTTTCGTGTAATGACCGGCCGGGATGATGACCAGAAAATAAGACGACAGCGTCATAGCGAACGCACCTGCTATGCTCAGCCACTTGTCCACCCCGAACGAACGGAGGAGCACAAAGAAGCAGAGAAGATAGAGAATCAGCATCCTCGCTGGATTACCCTTGTGGTTGATGTTGTTGGTGAGAGGGGCGAGAAGACTGTCCGAGGTATAATGGGTCATACCTGTCTGGTAGCTCGGCATACCGCTGAACATGGCACCGTTCCAGAATGTATACTTCCCTGTGTCCTCCAGGTAATCCCTTGCCTCCTGTGAGGCTCCTATATAGTTCTGAATGTCTCCAGCATACAGCACTCGTCCTCTGTTCAGCGGAGAACAATAAATATATGCCGCGGCAATGAAAAGAATGACGGCCGCCACATATGCGCCATATTTCTTGAGCAGTTTCTTGATATCCATAGAAAACAATCGATTAGTTTTCAAAATTACTGATTTTCCCAATGGCTTCCAAAGAAAAGTTGGGCAAGAGAGAAAAGATTGCTAAATTTGGCATAATAAAAAAGAAGCTCATGATCAAGTCAATGACAGGCTACGGCAAGTCCGAAGCACAACTCGACAACGGCAGACTCACGATAGAATTCCGTTCAGTGAACGGAAAAAGCACTGACATCAGTCTCAAGACCTCCCTGATACCGAAGGACAAGGAGATGGGTATTCGCAAGAAGATAGCGGACTCGCTCCAGAGAGGCACCATCGACATGTTCGTCACCTGGGAGCCGAACGTCGCCGAAAGCGCGAAACAGATCAACCAGGACCTCGCAATGGAGTATTACAGACAAATCGAAAGCCTGGGTATGGAACTCGGTGCTGTGAATCTGCAGCTTCACGAGCCTAACTACCTGATCTCCACCATTCTCAGAATGCCGGATGTCATCGACTCCAAGAAGCAGGATGTCATCACAGATGACAATTGGCCTGTCGTGGAAGCTGCCATTGACAATGCCCTCACAGCCATCAACGACTTCCGCGCCAAGGAAGGAGCTGCCTTATACAAGGATGTCACTTCACGCGTGACGACCATCCTGGGACTTGAAGATGAGGTGGAGACCTACGAGTCCGAGAGGATTGAAACCGTCAAGGCCAAACTTATGAAGAACCTTGAGGAACTGCAGGCAAAGGTGGACAAGGAGAGATTCGAGCAGGAGATGATCTACTATCTCGAGAAACTTGACATCAACGAAGAGAAAGTCAGGCTCCGCCAGCACTGCAAGTACTTCATGGACACCATCGACTCCGAGCCATACCCTGGAAAGAAACTTGGTTTCATCATACAGGAGATGGGAAGGGAGATCAACACCACCGGAAGCAAAGCGAACCACGCATCCATCCAGAAATGCGTGGTCCGTATGAAAGATGAGCTTGAGAAGATCCGCGAGCAGAGCATGAACATTCTCTAGTAGACGTCGATACGACCGATATTGAGTCCCCAGTCACCATCCTGGATCACGGGGACTTTTTTTCCGTCCAGATCCTCGACATAGGTGAAGTCTTTCAGATAGGTGTGAGAATGACCTCCGATGAAAATATCCACGTCGCGGATATCCTTGGCCACATCCACATCCCTGTCATATCCCATATGTGACAGAACTATAACCATGTCGCACTTCTTCTCGTTCTTCAGGAAAGAAGACCATCTGTTTATGACGTCAGCGTCATCGCCCAACGTCGGGATCCTGTCAGCAGTTTCACGGGACACCACTGAACCGAGACCGACAAGCATGCCAATGATGCCTATCTTGTAACCACCGCGTCTGATGATGGTGTAAGGAGACACCTTCGCACTGAATGGTGACAGGTCATAGTTTGCGCAGACCACAGGAGCCTTGATATTGTCCACCCTTCTGACAATATCTTCGATGCCGTTGTCAAATTCATGATTGCCGAAGGTCACACAGTCATACTTGAGAGCATTGATGAGATTCACCTCCAGATCTCCGCCGAAAACTGTGAAATACGGCGTCCCCTGATCCCAGTCACCGGCATGAAGAAGGAGGACATGCTTCTTGCCGACAGCATTCCTGAGGCTGTCTATGTAGGCTGCCCTCTCTATCACTCCGCCACGACCGGCATTTCGGCCGTTGCGTTCAGGGTCGAGATGGCTGTGAGTGTCATTCACATGCAGGATGACAAGTTTCTGCGCACTGGCACCGGCGCACGCCAGAATCAGGGCGCACACAAGTACGGATATCACTTTCTTCATAGCTCCACCACTCTGTTGTCCAACTCTTTCTCTATCATTTTCCCGGAGGCGGTCATTTCCCTGACATATGAAAGGACAGCATCATATATCATGACCTCGGTCAGGATCAGACTGTCTGCATTCCTTGCCACGAAGATATCATCTCCTCCGTCCAGAAGGAAGTCGATGGAAGCTATGCCATATGTCTTTTCCGGATCAACCGGTTCACCGCCTACAAGAAGTTCCAGAATCTTCCCGTCCTTGATCTTGACTGATGCTCCTCCTATCACCTGCATGTTGTCAGCCATGTCCTCGAAGAACTTGATGACATTCTCGCCGGACATCGTCAGATAGCACAGATAGTTCTTGAAAGGGAGCATCGCCAGAAGGTCATCTTTGAGCACTTCACCCTGAGGCATGTCGACACGGATTCCTCCGTGATTGGTGACACCTATGTCAACTTTCTTCCCCACCTCCTTCTCAGTGGCTTCCATAAGGATGTCCACGATCCAGTCACCCAGTACATTTTCAGGTCTCGTACGACGAAGCCCTTTGGGACAATAACCCGCGACTTCCTTCAGATCAGCCATTCCCAGCTGTGCGTCAAGCATGAGCCGAGCCGCTTTCGCAGTGGCGGAGTTCTTCTTGAACCTGCGTCCGTTCGGAGCGACATAAGTGCTTCCGTCGAAAGTGCCGATGGCAGTGGAGGCATTCGTCGCATTCGGAGCAGAGACCCCGGTGCGAGAGCCGTCCACAGGAATGGACTTCCACTTGAACCCGAAGGCGTCCGCTGTCTGAGAAAGCAGGGCAAGCGCCAGGAGGACCAGGATGATTTTCTTCATATCTATTTCTGCTTTAACCAGTTCCAAAGGTCCTTCCATGACGACTTCTTGCCGAACATCAGGATTCCGACCTTATAAATCTTTGCTGAAAGCCATGCACAAGCCACGAATGTCAGGACCAGCAGTCCGATGGACAGTGCCAGTTCCCATCCAGGCACCCCGAACGGCAGGCGGGCTATCATGACTATCGGCGAGGTGAACGGGAATATGGACCCCCAGAACGCTATCGAGCTGTCAGGAGCATTGAACGCGTATAGCGCAATGATGTATCCCAACATCAGAGGAATGGTCAATGGAAGTTGCAGCTGCTGGCTGTCGCCTTCGTTCTCGACTGCCGAGCCGATGGCTGCAAAAAGCGACGCGTAGAGCAGGTATCCGAAAATGAAGAATATCAGGAACACGATGATGATCTCTGCGACAGGGAGATTCTTCAGCGTGTCAAACACGACTGCCGCCTCGCTGTCACTGTCAATCAGCATGGACATGTCGATCTGGTCCGCACTCACTCCCATGGTACTGGCAATCTGCGCAGCATCGGCTGATTCGAGTATCCTGTCCTTCATGAATCCACTCGCCAGGCCGATGATGCCGGCTGAAAGCACTATCCAGAGCAGGAACTGGGTCAGGGCGACAAGTGCGATGCCTATGATCTTTCCGAACATGAGCTCAGTGGCTTTCACAGATGAGACAAGCACCTCCACGACACGGCTGGACTTCTCCTCTATCACGGCAGACATCACCATACTTCCGAAGACAGTCACGAAGATGAAGATGATGATACCGAGTACCATTGACAGGATGGAGTACACACCAGCCTCGGAAATCTTCTCCTCACCGTCCTCCGACACAGTATATGAGCGGAGATGGATGCTGGCCTTGACCTCCTTCATGATAGTGTCCAGACCTTCTATGTCATACGAGGCGATACGGTAGTCCTCGACAGCCTTCTCCACCCTGTTTGTGATGTTGTCCGTCATCTCCATCCCAAAAGGCTTGGAGGAATAAAGGTCAGGGGTGACAGTCTTTTCGAGTGTGTCAAGTTCGGAGATGCCGAGCACGCCGTCATACCCCAGGGATGCCAGGTTCAGTTTCAAATCGTCCACTGACTCACCCGTGCAGTCCACATAGTTGATGGTCTCTGTATTCTCAAGATAAGGAAGCACTATACCTGAAGCATCCACGACAGCTATGGTCTTGGTCTTCTCCTTTGTGTTCATCATCACGAATATCAGACCGATGGTAAGGCCGGCCACCAGTATCGGTACCAGGAAAGTGGTCACAAGAAAACTCTTCTTCTTGACCTTGTTCAGGTATTCACGGCCGATTATTATGCCTATTGTATGCAGATTCATATTGCTACCTCCCTTCCGTTACAAGTTTGATGAAAATATCGTTCATGCGTGGCATGAGCTCACGGTATGAGTTGATGGTGACTCCCTTGGCCAGGAAAGTCTCAAGAGTGGAGTTGCCGTCTGTCTCGCGAGGCAGCACTTCGGTGTGGCGGCCGTCCTCGTCAGTGTAGATGAGCTCGACATTGTTGTTGCCGTACTGACGGCGGATGTCAGTGACACCACCCGTGATCACAAGATGGGACTTGTTCACAAGCGCAATATCATCGCAGAGCTCTTCCACAGATTCCATGTTATGGGTTGACAGGACAATGGTGGCGCCCTCATCCCTCAGTCTCAGAATCTCCTTGCGGATGACTTCGGCGTTGACAGGGTCAAAACCGGAGAAAGGCTCGTCAAGGATGAGCAGTTTCGGACGATGCACCACGGTGGTGATGAACTGGAGCTTCTGAGCCATACCCTTCGAGAGTTCCTCCACTTTCTTGTCCCACCAGTCCTGGATGCTGAAACGGACAAACCATTCCTTGAGCTGCCCGCGAGCGTCCTGTGCAGTCATTCCCTTCAACTGGGCCAGATACATGGCCTGGTCGCCGACCTTCATTTTTCTATAGAGTCCGCGCTCCTCCGGCATATATCCGATCTTCTCGACATCACGCTGGGTGATGGGCGCTCCATTGAAAAGGACTTCTCCCGAATTCGGGATCGTAATCCTGTTGATTATACGGATGAGAGTGGTCTTGCCTGCTCCATTAGGTCCCAGAAGGCCGAATATCTTGCCTTCCGGAATGGATATGGAGACATGGTCGAGAGCCACTTTTTCTCCGAAACTCTTGCAAACTTCTTTACACTCGATCAATTCCATTTTTTGTCTCTTTTGATTTGGTAGTGCAAATCTAATAATAATTTATCGTAAAACAATAAATAATTAAAGAATATTATAAAAACTAGACATTCAGTATCTTCGTAACCAGCTCCACGAGCAGCGTGCCCTGATCCATGTCGCCACCGTCACCACCCTTGCCCTTGTAGTCATACTCATTGAGCAGGGAGATGACTTTCATGCACTTTCCGACAGGATAGAACCTGACAGCCGCGTCATAATCCCGGTAGAAATATGGATTCACTCCAGAAAGAGCCGCAGCCTTTTCATCCTGAGAAGGACGAGGGTTATTCTGTAGAAGAGCAGCATAGCGGAGCACCTTGCTGAACTGTGAGAAAATGACGCTGGTAGCCATTGGCATCGCGAACTTGGCGGACGAACCGATATGAGTCGCTATCCGTACAGCTTTTGCCGCGTTGTGAAGCGCAAGCTCCCTGTTCAGTTCGAAAATGCTGTACTGGCGGCTGATGCCGACATTCTTCTCTATATCCTCAACGGTGACCGACTTCGCCCCTTCCGGAAGATTCTTCAGAAGTTTGTCTGTCTCCACTGCAATGGTATTGAGTTCAGTTCCCGTGCTCTCACCCATCAGAGATGCGGCATCAGGGCTGATGGACAGTCCTTTCCCCTCGAAATATCTGATGATCCAGTTCGTGATCTCATAATCACGCACTGCCGGTGACTCGACGACTACGCCTCCGCATTTCTGGACAGACTTGTAGAAGCCCTTGCGCTTGTCGGCTGATGCCTTGTGCATGAGGACGACGAAAACGGTTGAATCCAGCGGCTGCTGGCAATAGAACTGCAGTTGCTCGATATCCTTCATCAGCTGAGCCTCCTTCACCACCACGAGCGTTCTTTCCGACATCATCGGGAACTGCCGTGCAGCCGAGACCACAGTGTCAGCGTTCGTTTCTGATCCGTAGAATACATACTCGTTGAAGTCCTTGAAACTCTCCTCCACACAGTTCTCCATGATGGCATCACAGATCATGTCCGGATAGAACGGTTCATCACCCATCAGAAGATATACAGGCCGGAAGACACCCTTGCGGGCATCCTCCACCAACTGCCGTGACAGAGATTCTATGTTCACCGATCCTTTTGCCATATAGAACATGAATAGAATGCAAATATAAGTAAAAGCACTCAAATATTCAGGTACTGCTGTCAGCACTGGAAGCAACTAAAAACAGAATCAGAACAGCGATAACATTTTCGTATCAGAAAAGCGAATATAGTATCGGTTTTACAATATTTTGGACTATTTTGATTACAGTTTGGACTGTTTTACTGCAATATTCTAAAATATTTCAGCACATTCGTGTTTAGCTGGAAACAGAAGAAACCACAATTATCCAATAATAGTTAACATTAAAAAATCAAATTATGAAAATCAAAGAATTTTTGTGTTTGATCCTACTGCTGGCGACATCGATTCCAGCACTGGCACAAAAGACAGTGACCGGAACAGTCAAAGATGAGACGCAGCAGCCGGTCATAGGCGCCAGTATCATGGTGAAAGGAGCAGAAAACAAAGGAACCGTCACAGACATTGACGGAAAATTTTCATTGGCGAACATTTCCGAGAACGCTACCCTGAGCATCTCATGCATCGGATTTGCCACCGAAGAAATTTCAGTGGTCGGACAGAGCGTCATCAACATCATACTTAAAGAAGATGTCAATCTCCTCAACGAACTTGTAGTGATCGGTTATGGCACTCAAAGAAAAGGAGACGTAACAAGTGCCGTGGCCAGCGTAAAGGCTGATGATTTCAACGTCGGCAACATCAGCGATGCCGGAGAACTTATTCAGGGCAAAGTCGCAGGTCTCACCATAGCCAACGGCAGCGGTGACCCTAGCGCCACATCGACCATACGTCTGCGTGGTGTCATTTCACTTGAAGGCAGCACGACTCCTCTCGTCCTCGTTGACGGTATCGAAGGCAGTCTGAACACTGTGGCTCCGGAAAGCATCGAATCAATAGATGTTCTCAAGGATGCTTCTGCAGCTGCCATCTACGGAACACGTGGAGCAAACGGAGTCATCATAATCACGACCAAGGGTGCAAAGCGAAACGAGAGTGTCAAGGCGTCATATACAGGATATGCCTCTCTCACCGACTTTGCCAACACTCTTGAGTTCATGGACGTTGCTGATATCCGTGCAGGCCACACTGACCTCGAGGACAAGGGTGCAGACACAGACTGGCTCGGAGAAATCACACGCACAGCGTTCACCCACAGCCATAACATCAATATCAGTGGTGGCATGAAGAACACCACCTTCTACGCTGACGCCACCTACCGCGACCGTCAGGGTACCATCATCGACACCTACAACGAGGCGCTGAATGTCAATGCCGGAGTATCCCAGTGGCTCTTCAACGATATTCTGAAAGTCAGTTTCGACATTCAGAACAGTTCTACAGAAAGCGATATCGTAAGTTCAAGCAGCGTATATCATCAGGCTATACTGCGCAACCCGACAGAACCGGTATACAATGCGGACGGTTCTTACTACGAGAACTTCTCTGCCACCAACTACTACAATCCTGTAGCATACATAAAGGGACGCGAAGGAAGTAACAAGAATGACAGGACACGACTGACCGGCAGCTTTACCGTGATGCCTGTAAAAGGCTGGGAGACTACACTCAAGCTCGCCACCGTCAAATCAAACTCTCACACTGACTCATTCCGCAATGAGGTGGATTACAGCAATATCAAGAACGGATACACCGGATATGCGACGCAGTCCTACTCTGCCTACAAGCAGAACCTTCTGGAACTCACCTCAAGTTACGACGCTGAATTCGGTGGAAAGCACCGCTTCAACGCTCTGGCCGGTTACAGTTGGCAGAACGACCTGAACTACAGTTTCAGCGCAACCAACTACAACTTCCCGTCATTCTTCTTCGGAGCCAACAACCTCTCAATAGGTTCCGCGCTCAAGGAAGGACAGGCAAGCATGAGTTCCTACAAGGGAGAGAGCACACTCATAGGTTTCTTCGGTCGTATCAGCTATGGCTATGACAACCGTTATAACCTCCTCGTCAGCGTTCGCCACGAGGGATCTTCCAAGTTTGGTACCAACCACAAATGGGGTACATTCCCTTCAGTCTCCGCAGGATGGAACATCCACAACGAGAGTTTCATGCAGAATGTCGACGCGATAGACGTTCTCAAAGTCCGTGCAGGATACGGTGTGACCGGCGTCATACCTGGAGACTCATACATGTCACTTACCCGTTATAACTACGGCGGTTACTATTACAAGGACGGTTCCTGGCTTCCGGGAATGTCCATCGCTTCCAACCCTAACCCGGATCTCAAATGGGAGAAATCAGGAGAGTTCAATGCAGGACTTGATGTCCAGATCCTTGACAGCCGTCTCGGCCTTACTCTTGACTACTACGACAAGACTACACGCGACATGCTTTACTGGTACGCCGTGCCTACACCTCCGAACCTCTATGACGAGACCCTCGCTAATGTCGGTGTGATGAAGAACAGAGGTATTGAGGTCGCAATCAATGCCACTCCTGTCGCGAAGAATGATTTCCGCTGGGATCTCACATTCACGGCTTCTCATAACTCCAACAAACTTGTCAGCCTTTCCAACGATCTTTACGAGACTGACAACTATCAGTACAACGGCGGTTTCGGCGACATCTCATCTGCAAGGACGCACCGTCTTGAGACTGGCAAGAGAGTGGATCTCTGGTACGGTCTCGTGTCAACGGGAGTTTCTGAGAACGGAAAATGGATGATTGAAAATCCTGCCACCGGCAATTCCGAGGAATATGTCGTAAGCATGGACAACAATGAGGATTACTGCCAGGTCCTCGGCCATGCACTTCCTGATGTCTATCTCGGCTTCAACAACAGTTTCAAGTACAAGAACTGGGACCTCAGCCTCCAGTTCACAGGACAGTTCGGATTCAAGATCCTCAATGAGAACCGTGTTCAGTATGAAAGCTACTATTTCACACAGTACAACCATCTCAAGAGTCTCCTCGATGCTCCGTATGAAGACGGAAACGCTCTCGGCCGCGCGATGAACTCTAAACAATGGACAAGCGCTCATCTTGAGAACGGTGATTTCGTGAAGCTCAAGAATGCTGCTGTCGGCTACAATTTCAATCTCAAGAACAAATGGATCAGCAGCGCCAGAGTCTATGTTTCCGGAGCCAATCTCTTCACCATCACAAAGTACTCGGGTCTCGACCCTGAACTTTCAAACGACGACTTGATGTACTTCGGCCACGAATACTCCAGCAACTACCCTCCGGTACGCACTTTCACACTTGGTCTAAACCTCAAATTCTAATTCGAAATGAAAAAGTTCATAAATATAATTATGTCCGCTGCAGCCGCTCTCACGCTTGCTGCCAGCTGTACTGATCTGGACGAGACTATCTACAGCCAGATAGCTGCCGAGACCTATGAATTCAAGGACACTGACATTGAGGCCATGCTTGCTTCCGTTTACGAGAATGTACATTCAGTATACACGGCGATGAACGGTCTCACCGGCATAGAGGAGGCCACAGACCTGTGGTGTGTACCTTCTCGTCTCGGTATCGGCTGGGGAAAATATTATATCCTTCTCCACAAGCATACCTTCAGCAACGGGATCAGCCACATACGCGATTTCTATTCAGATTCATACGCCGCCATTACAGAATGCAACCGTATGATGGAAGTCGACCAGATTAAGGCTGACCAGGTGACTTACAATCAGCTTCGCGCCCTCCGCGCTCTTATGTACTACAACCTTTTCGATCTCCTGCGAAACATTCCTCTGGACACCCAGTACGACCATCCTGACGGATGGATGCCTGTCCAGGCCAAACCACAGGAAACATTCGACTTCATCATCGGCGAGCTCAAGGAACTTCGCGGCAACTGCGGGGATGACAATGGATATGGTGTCGTCAACAATGCTACCGTGAACATGCTTCTTGCCAAGATGTACCTGAACTACAACGCGTGGTTCAAGAAATATGGCGAAGCTGAGGACATGAGCTACTACAAACTGGCTCTTGAAGAAGTCAATGCCGTCATCAATTCAGGCCTCTACTCTTTAGCCGCCAACTATACGGACAACTTCAAGGATGACATCTCAGGAAGTCCTGAGCAGATTCTCACCTTCCCATTCCAATATCCATACGAGTACGGTCTTTCTTTTGCAAACCTCTGGCTCGCGAACTCCAACCGAGCCACTTACGGATTCGACAGTTGGGCCACTTCAGGAGCTGGTGCTCTTTCTCAGTTCATCGAGACCTATGATGAGGATGACACCCGCCTCTCAGACACCTGGTTCTGGGGACAGCAGGTGGATGCTCAGGGCAAGGAAATTCCGGGATGCTGCTATACAGTGGAGTTCGGCAGCATCGATGGTGCTTACGAATTCGAAGGAGCCCGTATGAGAAAATATGAGATCGGAACAGGATCCAACGGCACATACTCAGATGACCTCGTCATCTTCCGTTATGCCGATGCACTTATGATCAAGGCAGAGTGCCTCCTCCGTCTCGGTGAGCAGGAGGATGTCGCTGCAGAACTTGTATCACAGGTTCGCGCCCGTAACTTCAAGTCAGCCCCTGAGAAGGCCACAGTCACAGTTGAACAGCTCAAAGGTGGCAGCTGCTACAAATATGGCATGCGTTACAACCTCAATGTCCAGGGCAAGAAGGACGATGTGGCCAATGAATGGATAACGACTGATGAAGGAGGTGACGACATCATTCTCGGCGGTCTCCTCGACGAACTCGCATGGGAATTCGTGGGTGAGTGCCACCGTCGTCAGGACCTTATCCGTTTCCAGCTCAAGAACGGGCAGAATGTTTATAATGGAAAGTCATGGTTCTGCAAGCCGGCAGTCAAGACTGTAGAGAATATTGATGACAATATATTCCCATTCCACAGTTCAACGCTTGACAGCAACCCAAATCTGGTCCAGAATCCTATCAGGAACGTTGAATAATGAAGCAGCCCTATCAACGGGCATGGTATTAATGTTGGGGAACCAGCGGGATTCCAACTTCCCGCTGGTTTTGCTATTATTTTCCAATTATCTGATATGACACCGGATATGAAGAACATTATCAAGAAAACAGTCATCATCACACTCCTTTTCGCCTGCTACATTCCGGCAGACGCCCAGCTCACGAGAGAAAGGATAACACATGAACCATTTCTCATCAATGGAGTTCATCACAGCTACAGACATGGGGACATGCATGACACCCCGGCTCCAAGAGGTTACAAGGCATTCTATGTATCCCACGCAGGGAGACACGGCAGCAGGTATGACCTCGACGAAGGATACGGGTACGAGGTGGTTTTGGAGACTTTGGGCAAAGCTTCCGAGGCAGGTATATTGACTGCAACGGGCAATAGTCTTTTCAACGACATCAAGACACTTCACGACAACTCCGAGGGTATGTACGAGATGCTCACTCAGCGCGGGGCCGAAGAGCATAGACAGATATCCGCCAGGATGATGGACAGGTTTTCTGATGTCTTCACCGGGAAGAAGAGAGACGAAGTGGACGCAGTGTCAAGCACTGTACAAAGATGCGTGTTGTCTATGTCCAATTTCTGCCTGCAGATTGCAAAGGAAAAGCCATCGCTGAAGATTACCATGGACACGGGGGACAAATATATGCGTTACCTGATGCACTGGGACAGCAAGGGCAGAAGCCTTCAGACCACTGTGGAGCCAGACAGCCGTGCCTACCTTGCCGAGCATTTCGACACAGAAAGGCTGTACTCTTCACTGTTCACCTCCACTACACAGGCAAAAGAATTTTGTGACCCATATAAATTTGAGAAATACCTGTTCAACTGTGCTTCACTCGCTGAGACCATGGAGATGGAATATAATGTGAACATATACCGGTATCTTACTGAAGATGAAATCTTCGTCCTGGCCGCGGACCACAGCGACAGGTTCTATGCGCAGAATGCGAACTCACTCCTGTACGGGGACAAAACAGCCGAGCAAGGCAGAAGGATGCTGAAAGACTTTATTGAAAAGGCGGATGCCGCATTGTCCTCGGAAAGCCACCGTGCCGCTGACCTCAGGTTCACCCACGACACACAGCTCCTTCCTTTCGCCACACTGCTCGCTTTTGACGGAATGGACAAGAAAATGCCCCAGAATCAAGCCCATGAAGTATGGTGTGCTGGAGAAATGATACCTATGGGGTCAAACTTTCAGATGATATTCTACAAAAGCAGAAAGACTGACACCATCCTCGTAAAGATGCTCTACAACGAACAGGAACGCACCATTGCAGGGGTGCCTGCAGTTTCAGGGCCATACTACGACTGGTCAGTCCTCCGCTCACATTTCCTTTCACTCTGTGAGAAGGAATAGTTTAAAGGCCGTCCCGAAGGGCGGCCAGAAATATCGGATATGTTATTATGACTACTGATAAAGTTTCTCCTTGAATCTTGTAAGTTTCTCCTTCATCGCATCAGCGCACTCTGTGACAGCGTCCTCGAACGTCTTGGCATTCTTCTCGATCACGAGATCCTGGCCCGGAACATGAATCTGTATCTTGGCGTTCTTGTTCTCTGGATCAGGAAGCAATGACAGAATCACATCAACGGTCTCCACTCCTTCATAGAATTTCTCAAGTTTGGAAACTTTCTTTTCAACGAAAGCGACCAGCTTCTGGTCAGCGTCGAATTTAAGGGATTTGATCTTTATCTCCATATTTACCTCCGTTTTATCCCCGTAAGGGGCGGTTAATAAACGATAACATTGGTAAATATACAATAATTGTGCTGAAATAGCAAGTGCCGCACTTCTTTATTTTTTAGCTCTCGGATGAGCCTCGGCATAGACTTTCTTGAGTTTCTCGACAGAGTTGTGAGTATATACCTGGGTGGCGGCAAGTGACGAATGGCCGAGCAGTTCCTTTATGGAATTCAGGTCAGCGCCATCGTTGAGAAGTTCAGTGGCAAGTGTATGTCTCAGCACGTGAGGCGACTTCCTTCCCGTGACTCCAGGGACCCCTCCAAGTTCCTCCTTTATCGTCCTGTCCACAAAGACAGGATAGATGCGGTGACCGGATGCGGTCAGAAGAAGCGGGGTGTCAGGGCGGAAAGGCTCACCAAAGAAGAACTCCGCGGCTTCTTCATAGAGCGACAACTCAGCCCGGACAGAAGGCATCAGTGGGACGACTCTTGGCTTGTCCCCTTTTCCCGTGACCTTCATCACTCCCCTGCTCATGTCCACGCTGCCGAAGTCAAGCGAGACCAGTTCCGCACGACGTATGCCGGTGGCATGGAGAAGAGACACTATCAGGCGTCTGAGACGACGCTCGTACATTGCCCGGGCGGCTTTGTCGCCACGGGCATCAGAGCCGAAAGACTTCAATATCTCAAGTTCGTCTACGGAAACTGAGTGCTCGGTGCGAGCAAAGTAATCCTCCATGCTTTCATCGCGATAGAAATCGGGGAGGCGCTTCGAGACCTTCGGGCGGGTGACCAGCCGGACAGGATTGGCGCTGAGCCGCCCCTGCTTCATAAGATAACGGCAGAAGCCGCTGAGAACGGAGAGGTGCTGGTTGGCGGTCCTTGCGTCAAGTCCCCTCTCATCCAGAAGATGAACCTCGTAGCTCCTTATGAAAGAAGGGGTCAGGAATGCCGTGATGTCCTCGTCACCTCCTGACTGCACAAGAGAGAACTCCGTAAACTCCTCCAGCACATCGGAATAGATACTCACCGTCCGCTGGGAATATCTGCGGACGGAGGCGACATACTGAATATAGTTTTCAACAAGTGGGTTCATCTGCAGGGGGCAAGTCCCATCTCCGAGGCTTTCTCGCGCATGAGCTTGTCCGCAGCCTCGAAGTCATTGTCGATTATTCCATCAAGGATGGCCTCTTTCACATATTCCTTCAGCTCGCCTATCTCGCGGCATGGAGGGATACCGAACAACTCCATCACATATTCGCCTGTAATAGGATTCTTGAAGTTGCGGATGCTGTCCTTCGCCTCGACCTCCACCATCTTCTGCTTCACCTGCTCGAAATTCTGCTTGATTCTCGCAACTTTCACAGGGTTCTTGGAAGTGATGTCGGCATTGCAGAGCAACATCAGGTCATCAATGTCGTTGCCGGCATCGAAAATAAGCCTGCGTACGGCAGAATCCGTCACTCCGTCATCCACGAGCGCGATAGGTCTCAGATGCAGCCTGACAAGTTTCTGGACGTATTTCATCTTCTCGTTCAGCGGCATCATCAGTCCCTTGAAGAGTTTCGGAACCATCTTCGCGCCCACGACCTCGTGGCCATGGAAAGTCCAACCAGTCTGAGGTTCGAACTTCTTGGTGGCAGGCTTGCCTATGTCATGAATGAGAGCGGCCCAGCGCAGCCAGACATTCGGTTCAGTGCGCACAGACTCCACGAATCCGTCACCGTCCAGTTCGGGAGTGAAGTCCTTGAGCGTGCCTGTCTTTATGGCCTCCACCTCGGCTGCGGCAACATTGTCGAGCACGGCGAGAGTGTGCGAGAAATTCTCCTTGTGCCCGCGTCCCTCGATGGTCTCGACTCCTTTCAGAAGCGAGAGCTGCGGCAACACATATTCGAGAAGTCCTGTCTCGTCCATCAGCCGGAAAGCCATAGACGGTTTCGGGGTGACAAGCATCTTGTTCAGTTCCTCGACGATGCGTTCCTTCGAAAGGATCTCCATCCTGCTCCCCATCCTCTTCATCGATTCGATGGACTCGGGGACTATCGTGAACTGGTGTTCTTCAGTGGAAAGCTTGGTCGCGAAGCGGATGGCGCGGAGCATGCGCAGAGGGTCGTCGGAGTAAGTGGTGTCAGGTTCGAGAGGTGTTCTGATGATGCCTGCGGCAAGGTCCTTGATGCCACCGAACGGGTCCACCAACTCGCCGAAACTGTCCTTCTGCAGGCTGAAAGCCATCGCATTTATGGTGAAATCGCGGCGGAGCTGGTCGTCTTCGAGCGTTCCGTTCTCTACAATAGGCTTGCGCGACTCGCGGCGGTAGGACTCCTTCCTCGCACCGACAAATTCGACTTCATCCCCATGGAAACGGAGCATCGCAGTCCCGAAGTTCTTGAAATACGAGACTGTCTTGCCTGTTTTCTGCCCGACAGCAGACGAGAAGTCGATACCGCTGCCTTCAACGACTATGTCGATGTCGTTGCATGGCCGCCCGAGGAAACAGTCGCGGACATATCCGCCGATGACAAAGGCTCTGACCCCCGTCTCTTCTGCCACTTCCGACACTATCTTGAAAATGGGCCTGTCAAGAAACCCTGTGGTTATGG
Source organism: Candidatus Cryptobacteroides sp. (assembly GCA_045599725.1). Classification (GTDB taxonomy): domain Bacteria; phylum Bacteroidota; class Bacteroidia; order Bacteroidales; family UBA932; genus Cryptobacteroides. The sequence continues at coordinate 24,307 of JAZRWN010000113.1, read as the reverse complement.
TTGACATTCTTTCAACATTTCTTCATAGACCGGAGCCTTGTCCAGGAACTCATACCCGCTTCCGCTCCGGCGGCAGATATAAGTGAGATGACCGTTGGTGAGAAAAAGGTAAGGGACATTCAGGACAGCATTGTAGCGGAGAGCCTGCTCGAGGACCTCTTTCGTGAGTTCCACGTCAGGCCTCTTGCACTCAACTATCCCCATCGGGACGCCCCCGTGACCGTAAATGACGATGTCCGCCCTCCAGTTCTTGCCTGATCCGTACTGAAGCGCCACCTCGCTCATCATCTGATGGTTCGGAACTCCGGCGGAAGTGTGCAGCAGGTCGATGAACCACTGCCTCACCTTCTCCTCCGGAGTCAAGGGCACATCCTTCCGTCTCAGCGGATCATAAATCATCTCCATAAATACAAAGTTAATATATTTTTGATTATATTTGCACCCGTAACCTCAAAGGAGAGATGCTCGAGTGGCTTAAGAGGCACGCCTGGAAAGCGTGTATACTCCAAAAGGGTATCTCGGGTTCGAATCCCGATCTCTCCGCGCAATGCAATCAATAATCCGGATGCCGCACGAAAGTGCGGCATTTATGTGTATGTGCACATACACATAATTTGAGGCCATCGGCCTCATCCGGATGTTGATTGCTCTCGGAGAACCCGGGATGTGGCCGGCTCCAGCCGGACAAATCCCGCCACCCTTCCAATAATTATCTACGCACACGGAACAGGCCGAAAGGAAAAACGTCATCCTGAGCTTGACTCAGGATCCCAGATTCCGGGTCAAGCCAGGGGCGAAAACGCACCTCAGCGCACACGGAATCACCCGGCGAAGACTCAATATATGAAGAAATCCCCGCGAACCACACAGTTCCCGGGGATTCAAGCTATTATTCGAAATATTATTCTGCTGCAGCGCCGCTGTGGAGCACCTTCTTGTTCAGCTCCCTGAGGGCGATCTTCTTTTCAGGTATGATCTTGTCCAGCACAGCGAATATCTCCTCCTCTGTGAAAAGACCGGTCTCCTTGAGAGCCTTGCCGACCAGCACGATGTTGGAAAGGCTTCCGTTACCTTCAGCCTGGGCAAGTTCAGTTGCAGGGACATAGAAAACCTTGATATCGTCACGGTCGCTCTTGGAATCGACGAGAGAAGAATCCACGAAGATATATCCTCCCGGCTGGGTCATCTTCTCGTATTTCTCGAAAGATGGCTTGTTGAGAGCGATGAGGACATCTGGATGGTTGACGATAGGGGAACCGATGGCATCTTCGCTGATGATGACACCACAGTTCGCGGTACCTCCACGCATCTCAGGGCCATATGAAGGAAGCCATGTGACCTCCAGTCCTTTGAAAAGACTTGCCTGGGCAAGCACCTTGCCGGCGAAAAGAGTTCCCTGACCGCCGAATCCGGCTATAAGAATAGATGTAGTCTTCATAATCGTTCCTCCTTTACTTTGCGTCCTTGTCTCTGTAAACTCCGAGCGGATAGTATGGGATCATGGCCTCGTCAACCCACTGGTTGGCCTTGACAGGATCCATATGCCAGTTTGTAGGGCAAGCGGCGACAACCTCGATGAATGAGTATCCCTTTCCGTCGATCTGGTTCTGGAAAGCCTTCTTGATGGCCTTCTCAGCACGCTTCACGTTCTTCACGTTGTTGACGGCGACTCTCTCAATGTAGTAAGGGCACTCGAGGGTGGAGAGCAGTTCGCTCACCTTGACAGGATAGCCCACCAGATGAGGGTCACGTCCATAAGGAGAGGTGGTGGTCACCTGACCTTCAAGGGTGGTAGGAGCCATCTGGCCGCCAGTCATTCCGTAGATGGCGTTATTGATGAAAATGATGGTGAGATTCTCGCCGCGGGCAGCGGTGTGAACGGTCTCGGTCATACCGATGGATGCGAGATCACCGTCTCCCTGATAAGAGAACACGATCTTGCTCGGGTCGGCGCGCTTGATGCCGGTGGCCACAGCAGGAGCTCTTCCGTGAGAAGCCTCAATCATGTCAACATCGAAGTAATTATATGCGAAGACTGAGCATCCGACAGGTGCTATGCCAATGGTACGTCCCTGGATGCCAAGTTCGTCGATTGTCTGCGCCACTATTCTGTGGACGATGCCGTGGGCGCAACCCGGACAATAGTGTAAAGTCGCGTCTTTGAGTGACTTTGGTTTTTCAAATACTATCATGACTATTCTCCTTTTTCAATGGCTGCAAGTACTTCTTCAGGGGTGACGATGACACCACCGACACGGTTACAGAGAGATACAGGCTTGCTGCAGTCAATTGCAAGCTTCACATCATCTATCATCTGTCCCATATTGAGCTCGACGCTGATGAAACGGTCTACATGGGAAGCCGCCTTCTTGAGGACATCGGTCGGGAAAGGATAAAGGGTGATCGGTCTGATCATTCCGGCCTTGATACCCTTCGCGCGAGCGGCGAGGACGGCGTTGCGGGAGACGCGGGCTGAAATGCCGAATGCGACGACACAGACCTCAGCATCATCCATCATGAACTCCTCGGCGCGCTGTTCGTTGGCCTCGATCTCATGATACTTGTCAAAGTTGTTGTAGTTCCACTGCTCAAGCTCCTCAGGAGAGAGGGAAAGAGAAGTGATGACCTTGGACTTGGCGCCGTTGTTGCCTCTGAGAGCCCATGGCTTGTCATACTCGTTGACAACAGGGTCCGGAAGCTCGACCGGCTCCATCATCTGGCCGACAGTACCGTCTGCGAGGATCATAACCTGCACTCTGTACTTGTCAGCGAGGTCGAATGCAAGGAAAGTGAGGTCTGCCATCTCCTGAACTGTTGAAGGGGCAAGGACGATGAGATGATAGTCACCGTGTCCGCCGCCCTTTGTAGCCTGCCAGTAGTCTGACTGGGAAGGCTGGATGCCTCCGAGGCCAGGACCGCCGCGCTGGACATTCACGATCACTGCCGGAAGGTTGCTTCCTGCCAGATAGGAGATACCCTCCTGCTTGAGGGAGATACCAGGAGATGAGGATGACGTCATGACGCGCTTTCCGGCAGCTGATGTGCCATAAACCATGCTGATGGCGGCAATCTCACTTTCCGCCTGGAGGAAAGTCCCGCCTCTCTTAGGCATCTGCTTGGCCATATATTCGGCAAGCTCTGTCTGCGGGGTAATAGGATAGCCGTAGTAGAATCTGCAACCGGAACGGATAGCGGATTCTGCCAGGGCTTCATTACCCTTCATCAATACTTTGTTTCCCATATTCAGTTATTTTTCTACTTTAATTATACAATCCGGACACATGGATGCGCAGAACGCGCAGCCGATACACGCCGACTGGTCACTGATGGCGGCGTAGTTGTAACCTTTGAAGTTGAGACTGTTCTTGTCGATATAGAGCAATCCTTTCGGGCAGGCCTCCACGCAGAGTCCGCAGCCCTTGCAAAAATCTGAGTTGAATGTAAGTTTTGCCATATTATAGTAAATGTCTTATTACCTTTCCACTGATGGTCTTTGGAAGTGAATCCTTGAACACGATGATCCTCGGATACTTGTAAGGAGCCGTATGGCTCTTGACATATTCCTGGATCTGCTTCTTGAGGGCGTCCGTGCCTTCGACTCCCGGAGCAAGGACGATGCTGGCCTTGACCACTTGTCCTCTCACTTCGTCCGGAGCAGCCGATACGCCACAGTCAAGTACATAAGGGAGCTTGAGAATGATATCTTCGATCTCGAAAGGTCCGATACGGTAGCCTGAGGACTTGATGACATCATCCACACGGCCGATGTACCTGTAGTAGCCATCCTCATCCTTCCATGCCGCATCACCGGTATGATACCAGCCGTCGCACCACTTCTCGGCATTCTCATCAGGGTCGTTGTAATAGCCTTTCGCCAGTCCTACAGGACCACCGTCCTTCATGCTAAGGACGATTTCACCGGACTCTCCGGATGCGCAGGACTTGCCTTCCCTGTTGATGATGTCGATATTGAAATGAGCAAGAGGCTTGCCCATGGAGCCTTCCTTGTTCTGCATGCCACGGAGCGTGCCGATACAGAGAGTGGTTTCGGTCTGTCCGAAGCCCTGACGGATCTTCAGACCGGTGGCACGTTCGAACTGGTTGTATGCCTCGGTGTTGAGAGCCTCACCCGCTGTCGTGGCCTCCTTGACGGAAGAGAGGTCATATTCATCAAAATTCTCCTTGAGAAGCATTCTGTACATCGTAGGAGGTGCGCAGAATGAAGTAACCTTGTACTTGGAGACGATGCGCAGGACATTGGCCGCATTGAACTTGTTGAAATCATACACCAGGATGCATCCTTCACACATCCACTGGCCGAAGAGCTTGCCCCAGAGAGCCTTGCCCCAGCCTGTCTCGGAGATGGTGAAATGCACTCCGTCAGGATCCACGCCATGCCAGTATCTTGCTGTGATATAGTGTCCGAGGGCATATTTGTAAGTATGCATGACAAGTTTCGGGTATCCCGAGGTACCGGAAGTAAACATCATCAGCATGATATCATTGCCCTTCGGAGTGTCCTCCCTGCGGGAGTAATGGGTGCTGAACATCTCGTAGTCATCGTCGAATGACCTCCAGCCTTCACGTCTTCCGCCGGTGATGACCTTCACCTTCATGCCGTCATATTTCTCCAGAGCGCTGTCCACCTGGTCAGCGAGGTCTCCGTCAGAAGTGCAGATGATGCCGCTGACATCTCCTTTGGTGAATCGGAAACTGAGGTCATGCTCCTTCAGCTGGTTGGTGGCCGGGATGGCGACCGCACCTATCTTGTTCAGTCCGAGGATGGCATACCAGAACTGCCAGTGGCGCTTCAGGATGAGCATCACATGGTCGCCTTTCTTTATGCCGATCGAGGTGAAATAGTTCGCGCAACGGTTTGAATTCTTCTTCAGATCTCCGTAAGTGATGGTTTTGGCCTTGAAATCGTCACCAACATATATCATCGCCTTCTTGTCCGGATGGGCGTCGGCGATGCGGTCGATGGTATCGAATGCGAAATTGTAGTTCTCCTCGTTCTGGAAAGTGACTTTTTCAGGAACTCCCTGCTTGTCGACCTGGACCTTGACGAAATCCTCGACTGCCAGAGGTTCGGTGAGCTTGTCAGGTGAAAGCGTGCCTGCAACCTCGGACTCATCGTAACCTGTCTTCTCTCCAGGGAGGATTACAGCGCAGAAGGTGCAGTCCTTGCCGCCTGTAGCTATCATTCCGTGAGGGGTGGAAGAGTCATAGTAGATGCTGTCACCTTCATCGAGTATGGTGCAGTGCTCGCCGATCTTGACCTTCAGCTGGCCGCTGATCACAAGGTCGAACTCCTGTCCGTTGTGGACATCTGTATGAATAGGAAGATTCTGGAGTTCTTCTGAATACTTGTATGTGACCCAATATGGCTCTGCAACTTTCTTTCTGAAGAGAGGGGCCATGTTGCTGATCTCGATGCCTTCTTCCTTGGACGTAAGCTGTCCCTTCCCACGGCGAGTGATAGTGTAGGAGGACAGTCTGGCATTGTTTCCTTCAAGCAGCTCGGTAAGCTCCATCTTGAAGATTCGTGCACAGCTGTAGATGAAAGAGAAAGGAAGGTCTTCGCGACCCGACTCATAGAGGTCGTACTGCTCCTCGCTGATCTGGGTCATTTCTGCGATTTCAGCGCGCGAGAGACCCATGATCGCACGCATTTCCTTTATTCGAGTAGCGACTTCCGCTATCTGAACCTGGGAATTCGATGTTGAAGATATGTCCATATACACTACTATTTCCGAAAGTACCGGATTTAATTCGCTAATTTACGATTTTGGTTTTGAATAACAAATAAATCTGAGTTAAAACGGTATTTTGGCTTATATTTGCAGGGAAATGACAATACCAGACGGACAGCTGCTGATACGCCAGGCCACGAGGGAGGACGTCCCATTCGTGGCACAGTGCATGCTAGCATCCGTCGACCTGTACGATTTCAAGCACGAATCTGTGGAGAATGAAATCGCCCTCAAGGTCTGCTCCCTTGACGACACCTTGTATTCATGGCGGAACGCAAGGATCGCGGAGGTGGGAGAAGTGCCGGCAGGCTGCCTGATATCTTATGACGGAGGCACCTATCTCGAGAACAGAGAACGCACTTTCAGGTATTTCAGGGAAGCCGGCAGGTCGATGGACGACTCCGAGGAAGAGACCGGTCCGGGAGAATTCTACCTTGACTCCATGGCCGTGCGTCCGGAATTCCGCGGATACGGCATAGGGCATTGTCTGATAAAGGATGCCATTTCAGCAGGCAGGAATCTAGGATTCAGCAGGTTCTCTCTAATCGCCGAGTGCAGCAAGCCTGACCTTCGCTGCTATTATGCCGAGCTGGGGTTCAAGGAAGACCGGGAGATCCACGCGTTCGGAGAAAAGTATCTGAAGATGATTCTCGAAACAGAATGTCACAGGTAATTCTGATGTCTTACCTCGATGGCCGGATTGAGTTTCAGCAGCTGGTCGGCTATCGTAAGGGCATTCTTCTTCGAGGTATGAAGATCCAGATAATGAACATCATTGTCATGGACGAACAGCGAACGGTACCTGCCTTTCTTGCTCTCTTTGAAGGTAATGTATGAAATGGCCTGGATTTTTATGGGATATTTGCTGGTGTTGCTGTTATACAGGATCATCTCGTCTTCATCCACCACAATTTTGTTCAAATAACTGTAAAGGATGAAATATATCCAAAAAGCAGACTGGACGCCCAGCGTGAACAGGTTGATACCATCAAAATCGACAAACCAGTAGAGGACTGCAAGTGCCAGGCACAGGCAAATGAAAATGCCGGCAAACCATTTGGCACGAATCGGGTTCGTGGTGTTGGAATAAACAGATTTCATAATTTCGCCCGTTAAGGATATTTCTTCGAATATAAACAAAAATGCCTAAATTTGCAACAGGCACAAATCCGAGATTCCTGTCTTTATGGTCAAATACCTCATCGTCATAGCTGTCATAATCTTCATCTGCGTTTTCCTCAACAAGGTGTCAAGCAGAGTCGGAGTCCCCGTCCTCCTGCTTTTCATATTCCTTGGAATGCTGTTCGGACGTTATGAACAGTTCAACGCCGGCACCACCGGGAATGTGGAGATCCTTTGCTCCATTGCTCTCATTTTCATAATGTTCTACGGTGGATTCGGCACAAGCTGGAAATCCGCAAGGCCTGTGGCCGTCGAAGCTGGAATGCTGGCCACTGTGGGGGTGTTCCTTACTGCTGCGATACTGGGGCTTTTCTGCCATTTCGCCCTGAGATGGGGATGGGCGGAAAGTTTTCTCATGGGATCGGTGATCAGCTCGACAGACGCGGCCACCGTGTTCTCCATTCTACGTTCTCACAAGATGGGTCTGAAGAACAACACCGCCCCGATGCTGGAGATTGAAAGCGGCTCGAACGACCCTTGTTCCTACATGCTGACAGTCGTGATGCTTGCCGTGCTCAGCGGCACAGCCTCCGGCGGAATGGTGGTGGGCATGATATTCAAGCAGCTCATATTCGGCGCCGCTTGTGGTCTGCTGATTTCGCAGGGAGCATTGTTCCTCCTGAAGCGCAACAGACTTCCGGATGGTTTCAACTCCCTTTTCATCCTCGCCATCGCCATCCTCGGATATGCCATCCCTTGTGTCATCGGCGGTAACGGCTATCTCAGCACCTATATCGTCGGAATAGTGCTGGGGAACAACGAATTCCACGGCAGGAAGGCCCTGATAGGCTTCTTCGACGGAGTAACAAGCCTGATGCAGATAGCACTATTCTTCATACTCGGCCTTGTGGCCGCAAAGATGCCATTGCTTGAATCAGTCATCCCGGCAGTGGCTGTATTCCTGTTCCTCACGCTTGTTGCACGCCCTCTGGCTGTCACTTCCATACTCTCCCCGTTCCACAAATACCCTGCGAAGCAGGTAGGCCTGGTGTCATTCGTCGGCCTGAGAGGTGTGGCCTCCATCGTGTTCGCCATCATGACCATCAACCAGGGCGCGGCGCTCGACCATGACATATTCAGCGTCGTGTTCATCATCGTTCTCATCTCCATCTCGCTTCAGGGCTCGCTCATCCCGTGGGCTGCCAAGGCCTTCGGCATGACGGACATGAACGAGGACATCATGAGGACCTTCAGCGACTTCAGCGAGACCACCGAGGTGTCCTTCGGACGTATTGACGTACGCGAGGACTGCCCTTGGAACGGGAAGTCCATCAAGGATCTCGGCATGCCGAAGGAAATGCTCATCACCATGGTCATCAGGGGAAAGCAGCACATTGTGCCGAATGGGCACACTGTGCTCAATGCCGGGGACAGGGTGATTTTCTGCAGCAAGACTTATCAGAACGAGACTGAGGCAAGTCTCAAGGAGCATCAGATATCGAAGAACAGCGCCTGGATAGGAAAAAGGATCAAGGACCATCCGGACCATGTCAAGTCTCTGGTAGTGATGATCAAGCGTGGAGAGGAAGGAATAATCCCTGACGGCGACACCATCCTGTGCGAAAATGATGTGCTTGTCCTGCTAGATCACGAATTGTAATAATATTCTTTACAAACCCCATGCTGAAGAAGATTCTCATAGCCACATCTATCTTGTTCTGCGGCACCGCCGGGGCACAAGTTCCCCTAGAGAAAGAGCAGCACGGCATTTCATACATCAGTCCGGAATACTTCGGGCCGTATGCATTTCCCGTACCCGAACTGCTCGAAGGCGGGATCTGCAGCACCCTGCACCTTGAGATGTCAGGAGATTATGCTGCCGGGACTTTGGCCGGGAAGGACTGTCTGGACAAGACCGGAGCCGCGACTTTCAGGGCCAGCGTCCCGCTCTGGACCGACAGAGCCACGCTCAGCGTGTGGGGGGAGATGCACGAATGGTTCAACGACACCCCACAGACCCGTGCCGCCAGAAGGGTCTCGGAGCAGTATCCGCTGAAAGAAGAGTCAGCCGGCAATGTATATTTCAGCATTGACATGCTTGTCCTCAAGGAAAGCGGAAAACGCCCGTCGATCGCCCTCAGAGCGGCTACTCAGTCCGCGACAGGAGACAAATACGAGATGGCCAGGCACTATGACGCCACGGGGTATTTCTTCGACATCTCCGCCGGCAAGAACATCCCGCTCGGAGAAAGCAGTGCTTTCAGAATCTCCGCCACCGCCGGCTTCCTGTGCTGGCAGATAGACAGAGGTTCTCAGAACGATGCGCTGATGCTCGGGGTTAAAACCTCGTACCGCAGCAGAATCATCACATTGTCAGCTGAATACGGGCAGTACACCGGACTAGAGAAGAAGAAAAGCGACTTGTCCGGCGACGCGCCGAAAAGCCTCTCTCTCGAAGCAGCCGCACATTTCGGGAAAGTCTCCCCCTTCATCACTTGGAGAAAAGGTCTGGACGACTGGCCGTTCTCCATCGTCAGAGCCGGCGTCTGTCTGGACCTGGACGTGCTCTGAGCACTATTTGAAACCTATCGGTCTCACCCAAGCCCTGCTGTGCACTTTCGTTTTTGAAGGGTCATAGCGTTCAGCCTCCAGATCCGGAATCGCGATATTGTAAGTGCGGTGGGCGCTGTTGACAAGTTTAGAATCGCGGAGCCACAGGTTCTCCCGCTTCAGGTCATAATAGCTCACCCCATGCTTTTCAGCAAAGTCGACCAGACTTGCCACCGGGCCTGACACAGTGACTTCCTCACGGGGCGGAATATAAGGATAGAGGTCCTCAGCCGTGAAATTGAAGCCGAAGGCGGAAGGATTGGCGAAATACAGTTTGGCCGCCAGTATCCTGAACATATAACGGGAAGTCTCCTCTACCATCCACAGGTCAAGAGCCGAATTCTGATGCTGGTCTGAAAGCCGTTTGGAGATACCCGCCTGGCCGGCATTGTAACTGGCCGCCACCGTCATCCAGTCACCGAATTTCTCATACGCACGCTTCAGATACCTGCATGCCGCAAGGGTCTCCTTCTCCACATTGTACCTCTCATCCACCTCCGAGTCCACGACCAGTCCGTACTCTTTCGCGGTCTCCTTCATGAACTGCCACAGGCCTGCGGCCCCGGCTGCAGACTGAGCCTTCGGGTCCAAGTTGCTCTCAATGACCATCAGGTATTTGAGATCGTCAGGAACTCCCTGGAGCCTCAGCAGAGGTTCTATCTGCGGGAAATATCTGTTGGCCCGTTTGATCATCAGCACGGAAGTAGAGTGCATGTAGCAGAATGTGAGTATCTCGCGGTCCATCCTTTCCCTGAGGTCGCCCCTGTCGAAACGTACAGTATCGCCGGCAAAGACCATGTATTCCGGGACTTCGGGCTGGGCTGCGGCCGAAAACGAGAGAAGAAGGGCTGCTGCGAGGAAGATGAACTTGGCTTTCATAGTGGAGACGTTCTTGTTGGGTTACACACAAATTTAATCAAACTTTTCGTATATTTCGTGAAACAACTGTACTGCAATTATGAAAAAAGCTCTCTTCATCGGCGGAACCGGCAAGATCAGCACCGCCATCACAAAGGAAATAGCAAGCGGGAACGAATGGGAACTGTGGCTTCTCAACAGAGGCACGCGCTCAGAGGTCATCCCGGAGAACGTGCACATCATCAAGGCTGACATAAACGACGAGGCTGACGTGGCCGCGAAACTCGAAGGAATGAAATGGGACTGCGTCTGCGATTTCATAGGTTTCGTGCCGGAGCAGGTGGAAAGAGACTGGAGACTGTTCAACGGCAGGACCAGGCAGTACATGTACATAAGCTCCGCATCGGCATACCAGAAACCCGCCACAAGCCCGTACATCACCGAGGGCACACCACTCGTGAATCCATACTGGGAGTACTCCCGGAACAAGATCGCCTGCGAGGAGTTCCTCATGAAGAAACACCGCGAGGAAGGCTACCCTGTGACCATCATACGTCCGAGCCACACTTACGACGAGAGAGCCATCCCTCTGGCAGTGCACGGAGACAAAGGATCCTGGCAGGTTGCCCGGAGAATGCTTCAGGGCAAGAAAGTGATACTTCACGGAGACGGCACCTCCCTCTGGGCCATGACCCACAACTCAGATTTCGCAAAGGGCTTCATCGGGCTTATGGGCAATCCTCACGCCATCGGCGGAGCGTTCCAGATCACCAATGACGAGACATTGACCTGGAACCAGATCTACCAGACCATCGCGGATGTCCTTGGAGTCGAGTTCAAGCCATACTATGTCGCTTCTGACTTCCTTGACGAGACAGCCCCGTACGATTTCAAGGGCGAACTCACCGGTGACAAGTCCTGGTGCGTGATTTTCGACAACTCGAAACTGAAAAGAGCCGTACCGGGGTTCCAGCCGACAGTGCGTTTCGAGCAGGGAATACGCATGACCATCGAGAACATACTCGCTCATCCGGAGTATCAGACTGAAGACCCGGAATTCGATGCCTGGTGCGACCGTGTGATAGACGCTCTTGAACAGGCAAAGAAAATGATCAAGGAATGATTATTTCTGCGATTTGAGCTCCTCCGCCCTGGCAGCATTGTAGCACTGGCGGCAGAGAGGCTCGTAGATGTCCTTCTCGCCGAGTTCCACGAGCTTGGTGCTGGACGAAAGACGGTGCGAATGGTTGGCGAGGTTGCCGCATTTCACGCAGATGGCGTGGACTTTCTGCACATCCTCGGCTATCGCCATCAGAGCCGGCATAGGTCCGAAAGGCTTACCGAGATAATCAGTGTCAAGACCTGCAACAATCACCCTCACTCCCCTGTTCGCAAGTGTCTGGACCACATCGATGAGACTCGCGTCGAAGAACTGAGCCTCGTCTATGCCCACCACTTTTACATCATCTCCGATCTCAAGCATCTTGACAGGTGTGCTGACCGGGGTCGACGTCAGGCTGTGAAGATCATGCGAGACTACATCCACATCGGAATAGCGGTTGTCTATCGTAGGCTTGAAGATGGCTATTTTCTGATTGGCGAACTGGGCCCTCTTGAGACGGCGGATAAGTTCTTCTGTCTTACCTGAAAACATGGAGCCGCAAATGACTTCAACGCAGCCCGTTTTTATTGTATTTTCCGAAAACATTTGCGTAATTTGTGATTGCTGACGCAAATATAATAAATTAAGACTTATGGAGAAAAGCCGTTCAGATATTTTAACAGAGATAAGGGAATCACTCGAGTCCCTCAAGGCACAGGTGGCAGAACTTGAATCACGGATCGCGTCCGTCGAGGCTGAACCGGAAGAGGAGGTCATGGCTGAAATCCCTGTGGAAGAACCCGTTGACATGGGTCCTATCGACATCTCCCTGGATGACGAGGACCTTGGTGTCGAGACATTTGAGGAAAAGGCTCCTGTGGAGGAGAAGCCTGAAGTGACGGTTCCTGAGGTCGAAAAGATTGAAAAAGTTGAAAAGATTGAAAAGGTCGAAGAAGCCGAGGTGCCAGCCATAGAAGAAAGCGTGTTCGAGGCTCCAAAGGAGAGCATCAATGACAAGCAGGAAAAGGCCGGCAGGAAGGCGGTGATGGATGTCATGAGCGAAAAATGCGCATGGAAGACCGCCATCCCGGGCACCCCTGTCAAGAACATCATAAGCGCCATCTCACTGAATGACAGGGTACTGCTCATCAACACCCTCTTCAAGGAAGATCCGATGGCTTTCCAGGATGCGCTGTCCTCCCTCAACGCCATGTCTTCATTTGCGGAAGCCGAGGAGTACCTGCGTCAGAACCATCCTGACTGGAACTTCAACTCCGACATCGTGTACAGACTGATGATGGCCGTCAGGAGGAAGCTCAGATAATGGCGGGAGTGCTTTACATAGTCCCCACTCCGGTCGGGAATCTTGACGACATGACTTTCAGGGCGGTATCCGTGCTGAAAGAGGCTGACCTCATACTTGCAGAGGACACCAGGACAAGTTCGGTCCTTCTGCACCACTATGACATACACGGAAAGCTCCAGTCACACCATAAATACAACGAACATCAGACCGTGGAGATGATAAAGGACAGAATCCTCGGTGGGCTGAATGTGGCGCTGATAAGCGACGCCGGCACACCGGGCATCTCCGACCCTGGTTTCCTGCTTGCGCGTGCCTGCGCAGACGAAGGAATTGAAGTTCAGACACTTCCTGGAGCGACTGCATGCATCCCGGCTATAGTGTCATCTGGTCTGCCATGCGACAAATTCTGCTTCGAAGGATTTCTGCCGCAGAAGAAGGGCCGCCAGTCCCTGCTGGAGACGCTTGCATCAGAGACAAGGACCATGGTGTTCTACGAGTCTCCGTACAGGCTGGTGAAGACCCTGGAACAGCTTGCGGAGTTCTTCGGGCCGGAGCGCCGGTGCTCTGTCGCCCGCGAGATCTCAAAGGTACACGAGGAGCACAGGCGCGGAACTCTTGCCGAAGTGGCGGGATGGTTCAGGGAGCACGAGCCGAAAGGCGAGATAGTGATAGTCGTCGCGGGGGCTGAGGAAAAGAAAAAGGCCCCGGGCAACAAATACAGACAGCCTTCAGAACAGGAAGAAGACTGACAATTATTCTAATCAGCAGAGAGAGATGGAGGGGAAGGACAGACAATCATCAAAAATCAGAGTCACCGCATCGTTCAAAGTAGGAGCGATAGCGCTGGCGTTTCTTATCATCGGATACCAGGCGGCACTGTTCATTCACACTGCAGCGGTCACCCGCATCGCGGGCAACAGGGATGCTCCCGACACGGTTTATGTCGTGGACAAGGCTCTTGCGCGGGAACTCCTCGAGGAGAAAATGGTTTCTGCATCCGTTCCTGACACGACTGCGGAACAGGGGACTATCAGCATCAGGCGCAGTTCCGGACACTCCCCCACTGCTGAAGCAGTCTGGGAGAAGCACCGCGGAAGAGTCGTGGAGAGTTTCCCGTTCAATCCCAACACCGCCGGGCTTGAGGAACTCGTCAGACTCGGGTTCAGCGAGAAGCAGGCTCAGTCCATCATCAACTACCGCGAGAAGGGTGGAAGGTTCAGAAGACCGTCCGACTTCGCCAAGTCCTTCGTGGTGGCAGACTCGGTCTTCAAGAGACTTGAGCCATACATCAGGATACCGAAAGTGGACATCAACGCCGCGGATTCAGCATTATTCGAGACCCTGCCGGGAATAGGTCCGTACTATGCCGCCAGGATGGTAAGTTACAGGGAGGAGCTCAATGGGTACTCCTACCCGGAGCAGCTGATGGATATCTATCGTTTCGACCAGGAGAGATATGACGCTTTGAAAGACCTGATAACCGTCGGGGAATGCGAGCCTTATCCGCTGTGGAGCGCAGATGAGAAGGAACTTGAGAAGCATCCGTACATAGGTCGCTATGCCGCTCACGGAGTCGTTGTCTTCAGGGAGAACAATCCTCGCGAGGCACTCACGGTGGAAGGACTCGCCAGGGCTGGCATATTGAAAAAAGAAACGGCAGCGAAACTTGTCCGCTGCCGTATAGAAGAGCCTGCTGAATGATCTAGTTCGTCGCTGGTGCCTTCTTTTTCAGTCCGAGTTCCTCGAAAAGAGCCTTTGCGTCCTCCACCAGGCCGCCGATCTGCTCAGTGATGTCACTTACGACATCCGTGACGGTGATGACACCGGACTTGGCGGCAGTCTTGGCATAAGTAACCATGGAACTGTGGATCTTGCGTCTCTGAGGGCCTGAATAGAGAGTGAAGTTGTCCTTGTACTGCTCGCAGAGATTCAGGAACTTCGCGTTCTTCCTCTCCCACTTCCGGAGATTGTAGTTGTCGGAATTGTTCTCGACATTGTTTGCGAAAGTCTCGAAGCGTGTCGGGAGCATTGTGGCGCATGAAGACAGGGACATCGCACCTATGACGGCAATGGTGATAAACAGTATGATTCTTTTCATGTCAGTAAATTTTTGTAAATATACAAAAAGAAATCTAAATCAAGCACTCATTATCCTGTCCCCGCTGACATGTCTGTCATAGAAATATATGCCCGCCAGCACAATGCCCATGGAGACAAATCCCGCGACACCGGTCATGCCGACGGTGAGGTCATTGCCCCCCTGTACGAAATACAGGACGAATCCTGCAATGGCATTGAAAGTGCCGTGAATGATGGCGGCAGGAAAAACTGAGTTCGTCTTCAGGACGAAGTAGAGTTCAACTGCACCCAACAGTACGCAGAAGACACACATCAACGCCACACCAGCCACCGGATGCTGAGGATAGTTATGTCCCTGGAGGATGAGCGGAGCGTGCCAGATGCCCCATACAAGGCCTATGAAAATAGACTTTTTCCAGAATCCGCAGCCCTCAAGGGCTTTGACAAGATAGTTGCGCCAGCCATATTCCTCGCCGAAGGCAAAGAGGGCGTTGATGGTACAGCCCGCGATCAGACCGCTCAGAAGACCGGACAATATCATGACCGCCGGGGACATGGACTCGATCTGAGATGCTACAGTCGCAGATGTATCCTCGTCCAGTCCGAACTGAGAAATCAACTGTTCAGCCCCATATTCGACATGCACTCCAGGAATGAGGCCTGAAATGAGTATGCATAAAAACACCGCCAGCACCGGTATCAGCATTCCGACCAGCCAGGCCCACGACAGTTTGAAATTCAACAGGCCCGTGCTAGACGGCTTCTCCCCGCTGATTTTCTGCAGTACCAAGGCCACTATCAACGGAAAACACATATACAGCATTTCGAACAGAGTGAACAGGATCTGATTTGACTTGACATCTCCTCCACTGAAGGCGTAGAATATGCCGAACATCGCCCAGGAGAAAAGGCAGACAATGACGGCGAACTGGATGGCTTTTTTCATATCATTTGTGCTTTGATACAAATATAATGATTTTCAATAAATAATTACTGTTTTACCATTCATATTTTATTATATGACGCAGCAGGACAGCAAGCGGAGCGTTTCGCCGAAGGCTGCTTGTCAGTGGAGCGGCTGTCCTGCCGCGGCTATGGCGGATACAGAGAAGGGCAAAAAAAGGAGGACAGCCATTCGACTGTCCTCTTATTGTTTGAGTCTTGGAAAAGACTACCACCTCTCCTCTGAAGAGACAGTGAGTTTCTTGCGTCCATGACGGCGGCGTGAAGCAAGTACGCGACGGCCGTTGGCTGAGCTCATGCGCTCACGGAAGCCGTGCTTGTTGACACGCTTGCGGTTTGAAGGTTGAAATGTTCTTTTCATATCTTATTCTTTTATATATTTTCCGACAATAGGACTGCAAAGGTAGTCTTTTTCAATTTGAATGACAAATTTTTCTTAAAAATCTTTAAGAAACAACGAATGGCAGCGACTGCAGTGATGCATCGTCTGAAGAAGGGCCGTACAGTATCTGGTAATTACCTGGCTTGGTAGAGAGCCCGTCGACAGCTTCATCATAGAAGTCGAAAGCTGCAGGGTCGAGGTCGATCTTGACACTGACTGTCTCGCCTGAAGCGATCTTCACGCGCTGGAATCCCTTGAGTGACTTGATAGGAGCATCCGGATTGTCGAGGCTCTTGACATAAACCTGAACAACTTCCTCTCCATCGATGGCACCTGTATTGGTGACAGGAACTGTGATGCTGACGGTCTGACCTGCCTTGATGGAAGACTTGGAGAGCTTGGCGGCACCGTACTCGAAGGTGGTGTAGCTGAGACCGAAGCCGAACGGATACAGAGGAGTACCGCGGAAATAGCGGTAGGTATGTCCTTCCATATCATAGTTCTGGAAGTCCGGAAGCTGGTCCGTGGAAGCATAGAACGTGACAGGAAGACGTCCTGCCGGGTTGTAGTCGCCGAAGAGGACATCAGCTGCTGCAGCACCGCAGGCCTGACCGCCGTACCATGCCTGGATGAGGGCATCATACATAGGCTCCACAGGACCGAAGCCGATGGCGCTGCCGGAAACGTTCACGAGAACGACAGGCTTGCCCGTAGCGTCCATCGCAGCGATGAGATCCTGCTGGATCTGTGGAAGCTCGATGGTTGAACGGTCATGTCCTTCACCTTCGATATCGGAGGAAATACCGCAGACCACGACGATGACATCAGCTGACTGAACTTTCTCGATCACTGGAGCGAGGTCAGCTGGCAGTTTGCTGAAGAGGTCGAATGAGAATGATGCAGAGCGTGCCTCTGGCTGTGAGACCTCGATCTGGATGTCATAAGTCTTGCCTTCCACTACCGGGAAAGTAGTGAGAGGAGCATTTCTGCCGAAGCCTCTCATCATAGGAGCCGGAGCGGTCTGTTCTGCGATGACGGCACCGTTCACCGTGAACTTGTAGCCGTAGCTGCCACGGATGGTGTAAGCCATGTCACCAGTGAAATCAGATGTGAAGCTTCCTGTGAAACGGGTTGAGAAATCAGTAAGGTTCACACCATCAGCCCATGCACAGTCCTCGTGCGCAAGTGCCGGGGAGGTTGTGTTGAGAGTGAGAGGATCCTTGTAGTCTACCTCAGCCACCACAGCACCTGAGAAGGTGGTGTTGTTGAAATACTGTGCGTGAAGTCCCTTGCCGTCATTGATGGCGGCGATATAGTCTGTGGTGAGGGTTGCGTCATTGAGGTCGCAGCCTTTCTCATAGATGACATTTGCTTCAGGAGCAGCGTCACGGATGGCACCCAGGATGGTCTTGGTGTTGGCCTTTGTAGGATATCCGTTGTAGTTGCCGAGGATGACGCGAGCATTGTCAGCATTAGGGCCGACGACTGCGATGGTTCCCTTCTTGGCAAGAGGAAGGACATTGTTCTGATTCTTGAGGAGGACGACTGCCTCGTGAGCGGCCTTGTTTGCGAGAGCGGTGTGCTCAGGGCTGCTGAGCTGCTCCTGGCCAAGATCAGCCCATGGCAACATCTCGGCAGGATCGAACATACCGAGTTCGAAGCGTGAGCGGAGGATGCGGCGGAGATTGACGTCGATGTCGGCCTCGCTGATGAGACCCTTCTCAATGGCCTCGACAAGTGCCCTGTAGCTGGTTCCGCATTCCACGTCGGTACCGGAAAGGACTGCGTCGGCAGAAGCGCTGGCTGCGTCTGCATGAGTACCGTGGTTTCTCGGGTTGTAGAAGTCGCCGATGGCTCCGCAGTCAGAAACTACCATGCCACCGAAGTTCCACTTCTCGCGGAGGATGTTCTGGAGGAGTCTGTCGCTGCCGCAGCAAGGGTCACCCTCATAACGGTGATAAGCGCACATAACTTCCTGGACGTTTCCTTCGACAACGAGGGACTTGAATGCAGGAAGATAAGTCTCCCAGAGGTCTCTCATGGACACGGTAACGTCGAACTGGTGACGGAGAGGCTCCGGTCCGCTGTGGACTGCGTAATGCTTGGCGCATGCGTGGGTCTTGTAGTACTTCTTGTCATTGCCCTGCATGCCCTTCACGGTCTGGGTGCCCATGACTGAAGCGAGATAAGGGTCTTCGCCGGCAGTCTCCTGTCCGCGTCCCCATCTAGGGTCGCGGAAAATGTTGATGTTAGGACACCAGAATGACAGTCCCTGATGCCATATGTTGCCGTTAGGGGTCGTCCTGGTGAGGTCGTGATGGTCGGTGGTGTTCCATACGGCACGTGCTTCGTCAGACACTGCAGAATAGATCTCATACTGCTGTGCAGGGTCGAAAGTAGCCGCAAGGCCGATATTCTGAGGGAATACGGTCACATCATCGTAGCAGATTCCGTGACAGGCCTCGTTCCACCAGTTGTAGGCAGGGATGTCCAGTCTCTCGATGGAGATGGATCCGTTCATCATAAGTCCGATCTTCTCCTCCGGAGTAAGGAGGGAGACCAGGTTCTCAACTCTCTTGTCAATGGAGAGCTTCGGGTTCAGGTAAGGATACTCATAATCCTTGCTGCCGCTGCATGAAGCCATGAGCACCACAGCCGCAGCGATAACGGAAACCTTGGTTATAATTTTCATAAACAATTAATAATAGATTATTTTTCTATATGAATAACAAATTTCTCCTTATAATACTCGTCGTCCAGCCAATTGTCCATCCTCCAGGTGCTGACACTCCCCTTCTTCAGGCGCTCGCGTTCCATCAGGGTGCATATCTCCTCGTTGATGTCACCGCCCTTGAGGTAGAATATGCCCTTGGCATACTTACCCTTGACCCACGGATAGAAGTTTTCAAGTGAAGTCACAGCCCTGGACACCACTATGTCAAACTTGGCGGAAAGCGACTCCGCACGGGCATTCACGGCAGTGACATTCTCAAGCCCGAGCGCTGAAGCGACCTCCTGAACCACCTTGATCTTCTTGCCAATGCTGTCGCAGAGCGTGAATGACATCTGCGGGAACATGACGGCGAGAGGAATCCCCGGGAAGCCTCCGCCGGTGCCGAGGTCAAGGACCGTCAGGCCTGCGTCTGTCTCCAGAACGCCTTCGCGCCGCCAGTATGAGGCTATGCCCAGGGAATGCAGGACATGATGTCCGTAGAACCCGTCGACATCCTTCCTTGATATCACGTTTATCTTCGAGTTCCAGTCCAAATACAGACCCTCCATGTCACGGAACTGCCTGAGCTGCTGTTCGGTGACATCTGGAAACTCCTTCAGGAGCACATCCTTGAAAACATCAAAGTCCATAGTCATCATCCTCCTTCTTCATCTTGTCCATTATAGCCTTCGCACGGCGTATGCGCGTGCGGACGGTATTCAGTTCCATCTGCATCTCGTCTGCTATCTCCTTGTACTGCTTCCCCTCCACCATACGTTTGTATGCTATATCTCTGTAAAGAGCAGGCAGCTTGTCTATATAGCCCTGCGTCTCCTCCCTGTCCTCCGTCCTGATGATGGACTCGAGTGGCGTATCCACCTGGTCGGCTATGCTTTCCACCACATACACCTGCCTGCTGTCATCATCGATGGAGATGACCTGGCTGTGCATGCGGCTCTCGTGCTGAAGCATATCCAGAGCGGTGTTCTTCGCGATGGTGCGCAGCCATGTGATGAACTGACTCTTCTGCGGGTCGTATGCGGATATCTGGCGGAAAGCCTTCTCGAAGCTTCTGCTGCAGATGTCATCGACATACAGGTCGTCGAGGTTCTTCAGCCATCCCTTGACGAACAGCCTCAACGAATCAATATGCAGGTCCCACAGCGCGGTGAAAGCCGTGCCGTTGCCTGCAATCGCCTGTCTCACAAGTTCATTAATGGGATTCGAGCCAGTTTGTTCCATAGTTGCATTCCACTGTCAGAGGGATAGAGAGTGAGATGACATTCTCCATCTCCGACATCACTATTGATTTCATTATCTCAAGTTCTTCCGACACCACCTCGAAGAGCAGTTCGTCGTGTATCTGAAGCACCATCCTGCTTCTCAGGCCTTCATCCTGCATCCTGTTGTCTATCTTTGCCATCGCTATCTTTATGATGTCGGCGGAAGTCCCCTGGATGGGGGCGTTGACAGCATTGCGCTCGGCCAGAGCGCGCACAGTGGCGTTCTTCGAGTTTATGTCATTGATATATCGTCTCCTCCCGAAAAGGGTCTCGACATATCCGGACTCTCTCGCCATCGCCACCGTGTCATCTATGAAAGAACGGATGGACGGGAAGGATGCGAAATAGTCGTCAATTATCTTCTTGGCCTCAGACCTCGGGCATCTGAGTCTCTGCGAAAGGCCGAATGCTGAGATACCGTACATTATTCCGAAATTAGCAGTCTTGGCCACTCTCCTCTGATCGGATGTCACCTCTTCCAGCGGCACGCCGAAAATCTTCGCCGCTGTCGCGGCATGGACATCCAGGCCCTTGCGGAAAGCATCTATGAGATGTCTGTCACAGCTCAGATGCGCCATTATCCTCAACTCTATCTGTGAATAGTCGGCGGACAATATCAGGTCTCCAGGACGCTCCGCGACAAAGGCCTTGCGTATCTCCTTGCCACGCTCAGTGCGGACAGGTATGTTCTGAAGGTTCGGATTTGATGAAGACAACCTTCCGGTGGAGGTCAGAGCCTGGTTGAAGGTCGTATGGATGCGTCCGTCAACGGGAGAGACATAAGAAGGGAAAGGCTCGATATATGTCGAAAGAAGTTTCTTGGTGGCACGGTAGTCCAGGATGGCGTCGATTATCGGGCTTCGGTCAGCCAGATCGAGAAGCGTCTCCTCGTCCGTGCTCCAGCTTCCCTTGGAGCTTTTCTTCGCCTTAGGGTCCAGCTTGAGTTTCTCGAACAGCACCTCACCTATCTGCTTCGGGGACGACACGTTCAGAGAAGGTTCGTCCGCAAGTCTTCTGACTTCGGCTTCGCGTTCGAGGGTGGATCGGCGCAGAGTCGCCGCGAACTCGGAGAGCGAGTCAAGGTCCACTTTCACTCCAGTGCGCTCCATACGCGCAAGGACACGGACAAGAGGCTCCTCGATGTCATCGTATAGCGACTTCATCCCAGCGTCAGAGAGCTCGGACAGCACTTTCCCACCCAGAAGCAGTACAGCCGCCACCTCGCGGGAACGGTCTGCCCTTTCTTCGTCAGAGGCGTCATCCATGCCAAAGAGCGTGCCTGATGACTCTTCCTGAAGCCTTCCCTGGTCGATGCTGACATTCAGGTAACTGCGGGCCAGTATGTCGAGCGAATGACTTCGCTCGGGATTGAGGACATAGTGGGCGAGCTCCACATCCACGAGCCTGCCTCCGAGAGTCACGCCTGAGCGCAGAATCTGGTTCAGTTGAAGTTTGAGGCCGTAACCGTATTTGATGACGCTTCCGTCTTCAAGAAGACCGCGGAATGCTTCGGGAGTGCCTTCAGCCACTTTCACGCAGTCATTGTCGCCTGCGGCAATGAGAATCCTGTCCGCAGCTGTGAAAATCCCGGAGTCGGCGGCTTCGGAGACTATGGCGCAGCATCCCCTGAGTGCGGCTTCAGCCTTCACCTCGTCATAGGTAGCTGGTGAGACATTGATGTCCTGCGAGACCTGGGAGGCCGGTGCGACAGGACTGATATGTGAAATGAAACGCTTGAGCGAATTGAACTCGTACTTCTCGAAGAGATCCGCGATGGACGGATTGAAGTCCATGTCCAGGACCATGTCGGCTGCGGTGGCCTCGAGAAGAATGTCGGTCTTGATCGTGACCAGGGTCTTGCTGAGGACGATATGGTTCCGCGCCTCCTCGAACATAGCCCTCTGCCGGTCTGAAAGTTCGTCTAGATGCTCATATATACTCTCAACGCTGCCGTATTTTGCAATGAACTTGGCGGCTCCGACTTCGCCTACGCCCTTGACTCCGGGCACATTGTCGGAGGCGTCGCCACAGATGGTCAGCATGTCGATGACCTGCTCCGGACGGCTGATGCCGTACTTAGCACAGACTCCTGCAGCATCGATGATCTCGTCATCTCCGCCGGCCTTGCCAGGCTTGTACTGGTACACGTGAGAACCGATCAACTGGCCGTAATCCTTGTCAGGGGTGACCATATAGACATCGAAGCCTTCGGAGGCTGAACGCCTGGCCATGGATCCGATCACATCATCGGCCTCATACCCCTTGATCATCAGGACAGGAATGTTCATTGCCTTGCAAATCTCGGAAAGAGGTTCCAGGGCATCTATGATAAGTTGTGGAGTAGGTGGACGGTTGGCTTTATACTCAGGGTACAGTTCATTTCTGAAAGTTCCCCCCGGGGGATCGAAAGCCACCGCCAGATGGGTCGGTTTCTCCCTTTCAACCATCTCCAGAAGGTATTTAGTGAAGCCGAAGAGAATGGATGTGTCCAACCCTTTTGAGTTCACCATCGGGCGCCTCAAGAATGCGTAGTACATCTTGAAGATAAGGGCGTGACCGTCAATAAGAAACAATTTTCCACTCATAACGGCAAAGTTAGTTATTTACAACAAGAAATATGAAACTTTTTTCGGAAAAAAGTTTCATATTTGTAACGCATTCATATGAATATGGAATTTGACGAGAAATATATGCGCGAAGCGCTGCGTGAAGCCGATGCGGCAGGCAAGGATGATGAAGTTCCTATCGGTGCCGTGATCGTCTGCAAGGGTCGTATCATCGCCAAAGGGCACAACATGACGGAGATGCTTCATGACCCTACAGCTCACGCAGAGATGATTGCGCTGACCGCCGCGACTGAAGCCATGGGAGGCAAATACCTCAATGACTGCACGCTTTATGTCACCGTGGAACCATGTCCGATGTGCGCGGCAGCTCTCTGCTGGGCGCAGGTGGGCCGCATAGTCTACGGTGCGACGGACCCGAAGAGAGGCTACTCTCTCTACTCCCCTTGTCTTCTCCACCCTAAGACGGAAGTCACGTCCGGCATCCTCGCCGACGAATGTTCCGCCCTCGTAACCTCATACTTCCGCGCCAAACGCTAGCTCGCGTCCCCTCTTGCTATAGCCTTGGTTTCTGGAGCATTCTGACAACGAGGGAGACCATGTAGATGATTACGCCGTAAATCACAGGAATCAAGGAGACTTTCAAGCCTCCGAACAATACTCCCGGAGAGATGATGTCGAATACCGTATGTACGTTTTCCATCTGACTGGCAACTTCCTGAAGGGCGGAAAGTATCTGACGGAATCCGAGCAAAAAGAAAAGGGAACCGAATGCCAGGGCAAACACCCCTATCTCCTTCACCCAGCGCGGCGCCTTCCAGGCAGCGAAGAAAATGGCGACAAGAAGAATGGTGAGAACAGTCATGGTGCATAAACCTCCTTCAACAAAAACAGTAAACATTGCTTTAATAATTTTGTGAGTTGAACATTAATTGATGCAAACTATGTTGCAAAGATAGGTTGCCACCTTTTAGCAAACAATGTCAAAACCCCATCGATACCGGTCAAATCCCCATCTGTGCCCTGGTGGATGGTAACAGTACCGATTATTTGTGCTATTTTCGCATAAAACAATCGGAGTGATGAAATACTTTCTGACAATATCCTACTGGATTGTATCCATTCTGCTGCTGGCTCTGGTGCTGGTCAGCTTCGGATACAGGTTAATGGAGTCAGTGTTCATAGCCACTCTGTTCCTTCCTGGCGCTCTCGCTGTCAAATACCTGTTCCCCAGGATTTCATTCGAAGACAAAAAGAAGGGAGCAGCCGATGCCGTCTTCATCACCATAGGTATCATCCTGGCTGAAATACTTCTGTTCCTGATCGCTCACTGGTATGTTTCAAGGATAAGGACCGGAAGCACTTACCCATTTGGGCAGGAGTGCACGGAATTGCCACAGGCGTTGATAAACCCGGTATCCATCGCAATAATGATTGCAGTCCTGGCTGTGGGTAACTATTTTCTGGAGAAATGGCTTGACCTCAAGTTTCCGTCCGAGGAGAAACCCGTGACCTTCCTGTCCGACCGGAAGCAAGTAAGCCTGATGCGCGGGGAGATCCTTTATATCGAAT
>JAZRWN010000112.1:0-5222 GCA_045599725.1 Candidatus Cryptobacteroides sp. | reverse complement strand
GTCTCCCGGCAGACTTTTGCTGAGATTCTGGGAATTTCCCATTATGGAAACGATGTCATTCGCATACCTGCCGTCGGAAGTGACGAAGAAGAAAGATGTGCCATCCAGTTCTTTATATTCGCCATCCTCTCTTACCGACATTGTGAAGTTTTTGTAGTTGACTTCCGCCAGTCCGTTAGGAGTCAGAATCATGAATTCGATGTCTCCATCAATTGAAATGTCTCTGTTCATCTTTTTCATTTTTCGTAGGATGTCAGAATAAGATGAATCATCAGACAGATCAAGATTCTGATTGCATGACGAAAACATAGCCATGGTCAGGACTGCTGCAGCAAGTATGATTAGTGAACGTAACGATTTCATAATGTGACTTATTGCGGTTTACAAATATAACGATAATCTTTCATTCACCAATATAACTCCATATTATGCAAAACCCTGCGTCACATTTTCACTTTTCCGCGGCATTTCCGTGCCGGATCAGGGTCAATACATCATTTCGGACATGGCATTCTGTGCGGCGGCGCTGTTTCTCGCATTCATCTTTCCGAAATTGAATGCGACGCCGAACATGATGAAGCGTCCCATGACATTGCTGTAGACATCCTCGACGTATTCAGCTGATGCTGTTCTGCGCAGGCTTCTGCTTTGATTGAGGATATCTGCACAGGACAGAGTGAATGTCAGGGACTTGACGTTCCTGCTGGCCTTGGCGTTCCAGACCAGAGTCGGTTCCCCATAACCGGAAGTGAAACCGCGGTAGAAAGTGTATCCTGCATCTGTGCCCAGCTCAAAGCCGTTTTTGGTCCTGTACAACAGATCCGCATCGAATCTGAAACGCCAAGTATTCACATCTGCGGTCGGGTCCAGAGTGTACTTGCTGAACTGGTTGCTGACGTATCCTCCGACACTGACGGTAATATGGTCACCTCTGTACTGAGCGCTTAGGGATGCGGAGGAATTGAATGTTCTGGTAATACTTTCTTCAAAACCGCTCTCTCCGCTGTAGAACCTGTTGCCGGAGGCATCACCCCAGAAGGATGCCATCATCGCCGTATAGTCGAAATGTTCCTTGTCCAAACCCGCGAGGCGGTCTTTAGCCTGATAGTTTACATAATTGTCAAAGGACAGGACCGGCTGGAACGTGATGTTCCAGCGCCTCGCCTTGCCTAACGGCGCACTGAGCAAACCATAGGACGACAGGCTCATCTCAGGCTTGAGGGAGTTCACAGGAATTGAATACCTTATTCCGTTCTCATCGAACCAGCTGGCAGATGTCTGTGCTTTGTCCATGAGTCCATAACCGAGCGAAAACTGGTATGTCAGCATGTTCTCCGGATTCATTCCCATGAAATAGAGCATCGCCATCTGCTCGAAAGACGGCCTGAGATAGATGTTGCCTGTGGACACGAATACCGGATTGCTGATATTGAGAGCAGGGATGATTGCAGTTCCGGAAGGAGTATCGGTGTATCCATTGTATGAAACAATGAAAGTATCATAGCCTTTTGACCAGTCATATTCGACATAAGGGGACCAGTTGAATATCCATTCACCATCCCCCACCAGGCTTTCAATCCCTATGGTTCTGGAATTGGTGACATTGTTTTCTTCGTACAATGATGCACCGAGTGACAGAGTCTGTTCATCCTTCTTGTACTGGGCGAGGACTCTCTGTTCGAAAGTCAGGTCTGTGTTCACAGACCATGACGAGTAGTAGTCATTGGCGCTGCCATCCGGACCATTGAAGGCATCTTTTGTATTGCTGTCCTTAGCGTAATCCAGGCCTGCTGTCGTTTTGACAGACCAGTGCTCGGACAGTGGCTCCACCCAGTCAAGATAGTTGCTCGTAGCGAGGCTGTTCTCACGCTGGTCGTAGTTAAGATTTCTGATATCCGAAATGCCGCCATAGGTGGTCGTTGAATTCTCCATGCTGTTTCCAAGCACGTTCCTCAGTGTGTAACCTCCTCTGAACATCAACGACCTTCCTGTCCTGCCCATATCCTTTATACCGGCATTCATGGAAATTGAGGTATTGAAAATGTCAGAATGGGACACGGTCTCGGAAGAGCTGATATTGCCATCACTTCCGGGCATGGTAGTGGTGGAACCTTTGAGCATGTCTCTGTTGCGAGAAGTGTATGTGAACGAAGGTCGAAAGGTGAACAAGTATTTGCTGTTATCCTGTTTCTCAAGCTCCCAGGAACTGTTGATCTTATGGTCCGTTCCAAATCCATTGAAGTTCCTGTCAGTGAGAATTCTGGACCCGTCAGCCTGGAATGAGGTTCTTGACGATTTCTCGCGGGAATCTTTGTCCTGATAGGTATAGGAAAGGCTGGTATTGAAATCCATTCCTTTGATCCGCTGAGTATTGTAGTTCACGCCTGCCTGACCGGATGTGATCTGTCCATTCTTGGAAGTGAGCTCATCATTGTAATAATCATCGTTCACGAGAATTGCCACAGACGTCCCGGGAGGCATGGCGTTCCTGGCATTGCCGAGGATGGTCACCTGATCCTTCTCGTTGTATCCCGCCACCATGGCGTTTGAGTTGAAGAGCGGGCCTATGTCATCCAGCAGTTCATTTCCGCTGTCTCCGCCCAAGGTTGAACCGCCATTCAGTTTCAGATTGCCGAACCAACCCTCCTTGTACTCTTCTTTCAGCTGCACGTCCATCACCTTCTCCTTCTCAGCCTCGGTGCCCATTCCACTGAACTCTGTCTCATCACTTTCCTTGTCTATGACCTTTATCTTGTCAACGACCTTGGCCGGAAGATTCTTCACCGCCATCGCGGGGTCATTGAAGAAGAAAGTCTTTCCACCGACGGTTATCTTGTCCACGGCCTCTCCGTTCACCTTGACCGTTCCGTCATCAGCCACTTCCATTC
Organism: Candidatus Cryptobacteroides sp.; assembly: GCA_045599725.1. Taxonomy (GTDB): domain Bacteria; phylum Bacteroidota; class Bacteroidia; order Bacteroidales; family UBA932; genus Cryptobacteroides. The sequence continues at coordinate 2,334 of JAZRWN010000112.1, read as the reverse complement.
CCGGCATCTTCTTCAGAAGGTCCTCGAGCATGGCATTCTCCCCTACGTGGAAAGCGTTGGCATTGTACTCTATCGTATCTTTCTTGATGGAGATCGGATTGGCCAGAGCTGTGATGGTGGCAGCATCGATATATTCGGGATCCTCTTCAAGCAGGATGACACCAAGCACATTGCTGTAGCCATACAGCTCATGCTCCTTATTGTATGGCTTGTACCCGATAAGTTCGGCGTTCACGCTGTACTTGCCCTTGATTATTTCTTCTACCCTTACCTTTCCTTGCTGGTCCGACAGCGCGAAGTGTGTGATGGTGGTGTCTCCCTGAGGAATCAGATAGACGGTAACATAAGGCAGAGATTCCTTTGTCCTGGAGTCCTGAAGAATCATCTCCATCGTGGTGCTGCCACTGCGTTCATACATATCAAGATCTATCATGACCTGGGCGTTGGTGACAGCGGGAAGAAGCAATGTCGCGAGTATTATGAGTCGGAGTTTCATATTTACAAATACCTGAAAAGCAAAGCCTTATTGTGCAAAGAATATACCACGGAGTATCTCTTCCACTCGAGGACTAAAATGTGCGTAATCTGTAAGGAATCGACAGGTTGCGCACGGTGCAATTTACAAGTAACTGATAATCAGCGGTCATTTCCGACTGACTGTGCGTAATCTGCAAAATATGAACAGATTACGCACACATAGGAATGCCAATACCGTGCAGGCTCGGCCCCGGCTGGGACGGGCTGAGCGGCCTGGAGGAGAACGGAAGAAGAGGCCGGCGTCGCCGGAGGGCGGTAGGCGCAGCCGTGGCCGCGCGTGTGTCTGACGAACGAAGTGAGGAGTCAGCGCGGCAGGACGAACGGCAGCCGGATTCCCGTTCTCCGAGACTGGCTGCGAGGCCCGTTCATGACCGGGCTGAATCAAAAAAGGCCGGCTTCTCGCCGGCCTTGAAAATATGGGAAAAGAAAAATCATTTAACAGCGTAGAGACCGATCACAGTACCGGTGAAGCCGCCGGCATTGAGAGTGGTAAGATAGGTGGAGTCAACGCCATCAAGGAGAAGAGTCCACTTCTTGCCGTTCGGAGCATACCAGAAAGCGAAAGTATCACCATCAGAAGTGATCTTGAGATCGATGAAATTGTATTTTTTCAGCTCGGCGGAAGCCAGATCAGAGCTTGAATCCTCAAGACGAGGACGCTTTCCCTCCTCCATCACCATTGAGCTCTCGACCTTCTGGACTGCGATGCCGGCAGCAGAGACCTTGAGAAAATACTGATGGCGCTCATCCTTGAAAAGAAGCATACCTGCAGCCTCTGTCTCAGAAGAAGGAGTGAAATACATCCTGGTAGAGGCAGTGAACTTATGGTGATGCATACGTCTCACAAGGAGTGAAGGTGTATGAGCCTCGGTAGCCTTGGACTCAGAGCAGTAAAGTGAAAGGAAACCAGGATTCTCGGAGAGAGAATAATGGTCCTTTGCAGGGCTTCTGAGAGCCATCCAGGCATCATCAAGTTCAGGAGCGTCGAACTCATCGGAACGGGCGAAATTGCCGAATGTGACATTCTCACCGCGCTTCACACCCTCATGTCTTACGATAAGCGGAACAGCCTCACCCTGAGGAAGAATCACAGGGAATCCGTCCGCTGTCCAAGTGACAGGAAGCATATGAGTCTCACGTCCGAGGTTCTCGTAGTCATCTCTGAAAGGACGGTCAGCAAGGAATACCGCCCAGTACTGTCCGTTTGCATCAGGAACCATATCAGCGTGGCCGGAGCAGGTGATAGGATTCTTTCTTGCAGGATCGAGACCTACCTGGGTAAGGATTGGGTTACCCTCATATGATACGAAAGGTCCGAAAGGAGTCTCGCCCTTGAAAACAACCTCGGAGTGCCATTCATGCACACCGGTACCACCTTCAGCGCACATAAGGTAATATGTGCCGTTGATTTTGTAAAGGTGTGGTCCCTCAACCCAGTTAGGCTGGTTCTCCGGTCTTGAACCCTTGTTGACGATGATCTTTCTCTCGCCCACCGTGCAGTCATTTGCCACATCGAACTCGATGCAGCGGATGGTTCTGTGGCCGCTGTATTCAGCTTTCCCGTCAGGAGCGTCGTCATTGTTCACGACATAGGCCTTTCCATCCTCGTCGAAGAAGAATGAAGGGTCGATACCCCTGACAGCAGGAAGGTATATAGGATCTGACCAGTCACCCCAAGGGTCCTGGGTCTTGACATAGAAATTGCCACCAGCCACGTCGGTGGTGATCATATAATAGGTCTTGTTGGCCTTGTTGTACTTGATATCAGGTGCATAGATACCGCCGCTGATACGCTGT
>JAZRWN010000111.1:0-18356 GCA_045599725.1 Candidatus Cryptobacteroides sp. | reverse complement strand
ACTGCAAATACCGATTTTCATTTTCATGTGATTTTAATTCCCCAATTTATCTTTTGCAAAAGCGATTCTGGCAGCGAACTCGTCCTTCCCGATGAATGATAGGATATCCGCAATGCCCAGACCGCTGGAAGCACCGGCGAGTGCGAGCCTGAGGCAGTTCATAACCTTGCCCATAGGCCACTCGTTGGTGCGTATGTATTCCTCGAGAGCGGTTTCAAGGCTCTCTTTTGTCCATTCTCCTTCAAATGCGCATACGAAATCCGCCACCTTGAACATGAGGCTGCAGTTCTCCTCTTTCCAGAATTTCGCCGCATCCTTCTCCACGAACTCCTTCGGAGCTGTGAAAAGATACGGTGCTATGGTCCAGAAATCAGAGACGAAAGTCGCTCTCTCCTTTATGAGGGCCACGACTTCCTTTACATATTCCTTTGAGAATGAACGAGCCTTGAAATCGGCCTTGCAGCCTTCTTCAATGGTGATTCCGTTGGCTTCGAGGACAGGAACGAACAGGTCTGCCAGTTCATCGTCACTCTTCAGGCGGAGGTATTCCTTGTTGTACCACTTTGCCTTGTCAGGATTGAATTTCGCACCGCTCTTGGATACCTTCTCTATGGAGAAAGCATTTATCAGCTCTTCCATGGAGAACATCTCCTGCTCAGTGCCAGGGTTCCATCCGAGCATGGCGAGAAGGTTCACGAATGCATCCGGGAAATAACCGTCCTCACGGTATCCGTGATAGGTCTCTCCTTCAGAATTGAGCCAGTTGAGAGGGAATACAGGGAAGCCCATCTTGTCTCCGTCACGCTTGCTCAGTTTGCCGTTGCCGACAGGCTTGAGAAGAAGTGGCAGATGTGCGAATCTCGGCATGGTGTCCTCCCAGTCGAATGCTTTGTAGAGCATGTAGTGGAGAGGAAGGGAAGGGAGCCATTCTTCTCCGCGGATGACCTCGGTGATCTCCATGAGGTGATCGTCCACTATGTTGGCCAGGTGGTATGTCGGGAGTTCGTCGGCTCTCTTCCAGAGGACCTTGTCGTCCAATGTGTCGGTATTGACCTCCACATGCCCGCGGATAAGGTCGTCCATCTTCACGACAGTGTTCTCCGGCATCTTGAATCGTATGGTCCAGTCCGTGGTTTCATCCAGAAACTTCTTGACTTCTTCCTCACTGAGAGTGAGTGAGTTGCGGAGCTTCATACGGGAACTCTGGTTGTATATGAATGTCTCGCCCTTGGCTTCTGCCTCGCCGCGCACCTTGTCAAGCTCCTCCGCCGAGTCGAATGCGTAGTAAGCGTATCCGTTGGCGATAAGCTGCTCAGCGTACTGGCGGTAGATGCCGCGTCTCTGGCTCTGACGGTACGGGGCATGAGGATGCTTTGCGGAAGCGGTCTCGACGACATTTCCGTTCTCGTCGACACCCTCGTCAGGGATGATGCCGCACCAGTTCAGAGACTCGATGATGTACTGCTCTGCTCCGGGAACGAATCTGTGGGAGTCCGTGTCTTCAATCCTTATGATGAAATCGCCTCCATTCTGCTTGGCATACAGATAGTTGTACAGTGCTGTCCTGACTCCTCCCATATGGAGCGGGCCGGTTGGTGACGGTGCGAATCTTACTCTGGTTCTTCTTTCCATGTCTATTGTTTCTTGTCGTTTCTTGTCGTTCTTCTGATGGCAGGGATGTTCTCCAGCGTAGCCTGGTCCTCGCCGTTCTCCATGAGCAGCACAGGCTTGTTGCTTTCGTCAAAGACTGGGTGCGTGCTCTGGACATTGAATCCTATGGTCTGTATGACACCGCCTTCTGACGGTGGCAGACTGATGCCTTCTTCATCTTGATATTTCTTCTTCTTGTCAAAGACATAGTCGGTGGTCAGCTCCACGAGATTCGTGGTGTCGACGTTGGTTATCTTGTTGAGCTTGTTGTATTCGAATCCTGTGGCGACCACGGTGACTCTGATGGTGTCATCGGCGTCAGGGTCGTCATTCCAGATGATTCCCCTCTTGAACATCGTGAACTTGCCGAGCGCCTCGCGGGCCTTGTCCACGAGGGACTTGAGACCTGCCATGTCGAGGCCGTTCTTGTTGTTCGCCACGGTTATGTTCAGAAGCACCTTCTGAGCAGTGTTGATCTCGAAGTCGTTGAGTAGAGGGGACTTGATGGCGGCGTCGATGGCATCGTCGATGCGGTTCGGACCTTTGCCCACGCCGCAGCCCATGAGTGCGAGGCCGCTGTCCTTCATGACGGTCTTCACATCCTCGAAGTCCACGTTCACGAAGCCTTCCTTCTTGATGATCTCGACCACGCCCATGACGGCCGTGGCAAGCACTTCGTCCGCCTTCGGGAACGCCTCCTGGATAAGCATCTCACCGAACTGCTCATACAGTTTCTCGTTGTTTATGATAAGGAGGCTGTCAACATTCTTCTTGAGTTCGTTGATGCCGTCGATGGCTCTTCCGAGCGCCTCCGGACCCTCATTCTCGAACGGAAGAGTCACCACCGCCACGGTGAGGATGTTCCTCTCGCGTGACATCTTGGCGATGACAGGAGCCGCGCCGGTACCAGTGCCGCCACCCATTCCTGCGGTGATGAAAAGCATGTCGATAGGGGTGCCGAAGACCACGCGGGCGATTTCATCCTGCGAGTCGAGGGCCGCATTTCTTCCTGCGGTGGAGTTCGTGCCGGCTCCAAGTCCGCGTCCCATCTGTATCTTGACCGGGACGCTGCTTCCGCGGAGAGCCTGCGAGTCCGTGTTGCAGACGATGAGGTTGCAGCCCTGGATCTTCTGCTTGAACATGTAGTTCACTGCGTTGCAGCCGCCTCCGCCGACTCCTATCACGGATATCTTGGATTCTTTTGCCTGAACCCAGTTGTCCGGCTGGATGTCGCCGATCATGTCAAATTCGGTTCCGTTGTATATCTCTTCCATATCTCTAATTAGTCTTCCATTCCGTCGTATCCGTTGTCAATTATCTGGCTGATCTTGTCGGTCATCTTTTTTGTGAAACTGTCCAGAGGATTTCTCCAGACTATCTTGATTCTCGGCTCCTTAGGTTCCTTAGGCTTCTTCGGCTCCTTCACCTTCTCTTTTTTCCACCTCTTTTCTTCGGCTTTCTCCGGCTCGGATTTCTGCTCCTCCTGAGGCTTCTGTTCGAAGTCTGTAAGTATGCTGGAATCTTCTTCCACAGGAACCTCCATCTCCATGGTCTCCTCGATCGTAGCAGGGGTCTCATCCTCTTCTTCTTTTTCAACAGGTCTTGCCGGGGCATCGGACAGGCAGTTCAGGTACTTGTCGTCCTTTGAGGCCATGATCATTCCGATGGAGGCCACGGCGCTGGTGCTGTTTATCTCGGCGCAGCCCATGTAGGAGAATGTCTTGCGTGGATATCCCGTTCTGATGCTGTAGCCTGAAAGTTCCTTCACATAAGTGGAGAGATTAGGCAGTTCGGCGACTCCGCCGGTGATGACGATGCCGTTCCTGAGAGTGTTCCCGAAGCCGCTTTCTTGGATTTTGTAGAGGCAGGCGTCGATGATCTCCTTGACCCGGCAGGTGATGACTTCCGAAAGATATTTGACCGAAAGCTGTTTGCACGAGCCGGATTCTGGATTAGTGATCTGTAGGATCTTGTCTCTGAGTGTCAGGAGTTTCTCCGGCATGCAGACACCGAATCCGAGTTTGATGTTCTCCGCCAGTCTTTCGGATGTGCCGCATTCGAGCTTGATGTCATTCGTAATGGTCCTGCCCCCGAACGGGATGGAGGAATAGTAGCGGAGAATGTCATTGTGGTAGATACTTACTGATGTCGCTCCTGCTCCTATCTCTATCAACGCGACGCCATTCTCTCTCTCCTCCTGTGAAAGGACTGCTTTCGCCGTGATCTCAGGAAGGAAGAATTTGCGGGCGACGGCGACACCGACCATGTTCATCACGCGGTCGACATTGTCGCTGTGGCGCTTGCGCCCTACGAAAACCTTGAAATTCCCTTCAAGTGTATCGCTCACCATGCCCTCGATGTCGCTTTCACGTGCGTTGATGTATTCATCAGTCGTGAATGACTGGGCTATGACGCCGTAGATCACCTGTTTCTCCGGGTCAGGGAGAGGATAGGTGTCGATGGCGTTGTTCTTGAGGAACTCTATTTCTTCAAGAGTGATGGAGCTTTCGCTGTCCGAGCGCTCGTAGCTCGCCGGTGCGCTGATCTGGCTCACTTCATAGCGTGGCATGCCCGTCACTACCTGATGGATTTTGATCTTCAACTGCTCCTCCGCATCCGCGAGTGCCACCCTGACCGCTTCGGCGGTCTTCTGCGGATTGTAGACATAGGAGTTCCGGATGCCATCGGACGGCGTCTCGTGGTAATAGAGCATCTGCACCCCTCTGTCGGTCACCTGTGCTACTGTAACGGCGATCTTCGATGTTCCCAGATCGACTGCTGCAATATATCTCTCGTCCATTATATGTTATTTTTTACAAACTATCTGATTGTCAAATTTAACGTTCACTGTCTTGTAGAAGCCCTCTCCCTTCTCAGGAAGGATGTACCTGTAGTAGCCGGCCATCCTGTCGAACTTTGCCTCCGCATCGAACGGGCTTCCGAATATGAACCTCTCGTTTCCGTTGCGCGGTATCATGACAAGGTCTCCGTTTTCGTCCACATGCATCTGCACGATGTTCTCCGACCAGACCTTGCTCTTCTCCATGCATTTCAACAGTGTCAGCACCCCCTGCATCCACTGCTGCTCCTTCTCGCTCTGCGGCTGTCCCTTGAAGCCTTCGCTGAACGATATCGGGATGTTCCCGTCGATGATCTGGACATGGGACGTGTAGTTCTCCTGAAGAGGGAATATGAAGCCCTTCTCGTCGGCATAGAAGCCGGTGTCTTCGTTCTGGAACCTCACCACAGGCTCTCTCTGGGTTATGCTGATGTTCAGCATGCCATCGTCAGTCGTATATGCCTCGCTCTTGAGTATCGCGCTCTGCATGTCGAGTATCTCCTCGACCTTGTGCAGCCTGATGCTGTCTATCCTCTGTCCGATGTATGCACCGTAATACTGGTCCAGATACCCCTTCACATCCTCCTCGGTGACGAAACGGTAGTCGTCGGCGAAGCTGACGCGGACTCCCTCGCAGGTCAGCAGGGAGCGTTTGTGCGACCTGCCTGCACAGATGGCCATGAAGATGACCACCAGCGCTGCCAGCGTGAGGGTTGAGATCAGATATCGGACGCTTCTTTTCATTTCAGTCTTTTCTTGAGCATTTCGGTGACAGGCTCGATGAACCTGTCAATGTTTCCGGCTCCGAAGGTCACGAGCACGTCAAGCTGCTCAGCCTCGAGCAGTGCCATGAGTTCTTCCTTCTTGATGAGGATCTTTTCTGGAGCGGTGACATCCTTGAAGATTATCTCGGAGGTCACGCCTTCGATAGGTTCCTCGCGTGCAGGGTAGATGTCCAGAAGAATGAGTTTGTCCACTCCGCTCAGGGCTTCGGCAAATTCGGGTGCGAGGTCCCTGGTGCGGGTGTAGAGATGCGGTTGGAAAACAGCGGTGATCTTCCTTCCCGGGAATATGCCCCTTATAGAGGAGATGGCGGTGGCCAGTTCCTGCGGATGATGTGCGTAATCGTCGATGTATGTGAGACCAGGGACATTCACATGGACATCCATGCGTCTCTGAACACCCTGGAAAGTGCCGATGGCGTGCTTGACCGCTTCCGGTGAGATGCCGTAGCTGAGGCAGATGGCCGCAGCGGCGACGCTGTTCTCGATGTTCACCCATCCGAGAGCGCCCGGCTTGACGCCGGCAATGACTCCGCCCGGCCAGACGAGGTCGAAACTGTAGTGTCCGAGAGAGTCGAGACTTATGTTGCTGGCGTGGAAGTCCGCACTTTCATCCTTGTAGTGGTATGTGAGTATCTTCGCCTTCGTGTCAGTTTCCGATACAGGCAGACCCTTCTTGATGATGAGAGTGTCTGAAACCTGGGATGCGAATATCCTGAAAGCCTCCTGGACATGCTCAAGGTCTCCATATATGTCCAGATGGTCGGCGTCCATGGCTGTGATGACGGCGATGGACGGGAAAAGCTGGTGGAAGGAACGGTCGAACTCATCCGCTTCCGCCACCACCACCGGGGTGTGGCTGACCAGCATGTTGGTGCTGTAGTTCTTTGAGATTCCTCCCAGGAACGCGGAGCAGCCTTCGCCGCTCTCGGTCATGATATGGGCTGTCAGCGTGCTCGTGGTGGTCTTCCCGTGTGTGCCTGATACCGCGAGACATTTCTGTCCTCTGGCTATCTCACCAAGGGTCTTGGAGCGCTTGATCACGCGGTATCCGTGCTCGCGCACATATACAAGTTCTCCCAGTGTCTCCGGGATGGCAGGGGTGAAGACCACGAGAGTGCCTTCCACATCCTTCGGGATGAAGTCGACATTGTCTTCATAATGCACTCCGATGCCTTCCTCTACCAGTTTCGCCGTCAGTTCTGAAGGAGTGCGGTCATAACCTGACACGTTCAGTCCCTTGAACTTGTAGTACCTGGCAATGGCGCTCATACCTATGCCACCGATACCGATGAAATATATGTTCCTGTATTCTGACATGACTGTTATCTGTCCAAAAGTCTGTAAACTTCCTTTGCTATGTCCATGGCCGCGTCCGGTCTGGCCAGTGGAGCGATATTGGTCTCGAAACGGGCGATACGCTCGCTGTCGCCGGCCAGTTCCAGAGCAGCTGTCATAAGGCTGCCGACCGCTTCCGAGTCCTTCACCAGCACAGCTGCATCCTTGTTTACCAGTGCCATGGCGTTATGTGTCTGATGGTCTTCAGCCACATTTGGAGAAGGCACCAGAACCGAAGCCTTGTGGGCTGCGCACAGTTCCGAGACAGAACTGGCGCCTGAACGTGAGATGACCACATCCGCCGCCGCGTAGGCCAGGTCCATCCGCTTGATGAAGTCCGAGTGCTGGATGTTGGAGAGAGGGGAGTCCTTCCGTGCCTCCTCCATGAATGCGTCCACGCCCGGCTTGTAGTACTTGCCGCACTGCCAGAGCACCTCAACGTCTTCTCCTCCCTGGCAGCCGCCTTTGATCCAGGCCTTCATGGCCTCGTTCAATGTCCTGCTGCCCAGGCTGCCGCCGACTATGAGGATGTGCTTCTTCTGAGGATTCAGACCATAGTATTCAATGCCCTCGGCCTTCATCGCAGCATCAGCGGGCACTATCTCCTTTCTAATAGGGTTTCCTGTGAAGACTATTTTGTCCGCAGGGAAGAACTTCTCCATACCGTCATATGCCACGCAGATGCTTCCGACTTTCTTCGAGAGTATCTTGTTGGTGAGTCCCGCGAATCCGTTCTGCTCCTGGATGAGTGCAGGAATCTTCTTCCTTGTGGCCTTCCACAGCAGCGGAGCGCTGGCGTATCCGCCGACACCGATGGCTATCTCCGGCTTGAACTCATCTATCACTTTCCCGGCTTTCCGAAGGCTTGCGAGAACCTTGAAAGGGACCTGGATGTCGTTCACGATATTCTTCCAGTTGAGCTGTCTCTGGATGCCCAGCATAGGCAGTCCGACTATCTCGTAGCCAGCAGCGGGCACCTTCTCCATCTCCATCTTCCCTTCCGCTCCTACGAAAAGTATCTCGGTCTCAGGGTTGAGTTCCTTGAGCTTTCCCGCTATGGAGACGGCGGGAAATATGTGCCCTCCTGTGCCACCTCCGCTGATGATCACTCTTAATGGTCTGTATTCCATATCTTTAAATATCTTCTTCAAATATCTCCTGATCCTGTTCTTCAGGACTGTATTCATCCGAATCAAAATGGTCAAGTACGTCAAGTTCGCCCTGGACTCCTTCGCGTATCATCTTGAGCGGTTCGGCATCCTTTGTTTCTTTGTCAATCTTCTTCGCCGCATCGCGGCTGATGGACAGGATGACTCCGAACGCGATGCAGAATACGACGAACGACGATGATCCGTAACTGATTATCGGCAAGGTCTGGCCGGTCAGCGGACCGATGCCCGAGTTGACCAGCATATGAAGCATGGCCTGGCCGCTGATGAGCAGCACAAGTCCGGCAACGGTGATCTTCCCGAAATTGTCCTTGCAGTGCTTGACTATGATGGAGCCTCTGGCGAGCAGGCTGACATACAGGATGATGACCACCAGAGCTCCAAGCAGGCCGTATTCCTCGATGATGAAGCTGAACATGTAGTCCTCGTACATGACCGGGACTACATATCTCTGTGTGCTCTGACCGGCTCCTTTCCCTATGACACCGCCCTGCTTGATGGCGATTTTCGCGCTGTAAGGCTGGCGCAGCCTGTCCAGAGCGTCATAGTACTCCACGGACTTCGCTTTCGCGTTGTGGAACTCCTCGAGGGCGTCACCGCTTCCTTTCAGACGGCTCTCCCAGGTTTCAGCCCTGGTTCCTTCAAGCAGTTTCCCGTCTGTCAGGTTGTTGATGACAATTATGCCTCCTATGGCGGCCACTAACACCAGCGCCGGCTTGATCAGCTCTTTTATGCTGAGCCCGCCGATAAGTATGGTCAGGAACATTATGAGCCCTATGAACGCACTGCTGGAGCCGCTTCCGAGGGCTACCAGACCCATGACGAAGAACATAGGGATATATATATATATCAGTTTCTGCCAGCCAGGTCTTCCGAGCCATTTGAAATGGTTGTGCTTGGACAGGGCATTGGCCAGATGAAGCTCCTTCTTCTGGAATGCATCCACGGCCCATGCCAGATACATGACCATCGCCACCTTGATGACTTCATATATATGCAGCTGGAGCCCGCCTATCTTGATGACGCGCCACGCTCCATTGATGGAAGATGCCTTGAAGAACGGGATCTTGTCGAAATGCGTCACCACGATGATGAGCAAGAACGCTGAGAGCGCGAAACCGAACCTGGCAAGTATCCGGTAGCCCTTGACACCTATGTAGTTGTAGCATATCAGCATAAGGGCAACGCCGAAGAAGATGATCTTCATGAGGTCGAGCACGACATCCACGCGTGTGGAACTGCCGTTCATGACCTCCTTGGTGGTGGAGGTTGAGGAGAAGATGCAGACGATGGACCACATGATGAGCGTGAGCACGATCATCCAGACGACCTTGTCACCTTTCAGGCCGTCAAAGAAATTCCATATTCTGCTTTTCTTCTGCATGTCTTGTGATGTTACAGATTACGTACGGCAGCCTTGAACTGCTCTCCTCGGTCCTCGTAGCAGGTGAACAGGTCGAAACTTGCGCAGCAAGGACTGAGCAGCACTACATCGCCTGCATCTGCGAACTTGCTTGATGCCTTCACCGCCTCTTCAGCTGAAAGGGTGTCTACAATGTTCTCAGCGCCGACCATGTCCTCAAAGGCGGCGTGGATCTTCGTGTTGTCCACACCGAGGCAGACGATGGCCTTGACCTTCTCCTTCACGAGATCATTGAGGACGGAGTAGTCGTTTCCCTTGTCCGTACCGCCCACTATCCAGACCACCGGTTTGGTCTGGCACTCGAGAGCATACCAGGCAGCGTCCACGTTGGTTGCCTTCGAATCATTGATGTAAAGCACATCCTTGATGCTCAGGACAGGCTCGAGTCTGTGCTCTATCGGTTCGAAAGTGGCCAGACTGTTGCGGATGGACTCGTCATCGATGTCCATGGCCTTGGCGGCAAGTGCAGCGGCCATCGAGTTGTAGATGTTGTGCTTTCCGCCTAGGGCGAGCTCCTTCAGGTAGATCTCGCTCTCTGACTCCTCGTACTTGAGGACTATCCTGTCATTGTCAAGATAGGCGCCCTGCTCGACTTTAGTCTGCTGGGTGAACGGGAGCATCTTGGCCTGTATGATGATCTTGTTCAGATGGTCGATGGTGATGGCGTCGTCCGAGTCGAAAATGAAGCAGTCCTCCGGACGGAGATTCCTGACGATGCGGAACTTGGCCTTCACATAATCCTCCATGTTGTGGTTGTACCTGTCGAGATGGTCTGGCGTGATGTTCGTGATGATGGCGATGTCAGGCCTGAAGTCGTATGCGTTGTCCAGCTGGAAACTGCTGATTTCGAGTACATAATAGTCGAAATGTTCAGTGGCGACCTGGAAGGCGTAGCTTTTGCCGATGTTACCGCCAAGGCCTACGTTCAGACCAGCCTGCTGGAGGAGGTAGTAGATCAGAGATGTAGTCGTGGTCTTGCCGTTGGACCCGGTGATGCAGATCTTCTTGGCATTGTCGTACCTTCCTGCGAACTCTATCTCGGATATGATGGGGGTGCCTTGGTCCATGAGCTTCTGCACCATGGGCGCTGCGGTTGGAATGCCCGGGCTCTTGACGACCTCGTCAGCGTTGAGGATGAGGTCTTCTGTGTGCTGCCCCTGCTCGAACGGTATGTCCCATTCCTTCAAAGTCTGGGCATAGTGGTCAGCTATCTTGCCCTTGTCGGACAGGAAAACATCAAATCCTTTGACTTTTGCGAGTACCGCGGCTCCTACACCGCTTTCTGCTCCACCTAATACAACAATTCGTGACATATCTTGTTTTTCTTGTTATCTGATTTTCAACAATGCCAGCGTCGCCACGCCGAGAATGATCCCTATGATCCAGAACCGTGCGACTATCTTCGCCTCCGGGATGGCTCGGGCAGGCTTCTGAATGATGGCAGGGATGCCCTCCTTCTGGAAATGATGGTGAAGAGGTGTCATCTTGAAGACTCTCCGTCCCTCACCGTATTTGATCCTGGTACGCTTGAAATAAACTCTCTGGATGATAACTGAAAGGCTCTCCACGAGGAAAATCCCACAAAGGACAGGGAGCAGGAGTTCTTTCCTGATCAGAACCGCGCTGACTCCTATGACACCTCCGAGCATAAGGCTGCCGGTGTCTCCCATGAAGACCTGGGCAGGATAGGAGTTGTACCAGAGGAATCCGATGAGCGATCCGACGAAGGCCGCCATGTAGATGGCGACTTCTCCTGAGTCCGGAATGTACATAATGTTGAGGTAGCTGGCGTTGACCACGTTGCCTCCCAGCCAGGCGAGAATGCCGATGACCACACCCACGATGGCTGAAGTGCCGGCTGAAAGGCCGTCCATGCCGTCAGTGAGGTTTGTGCCGTTCGTGCATGCGAGGATCACGAAGATGATGACAGCCATATATATGCCCCATGTGCAGTATACTCCGAGCTGGCCCTTGAACGGTGACAGCCATGAATAGTCGAATTCGTTGGCCTTTACGAACGGTATGGTCGTGACGATATTGTCGGTATGAATGTCAGGGCTGATGCAGACGATGAGGGCTATTATGAGCCCAAGACCGAACTGGAGGATGAGCTTCTTTTTTTCGCTGAGCCCTTCCTTGTTATGCTTGAACACTTTGATGTAGTCGTCGGCGAAGCCTATTCCGCCGCACCAGAGGGTGGTGAGGAGGAGAAGCTGGGTGTATATGTTGGTCAGGTCGGAGACCAGCAGGGATGAAGCGACAATGGACAATATGATGATGATGCCTCCCATGGTCGGGGTGCCCTTTTTCTGCATCTGTCCTTCGAGTCCCAGGTCACGGATGGTTTCGCCGATCTGCTTGCGCTGCAGCCAGCGGATGATCCTGCCTCCTGCGAAAAATGCGATGAGCATGCTGATCACTGAAGCGAGCATGGCCCTGAAGGACAGATAGTTCATCAGCCCCTGTCCAGGGAAGTCATAGTCTTTCAGCGCTTCGAATAAATGATATAACATGGTTTCTTCCTGGTTTTATGCTTGTACACTGTCGAATATTTCCTTCACTATCTCCTTCTCATCGAAATGTCTCTTTTCCTTTCCGATGATCTGGTAGTTCTCATGTCCCTTTCCGGCTAGGAGGATGGCTGCTCCGTCTGGTGCGGTCATGATGGCCGTGCGTATGGCTTCCTTGCGGTCGCTGATGAACAGAGCCTTTGCGATGCCGACCGGGCTGAAACCCTTTCGTATGTCGTTCATGATGTCCTCGGTGTTCTCGGTGCGGCTGTTGTCCGAAGTCACGAATATGCGGTCGGAGAACTCTTCTGCGACCTTTGCCATTTCCGGCCTCTTGGTTCTGTCACGGTCGCCTCCGCAGCCGAACAGGCAGATGAGCTTTTTTTCCGGGGCTATGTCGCGCAAGGTCTTGAGTACATTGACCATGGCGTCCGGTGTATGAGCGTAGTCGATGATTACGGATATGCCCCTCGGACCCCTGAGGTTCTCCAGACGTCCCGGAGCGGACTCCAGACGGCTCAGAGACAGCAGCGCCTCGTCCTGTGCGGCACCGACTGCCAGTGCGGCGGAGTAGATGGCCAGGAGGTTGTATGCGTTGTGCTGGCCGATGAGTCTTGTCCATACTTCAGTGCCGTCCATCTTGAGCATCATTCCTTCGAAACTCTCCTCCATGATGCGGCAAGTGTGGTCTGCAATGCTTCTGCACGAATATGTCACCACTTTTGCGGCGGTGTTCTGAACCATCACCATTCCGTTCCTGTCGTCTATGTTCGTTATGGCGACGGCATCGGAAGGAAGGTTGTCGAAGAACAGTTTCTTGCATCTCAGGTATTCGGCGAAAGTACCATGGTAGTCGAGGTGGTCGTGAGTGAGGTTCGAGAAGATTCCGACCTTGAACTTCAGACCTGCGACCCTGTCCTGCTCCACTCCGATGGAACTGACTTCCATGAAACAGTATTCGCATCCCGCATCCACCATTTCGCTCATCAGCGAGTTGATGGTGATAGGGTCGGCCGTGGTGTTGGCGGTTTCGCTGCGGCGGGTGCCGACGTAGTTTGCGATGGTGGAGAGAAGCCCGCAGTTGTATCCGAGGCCCATGAAGAGTCTGTAGAGGAGGGTGACAGTGGTGGTCTTTCCGTTGGTTCCGGTGATGCCGACAAGCTGGAGCTTCTCAGAAGGATGCCCGTAAAAGTTCGATGCGCAGAGCGCAAGGTCCTTGCGGCTTGCGGAGACCACTGCCGCCGCGCCGGCAGCGATTGCCGCGTCTATGAAATCGTGACCGTCAATGGCAAAACCC
Organism: Candidatus Cryptobacteroides sp.; assembly: GCA_045599725.1. Lineage (GTDB taxonomy): Bacteria > Bacteroidota > Bacteroidia > Bacteroidales > UBA932 > Cryptobacteroides. The sequence goes on along the minus strand of JAZRWN010000111.1, from coordinate 5,348 downwards.
TTGACGGCAATGAACAATGCTCCTTCGGCGGCTTTTCTTGAGTCGCTGCAGATGGAACTTATCACGGTCGAAGCATCTCCATGGACGATCCTGGCCTCAGTTCCTCTTATTATCTCTTCAAGTCTCATTTCAGAGTGATCTTTACGCTGTCGCCTTTCTTTGCCGGGGTGCCGGCCTTCGGTGTCTGGGAGGCGACATGCCCGACACCTGAATATGTGAGTGCCATCCCAGCGTTCTCAACCGCGAACATGGCGTCCTTGAGGCCGAGTCCCGTCAGGTCAGGAACCACTCCTTCCTCTGTCTTCACCTCTGCCAGTGCCATCTTAGGCACATCCTGACTGGCATGTATGCTTTCCTGCCAAGTCGGGTCCATGGACCAGATGCCGTCCACTATCTGCCTTGCGGCCAGGGCCGGGAGAGTTCCTCCGTAGAAGCTCTCGCTGTCCAGGATGGAGTAGACGACCACGATGAGCGAATACTGCGGCGTGTCATCTTTTCCGGCAGGGAAGAATCCCACGAAAGTGGCCTGGTTCTTCTTTCTTCCCCTCTCATCCGTGTATCTTCCTGCGGAAGTCTTGGAGTCGTTCTCGTCCAGGAGGATTCGCGCGGTTCCTGTCTTGCCGGCCACTGTGCATTTGGTATTTTTCAGTCTGGTGGCCGTTCCGCTCTGGACCACGGACACAAGTCCTCTGGTGATGGTGTCTGCGGTGGCCTTCGAGCAGACCGAGGCATTGAGTATGCTCGGACCGAGCTTCTCCTTGACTGCTCCGTTCTTCTCTATGTCCTCGACCAGATAAGGCTTCATCATCTTCCCGTTGTTGGCTATCGAGTTGTAGAAAGTGAGGATGTGCATCGGAGTCTCGGTCACTGAATAACCGTAGGCTGTGGTGCCGAGGCTGGTGTTGCTCCAGCTGCTCTTGTCCGGCGACGGCACTGAAGGGGTGGCCATGCCGTCGAGGTCGAAGTCGAACGCCTCGCCGAGCTTGTACATGTATATCTTGTCGATGAAGTCTTTCGGCCTCTTCGAGTAGTTCTCCATTGCCAGATGTGCGAAGACATAGTTCGACGACATCTCAAGTCCTCTCAGCACGCTGATCTCTTTCGTGTGGTTCTGATGTTCGTAGTCGTAGATGTGCTGGTCAAGAGGAAGCAGCCCTTCCTTTCCTCCATTTGTAGGTATCTTGTCTTCGAGTGACTTGATGCATCCGTCCTCGAGGAGTGTCATGATGGTGGAGGCCTTGAAAACTGATCCCGGCTCTCCGGCACGGCCTATGGCATAGTTGTAAGTCTCGCCCATCTCTCCGGTTTCAGGGTCGCGTTTGAGGTTGACCATCGCCCTGATGGCACCGGTGCTGACTTCCATGACTATGGCGCAGCCTCCCTCGATCTTCATGTTGGAGTCTATCTGGGATCTGAGAGCCCTGTCGGCAAGGTCCTGGATATCAACGTCAAGAGTGGTTCTGACATCGAGCCCGTCCACAGGCTTCACCGCAGTGCTGTCGAAAGTCTGGACAGTCTCGCGGCCGTCTTTTCTGACCGTGTATCTGTAGCCTCCGGTTCCGTGGAGTTTCGCATTGAACTTGCCTTCAATGCCGATATAGTTGTTAGAACTGGCGTCAGTGTTGTCCCTGACGAAGCCTATGGTCCTGCGGGCCAGGGCACCGTAAGGGTACTGACGGATGTCCTTGCGGTTAACTATGAGACCACCCTTGTACTGACCTTCGTTGAAGAGAGGCAGTTCCTTGAGCTTCTGGAGGGTTTCGTAGTCGACGGACTGGGCCAACAGACGGTAACGGTTCCCGTTCTCCCTGTCCTTCCTGATCTGGGCGTAGTATTCTTCCGCAGTCTTTCCCGGAAGGATGACGGCAAGTCCTTCGGACAGCTGTTTCGCCTTCTGCATCCACTCTTTCTCCCTTTCCGCACCGTTGCTGCGGTCTTTCTGGAACTCGTCCTTCAGAACGCTGCAGTCCATGGCAATGACATATGAGGTGAAGGAGATCGCGAGCTTGCGTCCATCGTGGGCGAGAATGGAGCCGCGCTCAGGCATCATCACGTCCTTCGTGACAGGAGGCGTGAGTTCGGCCTCTATGGCAGGATCAGGTTTGAAGAAAATCTGCACACGGATGATCTGGCCCACCAGAACCACCGCTCCGATGAGAGAAAGGATGTAGAAGACATACAGAACCCTGCTGATCCTGTCTCTTCCGTTATTCTTGCCTTTCTTGTCCGCCATATGCTACTTCTTCAAAACTGTCGCGGGCTTCTGAGGCCCTGTAACCTTCGATCCGCTTTCTTCGAGCATCTCCTGCAGTGCAGCCCTGCGGTCCAGGGTCCTGAGCTCGAATTCAAGGTTGGAGTGCTGTATCTCCAGTTCCTTCAACACTTCCTGATTCTTCTCCACCTTGGCCAGAGTGGAGTCCACTCCAAGACTGAACCAGATGAGCAGAGCGCACATCAGGAAGAAATATACGATGTGCATGAAATACTGTCCGATGTTCAGCCTGAGGAGGAACCTGCCTTTCAGGATGGCCACCAGACTGTCCTTTATCAGTCCCCAGAGGTCCTGTATCTTCCATTTCTTCTCCTCTTCCATCATTTTACCTCCTGCAGAGGCCTCTCTGCTATTCTGAGTTTCGCGCTCCGAGCCCTCGTGTTCGTGGCGATCTCGCTCTCCTGCGGCAGTATCGGCTTGCGGTTCACTGCCTGAAGAGGCGCGCTCGTGCGGCCGAACACATCCTTCTCCTGAGTTCCGTCGATGTTCCCTGCCTTGATGAAGTTCTTGACCATCCGGTCTTCGAGGGAATGATATGTGATGACCACCAGTCTGCCTCCCGGCTTCAGGCTTTTCGCCGCTCCTCCAAGGAATTTTTCCAGTGACAGCATCTCCTGGTTCACCTCGATTCTCAGGGCCTGGTACACTTTCGCGAGATACTTGTGCTCCGCAAAAGGAGGGAGCACCGGCTTGAGCACTTCATCCAGTTCGCCTGTCGTGCGTATTTCCATCTTGCCACGTGCCGAGACTATCAGGGATGCGACCTTTCTTGAGTTCTCGAGTTCTCCGTAGATGCGGAAGATTCTTTCAAGCTCCTCCTGCGAGCAGTCGTGGATGACTGTGGCGGCGGTCACTTCCGCCTGAGTGTTCATCCTCATGTCGAGCGGTGCTTCGTAGCGGAAGGAGAACCCGCGCTCTGCGGTGTCGAACTGGTGTGAGGACACCCCGAGGTCGGCAAGGATACCGTCCACGCCGCACTCCCGGAAATCGCGTGTGGCTCTATGAGCCTCCAGGAGTGCGAAATTGTGGACGAATCGGAAATTATTGTGAATCAGGACCAGACGGCTGTCGTCCATCCTGTTGCCAATGGCATCGCTGTCGCGGTCGAAGGCAATGAGCCTGCCCTCGGGGGAGAGTCTTGACAGAATCTCGGCCGAGTGACCGCCGCCACCGAATGTGGCGTCAATGTATGTTCCGGAAGGATTGGTGATCAGAGCATCAATGCTCTCTTTGAGAAGGACTGGGTTGTGGTATTCCGACATAGTACGGCCTCCTACCTTGCTTCAGGCAGTGTTCCGGCTATGGCTATGAACTCGTCATTTGAAATGCTGCTGGCGTCGAATTTCTCCTTCGCCCATATTTCAATCTTGTAATCATTGCCGGAAAACACCACTTCTTTCGTTACACCTATACGACCAAGAAGTTCCTTCGAGATCGTTATGCGTCCGAATTTGGCGTCCGGCTCTACGACGTCGCGGTCACGCATATAGGCTCTCCAGAACCTCGCGTGACTCTCGTTGAACATATTGAGTCTTGACCTGACCTCTTCCGACTGACGTTCCCATTCAGCGAACGTGTACATCTCAAGGCAGTCCTCGAATATGTCCTTTTTGATTACAAACCTCATGTCACTTCCTTCAGGCAACATGTTTTTCAACGGCGAAGGAAAGACAAGCCTTCCTTTGTCGTCCAGTTTTGCTGTATAGCTGCCTATGAAAGTGACCATAGATAATAAAGTTTCACGCGATTGGTACAAAGGTAAGAAATTATTTTACATTTTATTCCACCGCGTTACATTTTTTTCCACAAATTCATCAAAAAACTTTTATTCGGAAAGTACTTGCCTGTTTTTCTTTTTTGATATGTTTTTTGCCCGTTCTCTTCATATTTTGGGCTGCCCCAGAGAAGACATAAAAGTAAAAATCATGAGAATCAAGGAAATGACAGAGAATGAGAGGCCGAGGGAGAAGATGGTTCTCAACGGCCCGGAGAAAATGAGCAGCGGTGAGCTGCTGGCCATACTCATAGGTTCGGGTACAAAAGGTGTGAGTGCCGTGGATGCTGCGCAGAGCCTTTTGAAGCTGGCGGAGGGGTCACTGATCAAACTCTCGCAGATGACTCTCAGGCAGATACAGAGCGTCCATGGTCTGGGAGGAGTGAAAGCCCTGACTGTGGCGTCGGCACTGGAGCTTGGACGGCGCTTTGTGGAGGAGAGCATGCACATAGAGAAAATCAGCATCATATCGCCGTCCCAGGTATTCGGGATGATGCGTCCGGCTATGAAAGGGCTTGCGACGGAGGAGTGCTGGGCGGTGTTCCTGAACAGCGCTAACTATGTGCTTTCGCGGGAAAAGATGAGTGCAGGCGGTCTTAATTCCACGCTGGTGGATATCAAGACCATCGCAGCCACGGCTCTGGAGAAGAAGGCCGTGTCAGTCATCCTTGTCCACAATCATCCTTCTGGGAATCCGCGTCCTGGCAAGGAGGACATCAGGCAGACGGAACTGCTGCGGCAGGCGCTGACTGCGCTGTCCATCAGCCTGACAGACCACGTGGTGATATGCGACGACTGTTACTACAGCTTCGCCGACGAGATGGTATATGAAGGGTGATCTATTATTTTGTAAGTACGCAAATAAGTACTTATATTTGCAGAAACTATATCAGACGATGAGAACTGCAAATTACACTGAACTTAGAAAGAATCTTAAGGAGCATATTGACGCTGTCATTGCTGACAATGATTCTTTGATTGTGGACAGGGGAAACAATACCGGTGTTGTCATGATTTCCCTTGAGGAGTACAATTCCATCATGGAAACGGAATATATCCTGTCAAATCCGCAGGTTCTCAACGATATCCGCAGGAGCTTGGAGGAGATTTCAGAAGGGAAAGGCATAGAGATGGATCTGGATTCATTATGAAGATAATATTCTCTCCCACAGCCCTCGAACATTATGAATTCTGGAAACAGACCAGTCCGAAGATGACAGCGAGGATAAAGAACCTCCTTTCTGATATTTCGGAGCATCCTTTCACTGGCATCGGGAAGCCGGAACCACTTAAAGGGCCTCT
>JAZRWN010000110.1:0-6327 GCA_045599725.1 Candidatus Cryptobacteroides sp. | reverse complement strand
TAACTGAGTATGTTTCCTCACTATCGACAGCAAGATTCAACAGATTGTGGTTCACCATGCCTGCGTATCATAGCAATGTATTATGGTAAAAGTTGTTCACCACAGGTCTTAAACAATTTATGCCATACGTCCAAAGAAGGGCGTGATATTCTCCGTTATTGCCTTTGCCATCTATCTGCCTGTTTTCATTCTCAGGAAAAAAGACCTCAATTGAGTCTTTTTCCGTGGCAGCGGCAGTATGAGAGCCCGCTGCCGCAGGGACAAGGGTCGTCGGGAGCGACATGCCTGACGGCCATATTGTATTTGTAGTAGTCCTTCAGCGGGCCGAGTTCCTCTTCAGAGCCGGCCTGTTCTCCAAGATCGAAGTCTTCCAGAACACTTTCGTCCACCTTGATGCTGAGCTGCAGCAGCCCTGCATCAGAAGATGTCTCTCCTTTGAGCAGCCATTTAGGGATGGAGTTGGCATATGCCGCGATGATGTCGACGAATCTGCGGTAGTCGTCGAATGAATCTATCTCGTCTATTCTGTCATTGATGCACCCGAAGATGGCCTCGGCGGCCTCTTCGCTTGCCGCAAACTGTGAGTTGAGCCATATCCCGTTCATCTCGTCCAGGATTTCATCATCACTGAATCCGAACCCTTTGAGAATATTGACAACGGCATCGTACTGAGGGGAGTGGAAAGCGCAGAGAGGGGAGTGCGAGCCGGCTTTCACTGCAACTTCCGCTGAATACAGCCGGTATTCCTTGATCTCATCGAACTCATCCCTTCCGTCAATGATGTTTTCGTAATCATATGCGTAAGGGGATATGATATAGACCTTGTCCTTGTAGAACACGCGGTTCATGGACACGACGGCGCAGTCCGCCATGGCGACGGTGGCATCCCGTCCGGACTCGGCGTCGCCATACATGTCGAAAACCGTTTCGACGAAGTCTTCCACTGGAACGGCTCCGTAAATGTTCAAGATGCCGAGTGCGGTCCTCTCGATATCGAAGGATCCGTCATTCTCCTTTTCCTTGATGACCTGGTCGATAATGGCCGCCACAGGGAAGTACAGGCTGTGGTCCATGGCCACCATGACATAGTCAGGGTCTTTGTCATCCATATATATGAGTCCGAGAAGGACTGCGACAGACGGATATTCAGGGGTTTCCATTTCCACCCAGTTCTCTGGGCCGGCATCTGTCAGAGTACGCAGAAGTCGCAGGTCACGCTCTGGAAGGCGGTACATCCATTCTCTGGGATGTCCGCTTATGAAATCAGTGACCATGCTCACGAGTTCCGCTTTCTTCGCCTTCTTGGGACAGTCCTGCTCGAAGAATGTCAGTATGGTGAGGAGTTCGTCCTTCGTGAAATTCTTGAAATATGCTTCAACTTCTGTGTTCATATATGCTATGCGGCCTCAAAGATAGCAGATAATTTTGTATTTTTGCGAAAATACTCAGACTGATGGAACTCTATGAATATGCGCGCCCGTCGTTGTTGTCCGGCAAGAAAGTGCTTTATCTTCATGGCTTCGCTTCCAGCGGAAGCAGCGGTACCGTCAAGGTGCTGAGGTTGCTGATGCCTGAGGCTGAGGTCATCGCGCCGGATATTCCCGTCGACCCTCATGAGGCGTTGGAGATGCTTCGCAATATTGCCGCGGAGCGACAGCCTGACCTGGTGATAGGCTCGTCGATGGGTGGCATGTACGCAGAATTGCTTCACGGTTTCGACCGGATCCTGGTGAATCCAGCTTTCCAGCTTGCTGACACCATCCTTAAGAACAATGGTCTCGGCCGCCGCGAGTTCAGGAGCCCGCGCGCTGACGGTCAGAAGGACTTCCTGGTGACAAAATCGCTGCTGGAGGCATTCAGGGAGGTGTCGTCGCTTTGTTTTTCAGATGTGGATGATGAAGAGAAGAAGCATGTGTTCGCTCTTTTCGGAACGCGTGACACTTTGGTCCATACTCATGATCTGACACGGGAGCATTATCCACAGTGCATCAGTTTCGACGGTGAGCACAGCCTGAATGATGCCTCTGTGCTTCATTCCGTGCTGCCGGTGATCCAGTGGATCGATGACAGGCAGAAGGGCGTGGAGCATCCGACGGTCATGATAGCATTCGACGATGTTCTCAGATTTGCTCACAACGGAGAGCCGGTCGGGGGTGTAGTCAAGGCCGTGGAGCACTTGTCCGGGCACTATTCACTTCAGTTTGTCGTAAGCGGAAACAGTGACGGATGGGATGTCATGGAAGAGAAAAGGAAATGGATCGAGGAGCATATCGGCGTGCCGGCATGGAACAGGATCACGCTTACGACTCACAAGGAACTGCTGCTCGGGGATTTCATGATAGACGCTCACCCTGATACCTGTGATGGTGACGCTTTCATGGGTACGATGGTGGAGTTCGGCTCCGATACCTTCAAGGATTGGAACGATGTGGTGACTTTCTTTGACCGGCTGAATCTATAGTCCAGTCACGGTCAGCACATCATCTTCTATGACAAAGTGGATGTCATAGCCTTTGAACGGCATCCCATATACTTTTCCCGAATCTTTCTGGTAGTGCGGACGTGGGTCCTGTGAGAGAACCCCGACGAGAGTGTCGATGTCTTCCTCTGACAGTCTTTTTCTGATTTCTTCCGGAATGACTACTTTTAGTGGATGCCATTCCGTTCTGTCGACGAAACCGCAACGGGCATCTGGATATGAGTCAGCGTATGTGATATATGGTTTGATGTCGTAGATGGGTGTTCCGTCCATAAGGTCAGCGCCAAGTACATGGATAACAGTGTTTTCCAAGTCAATACTGTCTATCCTGACGCATGAAAGCCCGAGAGGGTTGGGGCGGAATGGGGAGCGGGTGGCGAAAACGCCCATATTGGCATTGCCGCCGAGTCGCGGCGGCCTCACAGTTGCTTTCCAGGACGAGTCTTTTTCTTCCTTTGGATTAGCCGAGAACTCCCAGATTAGCCACAGCCTGTCGAATTCTTCCAGCCCTTTCAGCGCTTCAGGACGGCGGTATTTGTCCGTGAAGTGTATTTCACCGTGCAGGCCTTCCACAATCCCGCTCTGTCTCGGGATGCCGAACTTGGAGGAGAAAGGAGACTTGAAAAATGCTATGGGTTCGATGGTCATTGCGCAGCTTCGTATCTCAGCATTTCAGCCTTGTAAACATTGAATACGGAATCAAGCGCAGGTCTGAACTCGTCCTTGATAGGCTCGGCCGAAGGGGAGTCCATGGTCAGCGGGTTGATGGCTGTTCCGTTCTGGTAAACGCGGAAGTCAAGATGCGGGCCAGTCGCGGTGCCGGTCATTCCTACATAGCCGATAACCTGTCCCTGGGTTACATGCACGCCTGCTTTTATGCCCGGACCGTATTTTGAGAGATGCATGTAACTGGTGGTGTAGACACTGTTGTGGCGGATCTTGACTGTGTTGCCGCCACCGCCTGCCCAGCCTGCGCTTATGACGGTGCCGTCTCCGAGTGCGACCACCGGCGTGCCGGTAGGCGCGGCGTAGTCAACGGCGGTATGAGCCTTTACCTGCCCGGTTACAGGATGCCTCCTGTGATAGGAGAATCCAGAAGAAATCCTTGTGAACTGGAGCGGGGCCTTGAGGAAGGCCTTCTTCATACTTTCACCTTTCTCATTCCAGTAGACATTGCCTCCATCGCCCTGGTCGAACATAAGTGCGAAAAGTTCGGTGGTGTCGCGGGTGAACTTGGCGAAATAGATGGTGTCAACACTCAGCAGCTGGCCTTCGCACTCGCTCTGTTCATAGATGAGCTGGAAGCGGTCGTCCTTCTGAAGTCCGAAGAAATCCACGGTCCATGCATAGATGTCAGAAAGCTTGAGTATGAGCAGCGGGGATGATCCTGCCGCCTGCATGTCGTTCCATAAGGATGAACTGATACTGACGTCTGCGTATTTCTTGACCTTTTCCACCGGCTTCTCGTAAATGCTTACCGAAAGGGAGTCTGCGCATCCGAAAATCGCCTGTCTGGTGCGGTCAATCGAGTAAACGACGTATTTGAGTCCGTTGGTGACGGAGTCAGTATAAGCCTGATAACTGTTTCCGGCGCGTAGTTTCCTTACATCGAAGGTGCTGTCGCACAGTATCGCCAGCTGGTATGCGTCAGCCTGGCTCATTCCCAGCCTTGTCATGAGTCCGGAGAAGGTCTCGCCGCTCTTGACAGTGCCGTCGGCGCAGGCGAAATCCTCAGTCCAGAACCCCAGAGGAGGAAGCGAGTCCACGACCTCTTCGGCTTCTGTCTCCTGCACGCCGTTCCTGCCACCGCATGAACCGAATGTCAGGATGAGTGCTGCGAAAACGAGGCTGGCGAATATGCATGTGCTTTTTTTCATAACATGTCAATGGTTTTCTGGTCCAGTTTCTCATCGAAATACTTGGCCAGAACCTTCCTGAAGATTTCCTCCTTGCCGGAAACAATGTAGAACAAGGTCATCGATGATTTCAACTTCATCGCGTCGAGCGGGCCGAATATGTCTGCGGCGCTCTTTCCTCTGACCTGCACAAGAGAGTTGCATATCTCGCGCAGCCTGCCGCCCAGCACCTTGTCCGCCAGATAAGCCTTCGCCTCAGCCTTGCCAATGATGCCGTAATGCATGGCAGTGTCGGACCTGCCCAGACCCCTGAGCTGTGGGAATATGTACCACATCCAGTGGCCTTCCTTGCAGCCTGCGCCTATCTCTTTCAGTGCGTTCTTGTATGAATCGCCCGCATTCTGGGCATCCGTGAATCTCTGAAGATTGAAATTTGCCATACGCAAATTTAGTTATTATTTTCTGTTTTATTTTATATTTGTATATCAATAAGATTTGAAGCCATGAAAGAGATAAAGTCCATAGGAATACTGACATCGGGAGGTGATGCCCCAGGTATGAACGCGGCCATCAGAGCTGTCACACGCTCGGCTATTTTCGCCGGATGGAAAGTATATGGTGTCTACAGAGGATGGGAAGGCCTTATCCACGGAGATGTCAAGGAGTTCACGACAGAGAGTGTCAGCAACATCATCCAGCGTGGCGGAACCATTCTCAAGACAGCGAGAAGCGATGAGTTCCGTACGGTCGAAGGCAGGCAGAAGGCAATCGATGTGCTCTGCCGTTTCGGGATCGACGCCCTTGTCGTCATCGGCGGCAACGGCTCGCTTGCCGGTGCACAGGAAATCGCACGCGAGGGTGACATCCCTGTCATCGGACTCCCTGGTACCATTGACAATGATCTCTACGGTACAGACTCGACCATAGGCTACGACACTGCCATGAACACGATAGTGGAATGCGTTGACAAGATCCGCGACACCGCCACTTCGCACGATCGCATCTTTTTCGTCGAGGTTATGGGACGCGACGCCGGCTTCCTCGCCCAGAACAGCGCCATCGCCGCAGGAGCTGAAGCGGCCATCATCCCTGAGGCCAACACCAATGTCGACCAGCTCGCCACTTTCATCGAGCGCGGCATCAGGAAGAGCAAGAACAGCAGCATCGTGATAGTGTCCGAGAAGGACGGCGGGGCCATGCATTACGCAGAGCGTGTCCGCAAGGAATATCCGCAGTACGATGTACGCGTGTCCATACTCGGACATCTCCAGAGAGGTGGCAAGCCTACCGCATACGACAGGATTCTCGCCAGCCGTCTGGGTGTGGCTGCGATAGAAGCATTGAAGGAGGGTCAGAGGAATGTTATGATCGGGGTCAAGAATGACGAGATCGTCTATGTCCCTATCGCCAAGGCCATCAAGATAGACAAGCCTATCGGAGAAGAACTTATCAATGTTCTGGAAACCCTTTCCATCTGATGTCGGTACCTGAAAAGAACACGTCGGTTTTCACCATCCAGTGCTATATGACCGACTGTCGCTACTGCCTCAGGGCATCTTCCTTCATGGAACTTGCCCAGGTCATGGCAATGGAAGGGTCGAGCAGCCTCGGCTTCGGTTATGACAGACTCAATCCTGAGCATAAGGCTTGGATTCTTTACAGAATGCAGTTCAAGTTCATCCGCCCGGTATTCTGGAAGGATGTCGTGACTATGAAAACCTGGCACAAAGGGCAGGACGGTCTTGTGTTCCTTCGTGACTACGAACTGCTAGGAGAGGATGGAGAACTGTCTGTCGCAGGGACAAGTTCGTGGGTCGTGATGGACACTCAAGCAAGGTCTTTCGTCAGGCCTGCTGACCTGCCTGATTTCATATCTCAGCTGCCGCAATGCAACGATGCCGCGTATGGCTTCCCGCCACAGAAGGTCATGTCCCCTCGCGGAGTGACGCCGGAAAAGGTCGGGACCCATACTGTGCGCTACTCAGATGTGGA
>JAZRWN010000109.1:0-30645 GCA_045599725.1 Candidatus Cryptobacteroides sp. | reverse complement strand
CGTTATCATTATCTCCGCACGTGACACTGTTGAGGACAAGGTTTCTGGCTTGAACTTAGGAGCTGATGACTATCTGGCCAAGCCTTTTCATATAGCAGAACTCATGGCAAGGATTCACAGTGTTTTACGACGGAACCGTCCAGGAGGCGAGGATTGGATCACTTATGGAAACACTAAGATAAATCCGCACACATTCGAGGTGTTTGTGGATGGAGTAAAAGTCGAACTCTCCCGCAAGGAGTTTGATATCCTTCTTTATTTTATTCAGAGACCTGAAAGGCTCATCAGCAAGTCAATGCTTGCCGAGGGAGTTTGGGGTGATCACTTCGATGAGTTGGACAACTATGACTTTGTCTATGCACAAATCAAGAATCTCCGCAAACTGCTTTTGGCAACCGGTGCGAACATTGAAATCATATCCGTATATGGCATGGGGTACAAACTAGTATTGCCATGAAACTCTCTTCTCGAATATATCTGAGCGTTTTCTTGATGATCTCGCTAGTGTTCATAATATGGGGCGTGTGCTTCAATTCATTGATGAACCGCGAGCTTATTGACGAAATAGACGGTCAGCTGGAACACTATTCGGAGCAGTTGATGCGTCAGGTTCTCCAGGGGAGTGAACTTCCGGAGGAAGGTGACAGAACGAACAACGAATACTACCTTACGCAGATTCATGAATACTATCTAGTTGAACACCAAAGAATTGAATATGACAATGAGAATGTTTTCATAAATCGTATCGGTGAGGATGAACCAGCCCGAGTTCTACGCACAGTGTTCTCAAAAGATGACGGTACCCTCTGGCTATTGACTGTGCTTACTCCATCGTACGAGCGGGAAGAACTTCGATCCACAATCGTATGGGGATGCTGCCTCCTTCTCCTCAGCATGTTAGTTTTCCTTTGCATCGCGTTCATCATTACTTTCAGGAGAACGATGCGGCCTTTGTACCGTTTGCTGACATGGCTGGAAGATTATAATCTTGGGTCCGGCTCATCTGAACTGGACAATCCTACAAGCATCAGCGAATTCAAGCGTTTGAATAATGCTGTATCAGACTGCATGAGACGTATAGAGGATGTGTATGATAGAGAACGCCGGTTCATCGGGGATGCGTCACACGAACTTCAGACCCCACTGGCCATTTGTCAGAACCGCATTGAGATGATGATGGAGGACCCAAAGTTGAATGAAACTCAGATGGAGGAACTGATGAAACTCCAACAGACGATATCGGAGTCTATCCGCCTGAACAAATCGCTGCTGCTCTTAACGAAGATTGAAAACAGACAATTCATGGAGAAGACAGACGTTTGCTTCAACGATGTCATCCGGCATTTCTCCGAGACCTATCGCGAAGTGTATGCGTCCATGAATGTAAGATGGGAATGCGAGGAACAAAGCATATGGACAGTACAAGCCAATGAGTCATTGATGGATACCTTGGCAAGCAACCTCCTGCGAAACGCCTTTGTACATAATATAGAGAATGGCGTGATACGCGTAACCATTGGCGAAGGCTTCTTCTCCATCGCCAATACCGGCCCTGAAGTTGCATTGGACAAAAAAATGCTTTTCCAACGTTTTTATCGTCGCGAAAGGAACAAAAAGGGCTCGTCAGGTCTTGGATTGTCCATCGTCAAAGCGATATGTGAAGCAAACAGTCTCCAGATTGACTATTCCTTTGATGATGGATTGCATATCTTCAGAATAAGTAGATGATGTCTTTGACACCAAATTAATAATATGGACAATTTATTTAAAAAAGCCGTTATAGTGTCGTTTGGAGTCATTTGCATCGCAAGCGTCTCTTTAGCCGGTAATTACAAACCGGTAGATTTGGATAAATTACCGGGCAGGGCAAAGTCCTTCATTAATACCCATTTCAATGGCGTAAAAGTGGCTCTGGCACGAAAGGAAGTGGATTTTCTGGAAGTTTCATACGATGTCATTTTCACTGATGGACGAAAAGTGGAGTTCAACCATAAAGGTGATTGGAAAGAGGTGGATTGCAATACACAAGAAGTTCCATCAGCTATCATTCCGATACAGATTGCTGAATATGTGGCAGCAAAATATCCATTCATGGCAATCATCAAAATTGAACGTGACCATAAAAATGTTGAAATAGAACTGAACAACAACATCGAGCTGACATTCAATAGCAAATGCCAGCTCGATATTGATTGACAGGATAATATCCTCAGGCTTTTGCCTGCGGCGAATTCGGATCGATCATCATAAGCTCGATTTTGTTGCCGTCAGGGTCATGGATCCAAGCCTGCCAGTTGCGGTCGGCTGAAGTCTTAGGCTCCTGGTCGATTTCCACACCGATGGCTCTCAGTTTCTCAACATCCGCCATCAGATCGTCAGTCTCCACGCAGAGATGGTTGAAACCGCGGGAGTTCCAACCCTTGTTCGGGTTCTCTCCTTCGCCGTTAGGGATAAGTTCCAGGTAGACGCCGTCAGCGATGCGAACATAGTACAGCCACGGCTCTCCGGCATCATTGTCCTGAATACCTATAAGCTTAAATCCCAGTTTGTTGCAGTAGAAGTCGAGTGAGGCGTCCATATCCTTCACCACGAAGCAGGCATGTCCTATGCCCACATATCCTTCGCGGCCGAACTCATAAGGAGCTTCGTTGGACTTCATCTGCACCGACTCAGGTACGTACTCCTGCAGTTCTATGCCGTTGCCGTCAGGGTCATAGAGCCAGAGGTTCTTGTTCAGGCTTTTCTCGATCTCCGGTTCCGGAGAGTCGAGAAAGCCCTTTTCGTAAATGTCCTGCAATGTCCTGCGGATGTCTCCAACAGTGACGCAGAGGTGGTTGTAACCGGTCTTCTTGAAGTCGAAGGCATAGTCCCGGTCATTCAGTCCGTCATAGAATAGTTCTAGGAAATGTCCTTTGCATATCTTCAGGTAGACGATCCACGGATCACCGTTGTCGTGATGAAGTTCGAAGACCTTGTTCCATCCGAAGACATTCTCAAAGAACTCCACTGTCCTGTCCATGTTCAATGGATTCAGGGCTATGTGTGCGATGTCTTTAATCATTTATTTCTTGTATTCGTATCCGATCTTTTCGGTGGCCCATTTGATGAAGTACTTCATGTTCGGAGCATCGGTGTGACCGCCGTCATGCTGACGCCATGCAAGGTTTCCGTCGAGGACATCCTCAAGGACTGCAGGCATAGGAGTGTTACGGTAGTCGTTGCCGCGGCCGAGGTCAGTTGAGCCGACAAGTTTGTATGCTTCGCCTGCGGCAATGGTGGCCTGCCAGCTGCCGTACTGGTCGAGCCACTGTGCGTCGCCCTGCTCCGGAATACCGTAGCTGATGAAGCAGAGACGAGGAGCGCACATGGCGATAAGTTCATGAGAATCAACAGGAAGCATATCTGCATTGCCTGCTCCGTTCTTGCCGGTTACTGCGTTGTACTTTATATAGTTGCCTGCCATCCAATGATATTCTCCGCTGGTGGCGAGATTCTCGAGACCTTCACCGAAGATTCTTCTGTGGAGTGTGGCACCGCCCTTTCCTGATGATCCGATGAGGCCCATGGCGAATCTCTCCTCGAATGCGAGGGTGACGAGGGCTGCTTTGCCGTAACGGGAAACTCCTTCGATACCTACGTGCTTGGCATCGACGTCAGGGTCGGTCTCGAGGTAGTCAAGGCCGCGTGCAGCGCCCCATGCCCATGCTCTGAGAGAGCCCCAGTCGTCCGGTTTGCGAGGCTGGCCGTGGTTCACGAGGCCGATGATGCCGCGGGTGAGACCGGCGCCGTTGTCAGCCTGAATGCTTGAAGGGTCGATGGCTACATAGCCCCAGCCTGCTGCGAGAAGCTGCTGTGTTGAAGGTGGGTCCTGGCCAGGGGCAAGCTGTGGTCTGGCGAATGCCGCAAATGGATTTGCGGCCTCGAACGGCTGCCATGCTGGATATTTCTTCATGAGCTCCGCTGTCTCCGGGTTGTTTGCGAGCATCTGGCGGAGAGCCTTGTTGATGACCTCCATGTCAGCTCTGGCAGGGACTACAGGGTTAGGGAGATTTGCCTGGCCGAACATCATCAGGACCGGAACTGGACCCTTTGCGTCAGCAGGAGTGACGACCACCATCTGGATGTCGACATTGATCTCCGGACAGGAGGAATTGTCCACATGTCCGACAAGCTTCTTGGCTTTTGCTGCTATCATGCCTACTCTCTCGATCTCCTCGCACTCGACAGTCCAGGTCACGCCCGGCACATTCTCAGGGACCCGTCCGTAGACCTCGCTCTCGAATCCTTCCTTAATCTCTGGACGGCGGACATCCCACCAGTCTTTCGCTGTCTTGACCTTCTTGCCCTTGTTTGTCGTCATGATCTCTGGGATGACAGGATAAGGATTGGCTTTGGACTCGTCGTAGTTGGCAGCGTACTGGCTGCTCTGGTCAGCATCGAATCCGCGTCTTACTGATGTGATTCCGAGCTGGTCCAGCATGTTCTGGAAGTCCTCCTCTGCCGTGAATGTGACAGGCTTCTGTGCGAACGAAGTGATGCACAGAAGCATGGCGATGGTGATAGTCGTGATTTTTCTCATGGAATTTGTGGTGTTATCAATTATTCTGTTATTCTGTGGCTGTATAAGTTCTACGAAAATAATAAATATTACTCAATTTTTAGAATGATGTTTCTTATATTTGTATATAACCTTTAAACATATACATCATGCTTTCAAAAATCATCTATGTCCTTGGTATTCTGGCAGCAGTCTGGTGTGTTCTTGACATTTTCAAGAAGAGTGGCTGGAGCATTCTCAAGAAAATCATTGTTGCGGTCCTTGTCCTTGCCACAAGCTGGATCGGTTTCGCAGTATACTATTTCGTTCTCCGCAGCAAACTTTAGTCAGATATTTTTGGGCTATTGACAGGAGGTCGACTTTTTGGTCGGCCTCTTGCTATTGATGGGACCTCTGTTTCAGTGAGTCTTTCTGAGGCGGATGAGGGCCACGTAGGTCAGGAGGACCAGATTCATCATGAGAGCGTAGATGATGGCGGGCACGGCGATGGCAGGGTCATTGAAAACGAACGGGCTGGTGGCCACGGCGATGGCCTGAGCCGCATTCTGCATGCCGACTTCTATGACAATGGTCCTGCGCTCTTTCCGCGCGAGCCTGAACGCGAGACACAGAAGCGCCGCGAGGCAGATGGAGAGTATCAGCAGCCCCGTCACAGTAAGGCCGAGCACGCTGAAATGACTGATGATGGATTGGCGGTTGCCAATGAAGAAAAGGCCCGCGAGGAGCATCAGAAGCGGAAAAGCAAGTTTCGAAAGGACGGCTGAGATATTCTTCGCGACAGTCGGGAGATGACGGCGCAGAAGGATGCCGACGAGGATAGGCAGAAGCATCGTGACCAGATTCTGGACGAGAAGATTGCCTACCGGCAATGTGATATTGACCGCCTTGCCGAATATGCCTGCGACCCACTGCATTATGAGGGGCATGGTGGCGAGGGTGACGATGCTGCTGACGGCTGTGAGAGACACTGAGAGTGCGACATCACCTCCTGCGAGCTTCGAGAACACGTTCGATGAACTGCCGCCCGGACAGCAGGCGATGAGCATCACGCCGATGGCTATGACCGGCTCCAGATGCAGTGCGCTGACCAGAATGAAGGCGAGTGCGGGAAGGAGGATGAGCTGGCCGAGCATGCCGGCGAACATTGCGCGCGGACGCTTCACGACCATAAGGAAATCTTTGAATTCCAGCGACAGCCCCAGGTCGAACATCAGGAGCGTCAGAATTGGCATTACGATCAATATACTGTTCATAGGGCAGCAAAGGTAAACATTTTCCCCGGTTCGTCGAAGAAATAGGGGAGTTCGTCTAAATTAAAATCAGCCTTGCATTTCTGTATCTAGTTTTGCATCTGTAAACAACGGACAAAATAAAAGATACAGATATGAAGAAGATTTATTTTACCATCATCGCCGCATTCATCAGCATCATCGCATCAGCACAGAACACCTCAGTCAAAGGAACCGTAATTGACGCCCAGACTCATATCGGTGAATGTTTCGCCACGCTCCAGTTCTTCAAGGCCAGCAATCCCGATGCAGTCGTCGCATACACGATGACAGGTGAAGACGGAAGCTTCCAGTACGACCTCACAGGCACAGGAGAGTATGTACTTCTCTTCAGTAATCTCGGAAGGACAGATGTCAGCGTACCTTTCGTCCTTGACGGCAGTGCTGTCTGCGATCTCGGAGACATTCTCGTCGAGGATGACGCAGAACTCCTCAACGCCGCATCAGTGACCGCGCAGAAGACATTGGTAAAGATGGATGTTGACAAGATCACCTACAAGGTCGAGGACGATGTCGATGCGCAGGCCAGCACGGTCCTGGACATGCTCCGCAAAGTCCCGATGGTCTCAGTCGACGGCCAGGACAACATCACAGTGAACGGCAGCTCCAGCTTCCAGGTCTATGTGGACGGGAAGCCGAACCAGATGATGAGTTCCAATCCTTCACAGATATTCAAAGTTCTCCCTGCCACCATGGTGAAGAACATCGAAGTTGTCACCAATCCGGGTGTGAAGCAGGACGCTGAAGGTGCAGGCGGCATCCTCAACATCACCACCAACACAGCCGTGACCGGCGGACAGTCCATTTCAGAAGGCCAGTACGGCACCTTGACCGCACAGGCAAGCTCCAGAGGAACAGGCGCCAGCATGTACTACAGCATGCAGAAGGACAAGTTCAGCCTCAGCCTCAACGGAAGCGTGAACTCCATGAGCAATGACGGCACTTCCATCGATATCGAACGCATACAGCATACAGCAGAAGGCGACATGACCACACTTACACACACATCATCCGACATGGAGAGCCCGATGAGGATGGGCAATGTCAGTGCCAACTATGAAATTGACTCCGAGAACCTCGTTTCAGTCTCCGCAAGCATCATGAGCTTCGGCTCCGAGTCCAATGGCCTCAGCACCACAACCATCACACTTCCGAACGGCATCTCCACAGGCTACGAAGGCAATTCCCTCACAGAGATGAGCAGAAACTCCATCACCGCATCCGCTGACTATCAGCACTCATGGTCAGAGACTCCGGGACGTTCACTTATCCTCTCTTACCAGTTCTCCGGCACACCTTCAGTGAACAACACCCTCAATACCTACGGCGGCAGCGCCATCACAGGACTTGACCTTGGCGACAGGAAAACTGACGGCAGAAGCAATTCCGTCAATCATACCTTCCAGGCCGATTTCACCACCCCACTCGGAAACGGACAGAGCCTCAGCGCAGGCGCCAAGGCCATCTACCGCAATAACTCTTCCGACCAGGTCAACTATCTCCTGCTTGACGGCGGCTTCGTACCGACCGAGTCAGGCTCACTCAACTACGATTATTACAACAAGATTGCTTCAGCATACACCGAGTACACTGGCAGCTTCGGACTCGTCTCCCTCAAGGTAGGACTCCGCTACGAATATACCTGGCAGGACGTGACCTACGCTGCAGGCCAGGGCACCGACTTCAGCCTCAGCTACGGAAACCTTGTCCCTGGCGCCAGCATCCAGTACAGCCTCAGCCAGACAAGCAACATCGGCCTCTCATACAACATGCGCATCAGCCGTCCGGGCATCACATACCTCAACCCTTACGTTGACACAACCGACCCACTAGCAAAGACTTACGGCAACACCAACCTCTCCACCGAGAATACTCACAACCTCAGCCTGGTCTACAACCTCTTCACACCGAAGTTCGTCACCAATGTCACCCTTCGCGGAAGCCTCGCAGACGGCGGCATCTCACAGTACAGCTTCTATGACAGCAGCAACATTCTCAACACGACCTACGGCAACATAGTCAGAAACGCCTCTGCCGGCATCAACGGCTACGCAATGTACATGCCGACCAACAGCACCCGCATCATCCTCAACGGTGGACTCACATACACCGACCTAACCAGCGAAGCCCTCGGACAGAGCAACAGCGGCCTGTCACACAACATCATGATCGGCATCCAGCAGACCCTCCCGCTTGAACTCCGTCTCAGCGCCAACATCATCAACGCCGGCGGCAACGTCACCCTTCAGGGAAATGCTTCAGGCATGAGCATGGTGATGGCAGGTCTCAGCAGAAGTTTCCTCGACAACAAACTCACCGCCTCAGTCAACGCAACCGGCAGCCTCAAGGGAGGTTTCGACATGAAGATGGAGAACGTCACTTCAGGTGCAGGATTCGAGAACAGAATGTCCACCACAGTGCCTGTAGGACAGATTTCAGCCAGCATCTCCTATACTTTCGGCAAGCAGGGCAACTATGGAAGCAAGAGGGTCAACCGTCGCGCCTCCGACGACTCCGAACTCAACTCAACAAGCCTTTCCGAGAGCCTTGGAAGCATGATGATGCAGTAAGACAATTAATTACTATCTTTGTGTCATGAAGACCAACAAGAGCAACCTTCTCATACATATCGCACAGATAGTCATCTGGGCATGGGTACTTTTCTCACCAGCCATCACGAACATCGCGATGGCCGGTGCAGGTTTCACCAAGATGGCCATCATGGGCAATCTCCGTTTCATGGGACCTCTCTGCCTCCTGTATTTCCTGAACTTCTATCTGCTGGCGCCTAAGTGCTTGTTCGGCGGCCGCAAGGCCCTGTTCTACATCGGCAACGCCCTCTGGATCATCGTCAGGGAAGGTATCAGGCTGAACCAGTTCTCGAAGATCCCTCAGATGCCACGCATGCCCCATGCACCGATGCCCGCACCGGAGTTCCATTTCAATCCCATGATGCTCAGATCGTTGCTCACTGGACTTTTCATCCAGATACTCATCATCGCCGCCGCTGTCGCTCTCTGCTATATAATAATGAACAACAGACGCCAGCGCGAACTGGAAGAGCGTGAGAAGAAAGCCACCGAGGCTGAACTTTCATGGCTCAAGAACCAGCTCAACCCGCATTTCCTGTTCAACACTCTCAACAACATATCCTCGCTGACTCAGATCGACGCCGATAAGGCTCAGGAGAGCATAGGCCAGCTCAGCGACCTGCTAAGATACGCCCTGTACGACAGCAACTGCCAGATGGTGCCGCTAGCGGACGACGTTGCTTTCATGGAGAACTATATCGAACTGATGCAGCTCCGCTGCAATGAGCTCGCGACGGTCGAGACCTCGTTCGATGTGCCGGCAGGGGATGTGAAGATCGCTCCGCTGCTCTTCATCTCATTGATTGAAAATGCATTCAAGCACGGTGTGAATTCCAGAAAACCTTCCTTTGTCAAGATTGCACTCAAACAGGACGGCAGCGACCTGGTGTTCCGGAGCGAGAATTCTCTCTTCGAGAAGCAGAAGGAGGACAGAGTGGGCTCCGGCATCGGTCTTGAGAACATGCTCCGCAGGCTTGAACTCATCTATGGCAAGGACGGCTACGAGTACAGTGCCGGCGAGGAAAACGGCACCTACAAGTCTTGTGTGAAACTTAAAGGAGTGCTGAAATGAGAGATCTGCGTTGCATAGTGGTGGATGACGAGCCTCTGGCCGTCAAGATGATAGAAGGATTCGTCGTCAAGACACCCGGTGTCGAACTTGTGGGTTCATTCACTGATCCTGTGATGGCTCTCAACGCCATCCGCGAGCAGAAACCCGAACTTGTCTTCCTGGACATACAGATGCCTGACCTGAGCGGCCTGGACCTCTCAAAGATGATCCCCGAGGGTGTCAGAATCATTTTCACGACTGCTTTCAAACAGTATGCACTGGACAGTTACGAGGTGTTCGCCCTCGACTTTCTGCTCAAGCCGGTCAGATATCAGAAGTTCCTCGAGGCAGTGGACAAGGGCAAGGCATGGTTTGCCATGAAAGAAGCCGCCGAGGCTGCTCCGGCGCAGGAGCAAGGCGACGGCGGCTCGATATTCCTCAAGACGGACAAAGTCCTTCAGAAGGTGATGCTTTCCGATATTCTGTATGTTGAAGGCATGAAGGATTATGCTCTGTTCCATCTGGCTTCGATGGAGCATCCACTGATGGCCCATATCACTATGAAAGCCGTGGAGGACATGCTCCCTGCGACCAGATTCATGCGCGTCCATCGCTCCTTCGTGGTCGCTCTGGACAAGATAGACTCAGTCCAGCCCGGGCTCGACATCATGATAGGGAAGACCCTGATACATGTTTCGGAAGCCTATCGGGACATTTTCTCCGAATATCTGAAATCCAAGTCCTTCCAGTAGACTACTGCTGCGGTTCGAGACGGTAGCTGACGAAAGCGAAGCGCTTGCTGTCCGGAGCCCATGAATTCACATTGATAGTGCCCTGGCCGCCGAAAAGCTTGACGATGCTCTTAGGTGTGCCGCCGCTGGCAGGCATAAGCATAAGTTCGACATTCTTGTTGGCGAGATGCTGGCCCGGTTTGAGATCACCCTTGTGATATGCGATGAACACCACCTGCTTGCTGTCAGGAGAGATGTGCGGGAACCAGGAGTTGCGGTCCTCCATGAAGGTGATCTGAGTCTGTTCAGTGCCGTCTGCCTTCATTCTCCAGACCTGCATCAGGCCTGAACGCTCGGAGTTGAACCAGATGTACTTGCCGTCAGGGGAGTACTCAGGACCGTCGTCCACACCCTCTGCTGTGGTGAGACGTTTCTCCTCACCGCCATTGGCCGGGATGCAGTAGATGTCCGCGATATCACCGCGTGCGGCGTGGTAGGCCAAGGTGCTTCCATCAGGGCTCCAACCGTGGAGGAAACTATGCCCTACAGGGGTGATGAGACGAGGTTGTCCGCCATCGAACGGGATGATGTACACTCTGGACATATGGTCTTCCTTGGTGAAATGGCTGAGGGCGATTTCGTTACCTGAAGGGGAGAGCACGTGGTCATTGTTGCAGTTGTTGGCGAAGCCGGATTCAATCATCTCAGGCTCGCTCTTGCCGTCAGGTGAAACCCTGTAAAGGCGACCGCCGCTGTTGAAAATGAGCCACTTGCCGTCCTGTGTCCAGTTCGGCGCCTCCAGGTGATAGTTGTATTCTCCGACGACCGTGACCTTGCCGGTGGAGGTGTCGTAGATGTTCAGGATACTGATGGTGCGTGGTCTTTGGTTCTGGGCCAGCAGCGAAACAGACATGGCCAGGATGGCTATGGCTGTGAGGAATGTTCTTCTAATCATAGTATTTTAGGGTATTAGTTATTAACTATCGGTTCAGTCCAATAAATATAGCAATAATTCTCTGGATTGTTCACCTTCGGACAGGAATTACTTGTATGCGTGAAGACTGTTCTGGGCGGCTGGCAGAAAATCCACTCCATACCAGGCGACCTGCATGGCGATGAACGCGAGTATCAGACATATGAGTGTGGCTCGCCTTCCTTTCATCCATTCGTGAGGCAGATGTGTCCCGACAATCGTGAGGAACCAGGTGACTGCTGCCCAGCACTCCTTGGCGTCCCAGGTCCACCAGTCCCCCCATGCAGCCTTCGCCCATACGGCACCGCATATCATCCCGAGCAGAAGGAGTGAGGATGCCGTGCCGGAAAGTTTTGTAGAAAGCGTTTCCATCTTGATGGCATCCGGGCGGACAGCAAAGATGATACCGGTCACAAGAGCCAGGCCCAGAGATGCATACGCCAGCATGTACAGTGCGATGTGAGGGATGAACCACAGACTCCGCAGAGCAGGTACGAGGGTTCCGAAACTGATGCTTGCCAGAGACAATATCCCGAAGACCACGGCCACAGTTCCTGTGGCGGCCAGCGCCATCCAGCTGTCCCAGTACCGCTTCAGTCCCATGACGGCCCCCAGGACAAGCAGGAACAGACCCAGGTAGACTACTGGCAGCCAAGGGTCATGGACAAGCTTGATCACGCTGTACGAGCTGTCTTCACTGTCATAGCCCGACTGATAGATATTGTATCCACCGTAACGGCAAGGATGGTTGACGGAGGTGCTGAGTTCGTGGCCATCCACGAGCAGAGTGCTCGTATACTGTTTCGGGCTGACCCCGTCATCGTAACGATCTATGCAGAACTCCTTAAGGCTGATGCCGAATGGCAACGGCACAATCCTCCCTTCGCGGGAAAATGCTTCATTCACCTCCTGTCCCGGAATCACTGTCATCTGGACATCAACGAAAGCCGGCGCACCTGACAAAGATCCGAAAAGAAGAAGGAACATGCCCGCATGGCTGAGTGTTCCGGAGATGCTGCGTCTCTCCTTGACTGAATCATACAACGTCAGGGCTAGGGAAAGCATCATCAGGATGGCTGCAGCCCACATGAGCGGACTGCGGTGTATTTCGACGCCCCAGGTCCCTTCCACCGCCGTGAGCAGCATGAAGACAACAATTGATGCCACGCAAAGTCCGCGGCCTGACAGGACATGTTTCAGTGAATGATCAGCCATGGCACAAATATAACAAAAACCTCGAACTCATGCCATTGTACCGGCAAAGTACGAGGTTTTATCATTATTGCGCCGATGCGCTCAGCCCACTGCTATTTGAAAATCTGCTGTGCGAACTGATAGAGGCTGCGACGCCAGGTGTGCCACTCGTGAGCGGTGCCGTCAGAAACATAACCTGAAGCCTTCACACCCATCTTGTTGAGTGCTTCTGCTGCCTCCATGACCTTTGGATTCTCCTTGCTTCCGCAGCTCATGAACACGAGCTTGGCTGTCTCCTTGAATCCCTTGGAAGCCTGAACATCCTCAGGGCTGATGGTGCCGCCGCTGAACATTCCGATGTATCCGAACTTGGAAGGATTCGCGAGGGTGATCCTGCGGGTCTGGCCGCCACCCATTGACAGACCTGCCAGTGCGCGGTGCTGTGCGTCAGTATATACGCGGTACTCGCTCTCGATGAAAGGAATGATGTCGTTCAGGAGAACCACTGCGAATGCATCGTTGTTGCGGCCGTCCTGCTCCTTCGGAGCGTACTTGTCGATAAGATGAATGTTCTGGCCCTGGCCGTAGTCCATGACGATGATGAATGGAACAGCCTTCTTCTGAGCGAGCAGGTTGTCCATGATCTGACCTGCGTGGCCCTGGACTGACCAGCCGTACTCATTCTCGGCATTGCCGTGCTGGAGATAGAGAACAGGATATTTCTTTGAAGGGTTGCTGAAATACTCGTTAGGAAGATAGACATAGCAGTGACGCATGCTCTCTGTGGTCTTTGACCAGTAGTATTTCTCCTCGACGGCTCCCTGAGGTACATTGTTCTTCACCTGCCAGAAGTCCATGTCAGCAGAAGGGATCTCGATGCCGCTTCCCCAACGGCCTGCGCCGAAGAATGAAACAGTTCCCGGATCCGGCATGGCGGTACCGTCAACGATGATCTGATAGTAGTGGAAACCTACATCCTGAGGGGCTGTGGTGCCTGTCCAGACACCGTTCTCGTCCTTGGTCATCTCATAACGGCGACCCAGGTCAATCTGGACTGATGTAGCGCTTGGAGCACGCAGCTGAACGCGGACAGCACCCTGTGAGTTGACCATAGGATACTGTTTGCCAGGCTGGTTGGTGGCATTTGGTTTGAAGTCCTCGATGGCGTCAGCATATGACGGAACCGGGGCGTTGTTCCTCTGCTGTGCCGAAGCGGTTACAGCCAGAGCAGCAAGCATCATGAAAGACAGAATGATCTTTTTCATTTTACTTTGGTTTAAGTTAAACATAGATAGGTTTATCAATTTTCTTGTGGTCAGTAGGGAATATCCCTACAACAAATATAGTGATATTCAGCCATCAAGCAAATATTTTATTATATTTACATATCATGACTAGAAAAACATTCACAAAAGTCCTGTTCTCAGCAGTGCTGGCGGCATTCTCGCTCAATGCAGCCGCTCTCACCCCGTCAGACGGGAAGAAGGACACCGAAGGATCAGATGGTCCTTTCAAAGGCAAGTACTATTCAGTAATGGGCGATTCCATCGGGACTGACAATGAAGCGGACACGCCATTGTTCACCATCACTTCCAAGGATGTGGGCAAGCCCCTTACTTCCTGGATAACCTGGTTCGACTTCAACAACAGCCGTGAGGACAAGCCGAGTGGAACCACGAAGACTATCGGCGGCGTCACCATAACGGAAGATATGGTAGGCACGGAGCAGACCTTCATCCCCGACGTGTCGGACATTGGCAAGACTCTGGGCACGCCACGATATGCCTACAATGCCACGGTGGGGGTCACTCCATGGTGGAAACTTGTCGGTGAGGAACTTGGTATGGTGATGGATGCGTCAGCGACCTGGAACGGCAACAGCTACTGTTCGCATGAGGACGACAATGTGCGCAAGATAGGATATGGCTGGCATCCTCTGCAGATCGCCCGCCTGGCGGACCGTGACGAAGATGGAAACCGCATCGCCCCCGATATCGTCTTCCTGTGCCGAGGCACCAATGATGCGACACATGCTCCGTTCGCTAAGATCACCTCGTTCGGAGAGGGGAATGACGAGATCCCTGAAAATGACATCGTGAACGGGACGGACTATGGCTTCAAGGAAGCATTGGCAATAACGGTATCAAAGATTCAGATCGCATATCCTGAGACGAAGATATACCTTTGCACGTTGACTCCGTTCCGCAGGCTTGGCGACAAGACCTTCCCCATGAACAACGAATATCACACAATGCAGGAATACAACAAAGCCATCAAGGACGTGGCCGAGTACATGGGGTGCTATGTCATTGACTTCTCAAAGTGCTGGACATTCTATAATTGCGTTTCAGGCGGGTATGTCATCGGTGATTATACACATCCTCGGCAGAAAGGACACGAAGCGATGTGCAAACAGGCGGTCAGGGATATGAAAAATCTGTAAAAATGGTTATTTTTGCAGGATAGTATTACAATTTGATATGAAAAGACTTCTATTACTCTCAGCTGCTTTCATTCTTGCCGCAGCCTGCAATGACAAAATCGATGATGATATTCCTGTCTGCAAGCACACTGATCCTGTCGCAGTAGCGCCCGATGCTACCAACGGCGATGAATACCTTTACACAGTCACATACTCCGACCTGGACTATTTCGCCGCCTGCGAATATATGAAAGAACTCTATGGAGTGGTGGATATGAAGCCTGCCGGGTGTTCTGCTGTGCGCAACGGCCGCTACTATGGCCGCAACCTCGACTACTATATCAATGAATGCGCTGACCTGGTCATCACGATGAAGGCCAGCAAGGACCGTTTCGCTTCCATCGGCACTTCCGCCGATTTCCCTCCATGCACCAAGAAGGCCATCGACGAAGGGACTCTCAGCGAAATGAACTATGCCGCTGCCGCCTACTACATGAATGACGGCGTCAATGAGAACGGAGTGGCCATCAACAGCAATGTGGTCCCGGCAGGGGAGTGCGAACATACCTCCGGCACCAATCCGGGAGCGCCGACCATCGTCTCGAACGGCGTGGTGCGCTACGTGCTCGATCATGCAAAGTCCGTCGACCATGCCATCGAACTTCTCCGCGGCGTGAACATCGCAACCCCTTCCACCGATGATTTCCATTTCGAGAGCCACTGGATGATTTCCGACCCTAAGAAGACTGTCGTGGTGGAAATCTGGAACAACGAACTCGTTGTCGTGGATGACTGTGTGATTACAAACTTCTATCTCAGCCATCCTGATTCTCCTATGGGTATCGGACACGAACGCTATGACATTCTCAAGACTCATTACGATGAGGGCGCCACAGAGAAAGGAATGGAGTCTCTGATGAAGCGTGTGTGGTATTCAAACGCATATTCTACAAAGCCTGACCCTGTCTGGTACAGCGAAGGTCTGAGTGAAGGATGCGGTTTCACATGGGATGATATCAAGTCAGGTATATATGAGGATGAGTTTTTCGCGATGATGCTCGAAGAGGAGAAGGCATATAAATCTGTGGATTTCCAGAAAACTGTCCGCGACGGCTCATACTGGTACACCACTCACTCCATAGTATACGATCTTGAAAACCTTACCATGTCGCTTATCTGCCAGGAGAACGACACGGTCTGGAAGTTCAAACTTTAATACCACTGTGACACTCAACCTATGAGAAAGATTCTGTCCATCCTGTTTCTATTTTGTGGAATACTGAGTGCCGGAGCGCAAGGCTTTCACAACCCTGTGCTGCCTGGTTTTCATTCCGACCCGTCAGTCTGCCGTGCCGGTGATGACTTCTATCTTGTGAATTCCACCTTCCAGTATTTTCCTGGAGTCCCTGTCTATCACAGCAAGGACCTGATACATTGGGAGCAGGTGGGCAGCTGTCTGACTCGGCGTTCACAACTTGACCTGTCAGGACTGTACAGCCAGGACAATCCCGAACTGGGATGGACGAATGCTGGCATATATGCTGCGACTATCCGTTACAACGAACGCAACGGACGATTCTATATGGTCACGACCGTCTATCCGTCGCGTCGTCATTTCTATGTGTGGACGGATGACCCGGCAGGTGAATGGTCGGAACCTGTAGTGATAGACTTTGCCATAGGCTCCTGTGATCCAACCCTTTACTTCGAGGGCGACAAGAGTTATTTCCTTTGGAAGGATGGAGACATAAAGATATGTGAGATCGATATCGAGACAGGCAGACAGCTTGGCGATATCCACCATCTGGGCACAGGCCTGGGCGGACGTTATCCTGAAGGTCCGCACATCTATGAAAAAGATGGCTGGTACTACCTCCTTCTGGCCGAGGGCGGCACTGAACACGGACATCAGGTCAACATCCTTCGCAGCCGCTCGCTCTTCGGACCATATGAACCGGATCCCGCCAATCCGATTCTCTCCCATTTCAACATGAAGATGCAGAACAGCCCTATACAAGGTCTGGGACACGCTGACCTTGTGCAGGCTCCTGACTCCTCGTGGTGGATGATATGCCTGGGCTATCGCACGAGCGGATATCTTCTGCACGTCATGGGACGCGAGACGATGCTGGCTCCTGTACAATGGGATGAGGACGGCTGGCCGGTAGTGAACGGCGACGGAACCCTGACTATTAATATGAATTGCCGGACACTGCCTCTGGTCCCCGTGGCAGCCGATCCTGAACGCGAAGAGTTCAATTACGTCCAGCGCAATGTGCCGTCAGACAGTTACGGCTCCATTGGCCTTCCTTGGGGATGGATGAGCATCGGCAATCCAGATTATTCCCGTTACTCACTCACAGAACGTCCTGGCTGGCTTCGTCTGCATCCCGGCTCCGTTACACTCGATGCCGCGACTTCGCCGACCTATGTGGCCAGACGTCAGACTGAACTGCGTTTCAATGCCACCACACTCGTCGATGCCTCACATATTGCCGAAGGAGGACAAGCCGGAATTACGGCTTATGCCGCGCCGCTCAACCATTATGATGTGGTAATAGAGCGCAAGGATGGCAAGCTGTACGCAAAATCGAACATTCGTCTCGGAGAACTCAGTCATACAGAGCAAACCGTGGAACTGTCTTCCGACCGTGTCTGGATCCGGATAAGTTCTGACTGCGATTACTATTACATGCAGCTGTCAACTGACGGCAAGTCGTACACCACTCTCTGCAAGATGGATTTCCGCTACCTCACCACCGAGGTGATAGGCGGCTTCACCGGAGTTATGATCGGTCTTTTCTCCCAAGCCGGGAACGGTGAAGGGTATGCCGATTTCGACTGGTTTGAATACAAATAATTCATAATAATTACAAATACAGATAATATGGTTTTTAAGGATTACTTTTCTCCTCAGATTAAAGTTGTCGAGATAAACGCACAGAGCGTTCTTTGTCAGAGTTCCGGTTCTGATGCCGACACTGGTTCTGTCACCATTAACGGATATACTGAAGATGAACTTGACTGGTAGTATGAAAAAGAGCATTATTCCCTTTCTGGTGGCTTTACTGCTGCCTGTCGCCTGCACTGAAATTGAAGAACCAGGCATTGAACATGAGGCCATTGAAGAAAAGACTGATGACACGTTGAAGCATCTTGTCATCTCGGCAAACTCTTCTATCTTGACGAAAACCGTACTGAATCAAGACAACAGCGTCTCATTCTTGGAAACCGACACTCTTTCTGTCTTCTGCCAGACTGATGAATTCGGTAACTATTTCTACAACAATATATTTTCCGTCAGCAGGCTCTATGATAACGGTTCTGCGGATTTTCAAGGTCGCGTCGCTTCTACCGAAGGAATGATGCCGGTGATGTATCCATATCAGGAGGGGGCAAGATTCGAGAAGCAACAAATGACCCATAAGCTGTATTTCAACCTTCCTGTAGAGCAGAAAGCGGTTCCCGGCACTTTCGATCCGGCGGCTGCCTTCAGCCTGGGCATGGCCAGAATGACAGGGGACAGCATTGCCAGCGCAACGCTCAGCAATGCCTGCGCCCTGGTCAAATTCACCGTTCCACTTGGAGAATACTCAAAAGTGACTCTGACCGCGCCTGACTGTGAGATATGCGGACCATGCTCTGTTAGTGTGAACAGTACGGTCGGCGACATCGCCACCTCAATGGGAGGCGAGAAAACCGTCACACTCAAGGGCGACATAGAAGGCGGCAACACCTACCTGCTTGCTGTCGTTCCGGGCGAAGCCTCGGGTGGCATAACCGCCAGACTTTATGACAAGAACGGCGATCTCGCAGGAGAGAAGACCACAACCAAATCAGTGACCTTTACCAAGGGCCATATTCTTAATATTGGTCTCCTGCCGACCAACTCGCCTACATGGAGAGGCAGCGGTACGGCTACCGACCCTTATCTCATAGAGACATCAGCCCATCTCAAACTTCTCGCCCAGGCCTTCTCCCTCAGGGAGACAGCCAAGCCATACGCCGGCAAACACTTCCTCCAGAAGAACGACATCGATATGGGTGGAGAGGAAATAACCATTGGCAATTACAAAGACCGCTACAGGGATACAGACCCTGCGTGGGGTGTACCAACCTACTTCAACGCCATTTATGATGGTGGCGGCTACACAATCTCAAACTACAGGCTCAAGTTCATCGGCGAGAACATTCACTTTTACGCTGGCCTGTTCAACTGTGTCAAGGATGCCGAGATTAAAAACCTCAAAGTCCAACCTGCTGTGAACGAGAGAGGAAACCTCATTGACGGCATAGACGATACCTATGGATACTACAACATAGGTATGCTGGTCGGCTATCTCAATGCCAATACTACAATCTCCGGATGTACGTCCCTCTCCAGAAGCAACGGATGGCCCTACGTAGTAGATTGCACTGAAGAGACAGGATTCTTTGACAGCCCTCACCCAATCAACCTCGGAGGCCTGGTCGGGTATATCACAGCGGCTCCTGGATACGTGGTCAACTTCTCCGGCTGTACCAACGAAGCCAATCTGAAACTGGAAAAGGGTTCCAATATGATCGTTGCTGGAGGTATCATAGGATCCCACTATTATGACAGTTTCACCATAAACATTGACCGATGCCGCAACAAAGGCAGCGTGACTGCGGAGTCCAACAAGGCCGAGGCTTTCGCCGGCGGCATCTTTGGGCGCATCTCCGACGGCTTCGGTGGCGACATTCTGGTCCACATCTCCAACTGCGTCAATGAAGGCTCCATCAATGCTACGACCCAAGCTTCAGAGGATGCCTGCGCCGGCGGAATCGCAGGAAGCAACAACTCCGACGGCTGGGGACTCATGCAGTTCTCAAACAAAGACCCATGGGTCTACAACAGTTTGAACAAGGGAGACATTTATGCCTATGGAAACGATGCAATGGCCGGCGGCATCTTCGGATACTGCTATGATGATAACACAAAACTTGCACTGTGCGTGAACACGGGCAGCGTTTCGGCCGAAGGCGACCCTATGACAGGTCCTATATGTGCGACAGGCGGCGACCATTGGTGGTGCTTCTGGCTGGAGACAGAAAAGTTCAAGGGTTACAAACCTGGCGACTATTACCATTACTACCCATGCAAAGACATCTCAGGAAGCGGCGACACTGACAGCACTCCTGAATACGTCAGGCTGCACGGCAAGGCAAAAACTTCAGATTCCGGTGACTCTCTTTTTGAGAAGACCGAATGGAGCCAGACCGACTGGGCGGCTGCAGCATCATGGACAGGCAGCTCGGACGACCAGGATAACACCCTCGACCTGGTATTCTGATTCAATGCTGTGCAGAAGCACCGCAGAGATTATTTCGGAGAAGTATATGTGTCTCAAAGTAATTAAGGACATGGATAATATAGATTCAGAAGAGGTCTACAAAGCTCCTCAAGTCAAGGTGATCGAGATAAAGGTTCAAAGTGTGCTCTGCCAGAGTCCAGGCAACGAGCCTATGCGTGAATACGATTACGGTGACGGCGGTTTCAGTGAAGAATAGGGATCAAGCAGAGAAATAAAGAACAACGATATGAGAAGAACAATCATTTCAACAATATGCTTGGCCGTGGCTTTCTTGCTTGCTGCATCATGCCACAAGATCGAGGAGAACATCCCCTTGGAGAAAGATCCGGGAAAAACTGTCATCACTGCCATAGCCGACCAGATCGGCTCGGAAACAAAGGTCGAGATGGCGTACCGTTACGATGCCCTTTGGCAGACCGGAGATAAGATTCATGTCAAACAAGGCACTACTACCGACACCTTCGCTCTTACTGGAGGGGAGGGTACTACAAAGGGTACGTTCGAGGGTACGAAGAGCATTACAGGTGAGATAGAAGCCTTCTACCCTATATCTGTCGGACAGACCATGACATGGCCCGCAAAACAGACCAACAATATGGCCGTGCCTATGTACGCTCACCAGAGCATCACTGGAGAGGAAGGCGAGACTGTCAATTTCTCAAGTCTGGGAGCTGTGCTGCAGATAGTTTTCAACAGCACCGTGGAGAACGTCACACTTCAGTCCATCGAACTCAAGGACGGCGTGAAAGACATGAGCGGCGCATTCTCTGTGGATGAGAACGGAAGAGCCGTTATCTCCACGAACACTGGTTCCGGTGTCACACTTGACCTCGGAGCCGGGAAGGCACTCGGCAAGGGCGCCAACTTCTTCTATCTGTCCATCCCCGCCGGTAAATACAACGACCTCACAATATCCTTCAATACGACGGATAAACGCGTGTGCACGATGCACTCGACGACGATGCCTGAGGTCAAGCACAACACCGTCTGCCGGCTCACGCTTACCGGAACAGCGTTCGAGAAGAATCCAGTGCTCCCTGGTGTGTTCACTGTCGATGAGAACGGCACGAAGGTCCGCTTCGCTCAGGGCAACCTGTTCTGGGACGGCGACTCTTTCGAGTTCGAGGACAATCAGTACGATTACCCTTCAGCCTGGGATGCGTCACATGTCGGCCATTTCTACTGGAGCCGCAACGCGTCTGTCGCGACGGCGGAATCATTCAGCGACTCCGGTGCCCTCGACGGCGACGTGCTCTTCACCAATGCCACTGAACCTGGTGCCAAGACCGATTTCACCGTAGGCGGTATAAGCGGAAAGTTCCGCACTCTGTCGATGCTCGAATGGA
Organism: Candidatus Cryptobacteroides sp.; assembly: GCA_045599725.1. Taxonomy (GTDB): domain Bacteria; phylum Bacteroidota; class Bacteroidia; order Bacteroidales; family UBA932; genus Cryptobacteroides. Next base: position 9,154 of record JAZRWN010000109.1, on the reverse strand, counting down.
AGTATATCCTGGAAGGCAAGAACTCCAGGAGCAAAACGGCATCTGTATGCGGCATCAACGGCAAGGTCATTGCCCCAGACGATTTCAGCGGAACGCTCGCCGGGTCTTACGACAGCGATCAGTGGAGGACAGCCGAATCCCAGGGGGTTGTCTTCCTGCCGGCAGCAGGTTCCCGGTTCGACGCTGGAATAGAGGACACCACTACCAATGGCTACTACTGGTCCTCAGCGCCATGGGCTCGCTACAATGCGCAGATGGCGTTGTTCGAGTGTCAATATTCGTTCATTAACTTCATGGACACATCCCGCTCGTGGGCCTGTGCCATCCGCCTAGTCGAGGACGTATCTTATGTTAACCGCATAAGCCTGGATAAGACTGAACTGACCCTTCTTGCTCATCAGAGCGCTCAGTTGACAGTTGCGGTTTCTCCGGTATATGCCCCTGACAAGACTGTTGTCTGGTCAAGTTCCAACACTGATGTCGCTACCGTCTCAGAGGAAGGACTTGTCAGCGCTGTTTATGCCGGAAAAACTACGATCACCGCCACCTCTTCCGATGGCGGGAAGACGGCAAGCTGTATCGTTACCGTCAATCCCGTAACCCCTGGCGTGTTCACTGTCGATGAGAACGGCACGAAGGTCCGCTTCTCTCAGGGCAACCTGTTCTGGGACGGCGACTCTTTCGAGTTCGAGGACAATCAGTACGATTACCCTTCAGCCTGGGATGCGTCACATGTCGGCCATTTCTACTGGAGCCGCAACGCGTCAGTCGCGACGGCGGAATCATTCAGCGACTCCGGTGCCCTCGACGGCGACGTGCTCTTCACCAATGCCACGGAACCTGGCGCCAAGGCCGATTTCACCGTAGGCGGTATAAGCGGAAAGTTCCGCACTCTGTCGATGCTCGAATGGAAGTATATCCTGGAAAACAAGAACTCCAGGAGCAAGACGACCTCTGTATGCGGCATCAACGGCAAGGTCATTGCCCCAGACGATTTCAGCGGAACTCTCGCCGGGTCTTACGACAGCGATCAGTGGAGGACAGCCGAATCCCAGGGGGTTGTCTTCCTGCCGGCAGCAGGTTCCCGGTTCGACGCTAGAATTGAGGACACCACTACCAATGGCTACTACTGGTCCTCAGCGCCATGGGCTCGCTCCAATGCGCAGATGGCGTTGTACGAGTGTCAATATTCGTTCATTAACTTCATGGACACATCCCGCTCGTGGGCCTGTGCCATCCGCCTAGTCGAGGACGTGACGGAATAACATACAAGCGCACAATGGGGCATGCTCCTCGTTGTCCTTATCGCCCTTATCCTTCTAAATGAGTTTGCACGCAGGACAAAGTTCGGTGGATGCTTCATGTTCTTTGGCGTCCCTGCTGCAAGGACGCTATCGCCCGCGCAGAAATCTAACAACCGTGTTTTTTTTTGGCAATCACTTATTGCCGGGAATATGGCAACGTCCTTCCCAATTAAGCGCCCGAGAATCTCGGACGCTTAATAATTTAAGTCCCCAACCTCAAAACAACGATGAGGTTGGGGACACTAGTGTGCCAGGAAGGGTCTGAGAAGCATGTCCCTGTTCCTATGATGAATACCGCTGAATTCAATGAGTTTGTGTCAATCTGTTTGGTATTCAGGTAAATAGAATTATCTTTGCAGTTGCAAATTATTATCTGATAATTTAAATATTACGAATATGGAAATAATGGATTCAAAGAAGGCTTACATAGCCCCTCAGATCAAGGTGGTCGAGGTGAACGTGCAGGGGTTGCTGTGCAGTAGTCCGGAAGAAAACGATCGTCAGAACTGGGAAAATGGTGGTGACATATAATAAGGAGGAATGGTTATGAAGAATATTTTCAAGATGATTGCCATTGCCATGATGATGGCTACCGTATTCTCCTGCGAGAAGACCGAGACTCCCGAAGTAGAGCCGGAGAAGGATACTACAATGACCTTCACGGCTGATTTCCTTGCCACCAAGACTGGCTTCAACGAAGGCAAACTGACATGGGAAGCTGGAGATAAGATAGCTGTTTGCGATGGTGCAAATGTAGAGGTCGTTACACTGAAAGCAGACGACCTCAAGTCAGAAGGTGCTTCTGCAGAGATCAAAACCACGACACTTGCTACTGATGCTTCGGAGTATTATGCTATCTTCCCTGCGGCATGTGCATATACTGTTGTGGATAATAACATCAACAATACTTTCATCAAAGATGGCAGCATCCAGATTTTTATCGGAACCACCGACAGAGACAAAAGCCAGACCTTCAAGAGCTATGCTGTTGCATCGGAAGCCGGAGGTCATTTCCTTTTCAAAAACGTTGATGCTATTGTCTATTTCAAGACCGAAAGAACCGACATCGCCAGTGTGAAGTTTGAATCAAACGAGTCAGGATATGTCTGTGGCAATGTTTTGATTAACCCTTCAACAGAAGAAATCACTCGCTTGAATTATTGTGCAGGCCGCGATATCTCATACAAACTTAATGGAGACAAGGAAGCATACATACCTGTAAGAGCAGGAGTTAATTTCGAGGGCGGATATACTCTGACAGCATATGACTCAAGTAATAATGTTCTTGGTACTATCCGCACAAGCACCGGCCTGACCTTCGAGAACGGTAAGTACTATACCATCAAGAATTTTGATGCTCGTATATCCGGGGCACTCTCTGGCAAGTTTACGATTAACAGTAATGGTGACCAGGTTTGTTTTTCCCCTGGAAACCTGTACTGGGATGGTAGCTCCTTCAAGTTCGAGACCAACCAGACAGACTGGAGCGGGTCAAATTGGTCTGAAGAGGGATACTACGTCTCCCACTTCTTCTGGAGCAAAGATCCAGCTATTGCACGTTCATCTGTTTATAGTGATGAACAGAAGGCCACCAATGACTCCTTTTTCACCGAGGATTCAGATTTCGAAGTCAATGGTCTGAAAGGCATCTGGCGCACACTCTCAAGTGACGAGTGGCAGTTCATTATTGGAGCCGAGGGGGCAGATTTCCGTAATAAGGATAAACGTTTTGTCGAGGGGTCTGTCAATGGTACCAAGGGGCTGTTGATATTCCCAGATGATTTCACGTGGAATACTTCAACGATGGGCGAGGAACCTGAATACAACGAAATACACCTGACTGGCGAGGTAGGGGATGAGAGTGCAGACTTTTCAATAAACTCCTATGACGTGAATCAATTTGCTGCTTTGCAGAATGCAGGTGTTGTCTTCCTGCCGTCAGCTGGTAACTACGATAGAAACCAAGAAATAATGCCGTTATCTGCGTCAGATTACGGTTGGTACTGGTCAAGTAGCCCTGTCTCACAAATTGAGGGCAAGGATGATCCGCAGAGTTATGCATATAACTTTTTCTTTGGCAATATATGCAATACGTCCAGCTTGGACACTCGCGAACATGCCTTGTGTGTCCGTCTAGTGGCAGATTGCAAATAATCGGCTCTTATCTGTCGATGGATCAGTATTCCAGACCAAGGACGTATTCGATGCTCTGGTAGTACTCTTCGTCCGAGTGTAGATGCTCGATGATCATCGGCATCCGTGGGTTCTCCTGAGTGGCGAGCCTTATGAACAGGGGGATATCAAGAGTGCCTTCTCCAGGAGCGCACTCGTCTAACTGCCATGTGTACTGAGGCATGAGGCGGATATCCTTCAGATGACAGCTGACGATTCTGCCCTTGAGCTTGGTGAAACACTCTTTGAGGAATTCGTCATTAAAGAAATATCTGTGCGGGTCGGTAATCATATTGACCACGTCGAGATGGACTCCAAGTTCGGGACGGTCGACGTCCTCGATGAGTCTGACATACTCGTCAGGGCCACTTGGAATCATCCATGGCATTGACTCGATGCAGAACTTGGTGTTCTGTGGCTTTGCCGCGTCGATGATGTGACGGATCATGTCAACTGCCATGTCCCAGGCTTCCTGAGTGAAATTGCCACGATAGCCTCCGTCCCAGCGCGGACCGAATGGAGTGCCGACGACATTGACGCAGCATACTGCTCCGATCTGGTCGGCCATCTTGAGTTGACCGATGGCGTATTCGATGTTCTTCTGGCGCTCGGCAGGGTCGGCTGCGAGAGTGTTCTTCCACACTCCGACTTCGGCGATGACCAGCCCTGCATCGTCAGCGGCTTTCTTGTATGCCATGTAGACTTCCTCACCGGCAAGGTAATTGACAGGGAAACACACTGATTTGAGACCGAGTGAAACATGCTTGGCCGCCCACTCCTCCGGAGTGCTGTGCTCCAGTGAGGAGGACACGCCTAAAAGCATTTCACCCTGAACCTGCTGGGCTTCAGCCTCGGAACTGCTGCCGGAAGTTCTGCCGTTATGACATGATGCGAGCATAAGCATCGATGCTGCCATGGTGATGGATACGATTTTATTCATAGTTATAAGATTTGTTTTTAGAATGTATGACATGTCTGTCCATTATTTCCACAAATATAATCATCACTCGCAATTTTCAATACAACCTACAGAATCCGGAGAGCATATTCCCATGCCGGGAACTCAGATTGCTGAATAAGAAGAACGGAAGCCTGCCATATAGCGCCAAATCCAATACTGAATATTCTGTAATAATTATTATATTTGTTCTGATAGAAGAACCAAAAATGAGCATACTTATCAAGGATACAACCCCGATGGAGCGCATTGCCATCGTCAAGGAGGCGCTGGGAGGGGAGTACGACGAATTCTACGACGACTTTGTCGACGGGAAGAAGGAACTTTCTGAAATCAACAGCGCTTTCAGTGCCGAGTACGCCGGCACCGGCACAGATGAATAGAACATGAAAAAATACATACATCAGGTAAAGTATTACGAGTGTGACAGGATGGGAGTCACCCATCATTCCAACTATATACGAATCATGGAGGAGGCCAGGATCGATTTCCTCGACCGGATAGACTGCGGATTCGAAAAGATGGAGGCTGATGGCATCGTGTCCCCGGTCGTGAGCCTTTCCTGCAACTACAGGAAGCCTACGACCTTCAAGGACGAAATTGCCGTTGAAGTCACGGTCTCAAGGCTGACCCCGTTCAAGATTACGTTGTCATATGTCATGACTGTCGGCGGGCAGGTGGTCTTCACCGGCGAGAGCGTGCACTGCTTCCTCGAGGACGGCAGGCCGGTCAACATCGCCGAACGATTCCCCGGAATCGCATCGGTTTCTCCTGTTTGCCGGATGTAATAAAATACAGAATGAGAAGACGTACGATAATAATTGCTCTGGTCGCTGTCGTGGTTTTGGCGCTTTCAGCAGCGTTGCTGGTCATGTATGAACGCACGAAGGTGGCCATGATTGTTAATGATGAGCGGGCATGGGACCTTCGGGATGCTTCTCCTCAGAATAAGGTCATTATCTCCGATGGAGGCATAGTTGCACGTTACTTGACCGAAGACGAGGACTACTACATAGGGGAGATTCAGGATTCGATGCGGATTCCGAAGAGTCGTGCCGTGGTGGAAACTTGGTACGCCAGCGACGGACGCGGGGTCGTCTATCTGAAAGAATTCGGAACTGCCCCGGCTTACGCAGGGCCGGACAGCGCGTCCGAGTTTGTCGGAAACCTTATCTATGGGGAAGGGTTTTGTCCATGTGTCTACGATTGCCTGGGGTATGAGGACGGATGGTTCAAGGTCAGTATCGCAGGCTCGGAGGGCTATATCAATGAGGACCTTGTCCTTTGGGACACCATAGACACTTTCTGAAACAATTGCCGATGCAGGGCGCCATGAACTTTCATGCCCAGAAAATAATGCCTATCTTAGTCTGACAAAATCCAATGCCAAGAGATGCGCGAATCACTGATAAGATTTGTCGAGAAGGAGATTATCCCGAGGTATGATGACTTTGACAAAGGTCATCAGCGTGACCATGTGCTGGCCGTGATCGAGCAGGGACAGTATCTGGCGGGGTTCTATGATGTTGACCGTGAGGTCATCTATGCCGCTTGTGCCTGCCACGACCTGGGCATCAAGGACGGGCGGGAGCAGCATCATATTGCCTCTGGCAAGATTATCCGTGAGGAACTGGACCTTTCTCCGTGGTTCAGCGCCGAGCAGGTCGAGACGATCGCCCGGGCGGCTGAAGACCATCGCGCTTCTTCCGACCACGAGCCGCGCGACATTTACGGGAAGATAGTGGCCGAGGCGGACAGGCAGATCATCCCTGAAACGGTGATAAGGCGCACGGTCCAGTTCGGCTTGAAGCATTATCCTGAGCTTGACAAGGAAGGGCATTGGGCGCGGACGGTGGAGCATCTGGAGGAGAAGTACGCCGATGGCGGCTATTTGAAGCTGTGGATCCCGGAGTCTCCGAATGCTGCGAGGCTCGAGGAACTCCGCGCCATCATCCGCGACAGGGCTCGTCTGCGTTCGGTATTCAATGAGATATACGATATGAGCACACGGATTACATTCAATACGATCGCTCTATTTACGAAAGAAAACAAACCTGTCGTGGATTTCTATACAAAAGTATTTGGATTCACGACTGACTGGGATGGCGTTCAGCCGAATGTGGAGATGAGGCTTGATGGCATGCGCCTTCTTCTTTTTCCCCGCAAAGAATTTGAGAAGATGGTTTCAAGATCTTTCACCTATCCGGAGGGATTCAACGGGACGATGGAAATTTCATTCGATGTCCCTTCTTACGCCGATGTGGACAGGGAATTCAGGCATGCCGTTGATATGGGGGCAAAGCCGATATTAGAGCCGACCACCGAGCCCTGGGGTCAACGTACTTGTTATGTCGCAGACCCTGATGGGAATCTAATCGAGATATCATCTTTTTCCAACAGTATACAGATATGACTTTGAAGGATTACCTCAATACAAATGACCGTTTTGCCGCCGACAATGGCATGTTCCTGACGCAGGTCACCTCCGAATTTTCAATTGCAGAGATGACTGTCGACGAGCATCACCTGAATGGTGCCGGCATCTGTCAGGGCGGGGCATTGTTCACTTTTGCCGACCTGGCCATTGCTGCTGCAATGAATGCTTGTGGCTATGTGACAGTGGGCCTCGAGAATACTATGACTTTTCATCACCCGGCCAGGGAGGGCGACCGTCTTACTGCGCGAGCCTTCGTGGCAAGTGACCATCGCAAGATTCCTTTCTGCCGTGTGGAAATAGCGAATGCCCAAGGCGAACTTGTCGCCTCAGGCACATCGCTCGGGTACAGGAAAGCCGATCTGATGGCTTTCGATTCGCTGATGTAAAGTCCATTTGGTCACAAAGATGATTTCCAAAATCAAAAGAAATAGTGTAAGTTTGTGGTATAATGTAAATTGAATATCATAATGAAAAAAAGCACCTTATCACTTTTTGTCGCTCTGACAGCAACATTAACACTGCTCTCGGCTTGCAGTCCAAAGACCGATGCCTATCTGATGGTTTATTTTTCAGACAGTGACCACTGCCTGCATATGGCAGTAAGCATGGACAGCTACGAATTCACAGCTGTAAATGATAATTATCCTGTTATTGCGGCTGACACAGTCGCAGAACAGAAGGGTCTGCGTGACCCTTACATCTTGCGCGGTCCGGACGGCACATATTACATAGCAGCCACTGACCTTCACATTTTCGGCCAGCGTTACGGATACAGGACCACAGCGTTTGAGCGCGACCAGAAAGAATTCGGATGGGGCAACAACAAGAACCTGGCGCTGCTCAAGTCCAAGGATCTCATACATTGGGAGCACTCGCTTTTACGGGTTCAGCAGATGGAGGGATTCGAGGACATAGGTGCCACATGGGCGCCTGAGCTCATCTGGGACGACCAGAAAAAAGCTGTTATGATATACTGGACAATCCGCCGCGGGAATGAAGACTGCTTGCTCTACTACGCCTATGCCAACAAGGAATTCACCGGCATCACCACAGAGCCGAAGCTTCTGTATAAAAAGCCAGTGGGCGACCCCGGATGCCTTGACGGCGACATCGTGAAAGGAAATGATGGCCGCTACTACCTCCATTACGCAGAGTATGGCACAGGCGTCTCAGGCATCATGGTCGCCGTGAGTGACAATATCAACGGTCCATACACCTACATGCCTGGAAATGTTGACAAGGAGGAGAAGGCGGCTGAAGCGCCAAATGTATGGAAGCGTTACGGAACTGACACTTATGTCCTCATGTACGACTGCTTCGGCATCCGTCCTAGCAACTTCGGATTCCTTGAAACTACAGACTTCAAGACCTACACCGACTTAGGGCATTTCAATGAAGAGGGCTCAAAAATGAAGACAACGAACTTCTCAAGCCCGAAACATGGAGCCATAACCCCGATCTCAAAGAAGGACGCCCAGAAGCTTCTTGACTATTGGAATGAGAACCCTGTTCACAACGACCACAGCATGCCAAGATAACGGATGATATGTTCAGATACATTATACTTGTTGCTGCCATCGTTGGCGGTTTGTTCTTCCTCTCGTCATGTACCAAAGACGGCCCTGAAGAGACTCTGAGAAAAGGCGAGGAGTATCTCGCGGAAAACGCGAAACGCCAAGGTGTTGTCACGACAGAATCAGGTCTTCAGTATGAAGTCCTTCAGGAAGGTAAGGAAGGCGGCAGGAGGCCAAATGCGACCAGCCAGGTCCTCTGTCGGTATACCGGTACTTTCATCAACGGCAAGGAGTTCGATTCAAGCGGCAAAGATGCGATAGCATTTCCTTTGAACGGAGTGATCCGGGGATGGACGGAGGGTCTCCAACTTATGACTGAGGGTGCGAAATACCGTTTCGTAATACCTTACTACCTGGCATACGGTCCGTACGACTATGCCTCTATTCCTGGTTATTCAACGCTGATTTTCGAAGTTGAATTGGTCCAGGTCCTTTAAGCACCAGTGTGACTACCAAATTCCTATCAAATTTGCACAATAAGGTATTCTATTGTAAAACTACTACTCAACACGACTTTAGATTTGTCCAATATGACCATTTATGAGAAAATATTAGAATAATTATGAGTTTAGTGGAAAATTTCCGATTGATTTTGCTGATTGGTAGAAAATAATTGATATATTAGCTCTTGAAATCAACTTTAATGTAAAATTTCGGGAAACGTGATAAATGAAATCTACGTGGCCTCATCTGAACATGAGATTGCGTC
>JAZRWN010000108.1:0-2300 GCA_045599725.1 Candidatus Cryptobacteroides sp. | reverse complement strand
CCTTGCTTGCAACGGTCATGTATATACTTGCTCTTCTGGCTGTACTGTTCTATGCTTTCCGCAAGCAGAACAACCGGTTCACGAAGAAAGAGCAGATCCAGAAAAATCTGCACGAACTGGAGCTGAATGAAGCCAAGCTCCAGTATTTCTTCAACCTGGCTCACGAGATCCGCATGCCTATGAGCCTGATAATAAGCCCTCTGAGCAAGTTGATCGCCACCGACAAGAACCCTGAGCGCCAGGTCCAGTATGGCATGATGGCCAACAATGCCCGAAGAATAAATCTTCTGATCAACCAGATCATGGACATCAGAAAAATCGAAAAAGGAAAACTGGCTCTCAGCTTCAGCGAAACAGACATAAACAAGTACCTGCATCCGCTCATAGATGTCATGGAACAGTCTGCCAGGCAGAAAGGCATCTTGCTTACCTGTGATTTTGCGAAAGACAATCCTGAAGTCTGGATAGACATCAGGCAGTTCGACAAAGTGGTGTTGAACATACTTCAAAATGCCATCAAGTACACTCCTGAAGGTGGAACTGTCCACCTTGACGTAAGCACTGCAGCCAAAGAGCTGGTGATCAAAGTCCGCGATAATGGTATAGGACTCGACGAAGATAAGACGGAGCAGATCTTCGAGCGTTTCTACCAGGCGGACAAGGCCGATGCGGAGATGGGGTTCGGCATTGGACTCAATCTGGTCAAGTCATTGGTCAACATGCATCACGGATCGGTGAAGGCATATAACAACTCCGATTCACCGGGAGCCACTTTTGAGGTCAGGATTCCGCTGGGAAGAAAGCATCTCGAAGACACCGAGATAGCGACTGACACAGGAGTATCAGACTACATATCCACAAGCCTGACCCTTTATGAGACCGAAGACGAAGGCTCAGAGACCGAAGATAACAGGACGCTTAAATCCAGATACAATATCGCCATCGTGGAAGACAACCAAAGCATACGGCAGTATCTCATCAATGAACTTTCCCAGGCATACAATGTCACAGCGTACGAAAATGGCCCGGATGCCTTCAACGGCATATTGAAGGCGTCACCTGACCTTGTGATCAGTGATGTGGTGATACCCGGCATGGATGGTTTCCAGTTATGTGACAAACTGAAAAAGAACATCAACACCAACGCCATCCCTATCATTCTGCTTACCGGCAAGACTGAAGAAACCGACCGCATAGCCGGCCTCGAAGCAGGTGCTGACGCATATATCACGAAACCTTTCAACATTGTCCTGCTGAAGAAGAACATCGAACAGCTTCTGGGCAACATAAACAGGCTGAAGAATATCTACATCGGGCGCCAGACCACGAAAGTGGACACCGTCCCTGATGTCAAGAATTCTGATGAAATGCTTCTCGCGCGCATAAACAAGGCGCTCAATGCCAACATCTCTAATCCGGAGTTCGATGTGGAATACCTCGCCAACGAGGTCGGTCTGAGCCGTGTGCATCTGTACAGGAAACTTATGGAACTGACGAACCAGGGGCCAGGAGACTTCATCAGGAACGCACGCCTCAACATGGCGGCGGAACTCCTGAAAGAAAAACACCTCGATGTGTCGACAGTGGCGGCCAAGACGGGATTTTCAAGCATCTCCATCTTCTCCCGCGCATTCAAGCACCTTTACGGAGTGTCTCCGTCAGAGTACGCCTCAAAGAAATAAAGAGTGGCTGCTTAAATAAGAATTATAGAAACGCGGATCGCCAGTGACCTCCTCTCCCAGCCAGGAAGGACGGTCGAAAGGTTCATCCTCGGCAGAAAGCTCAATCTCCGCGATCACGAGGCCTTCATGACGGCCGTGGAACTCGTCCACCTCCCAGACATGGACATCATCCGTGTTCCGGATCAGGTAGCGTGTCTTGTCAATAATTCCCGGCTCTGCAAGCCCAAGCAGCGATTCGGCCTCATCGCGCGATATCTCCTTCTCCCACTCGAAACGCGTGGTGCCCGAGCCATTGCCGGCACCCTTTATGGTGATGAAACCCTTGTCACCACGGACACGAACTCTCACAGTACGCTCCGGATCGGAGCACAGGTATCCCTGCTTGATCTCCACGGCCTTGAAGGACAGCTCCTTGAAACTGCCTCTGACCAGAAATTTCCGTTCTATCTCCTGAAATGCCATGACCTCTGCTATTCATCTCTCCAGCCCTGAGCCTTAAGAGGAAGTTCCACCCCGTCAGGAGTGACCAGCACTGTACCGACCTCCTCCTGAGCCAGATGGCCTATGATCTCGAATGTCGGGAATTCGCGTCTGAATTTCTCAAGACTGAGGATAGGC
>JAZRWN010000107.1:0-3530 GCA_045599725.1 Candidatus Cryptobacteroides sp. | reverse complement strand
ACCAGACCGTCACTCACCGATGACAGTCTTTCGGTATCGACATCCGTGTCCACAGGTCGGTCATTGAGCATAAGTCCGAAAAGAGCCTTCCTCTGTGCGCCGTCAGGAGCAGGGATTTCTACCTGTATGTCAAAGCGTCCCTTCCTCAGTGCGGCGGAATCCATGAGATTTCTCTTGTTGGTCGTACCTATCACGAATATTCCCTTCTGTCCGCAGTTGTTGAGCCTGCAAAGGAACTCATTGACCTCGTCATTCTTGCAGACGGCATTCTCATTGTCGCTCCTTTGAGGGATCATCGCGTCGATCTCCTCGAGGCATAAGACACACGGAGTGTGCTTCTCCGCATCCCTGAACAGCCCTCCGATCAGTTCCTGTGTCTGATGAACGTACTTGCTGGATATCTCCGAAGGAGTCACGACACGGTAATCGTAGCCCGTCTGTTCGGCGAACTTCTGAGCGAAGTGGCTCTTACCGCATCCTGAAGGGCCGTAGAGGAGCATGCCGTTCGGCAATGAGATCCTGTATTTCTCCGCCTCCTCCCTGTGTGTCAGGATCCAGACCACAGAGTTGTTCAGACGTTCCTTCACATCATCCATTCCGGCGATATCCTTGAAACCGCCTTCACCGGCTTCACTTCTTGTCCACAGCGAACCGTCCTCGTCATCGGCATCTATTTCCAGTATTCTTTCAGTATTGCTCCATGGCAGCCCAACACCTGTGAGACATGCACGGACGGAGATGATATCTACAGGGTTGATGTTCTCTTCAATGAAAGCGAGTCTGCGGCTGTTGTCAAAAGTGTCATCTTCGGCACAATTGCCGTAGGCTTCTGCACACGAGACAATGTAATACGCTACAACGGTCTCCATTGCACAAGCTATGCTGATGAAGGAGGCATCCATCAGAAGGGACATCTTTTGCTTGGAATGGAGATTCTTACCTGAAAAATACAGTCTCGGCAGGCCAGTGCTCGGAATCATTCCCTGAATGTCTCCAAACGTCATGTCCACCTGGAAGAAACGCTCCCTGCATTTGTCCCAGGCATAGCTGAACACCTTGTTGTCAATCATATCATCCAGCTGGAACATCAGGGAAAAACCGCCGTCCTCATGCTCTGCAATGTACCAGCCATTGCAGAATTCCTCAAATCCTTCCGTTCTGGCGAACTTCAGGGACATGCATCCTTTCACGTCGGTAGGCTCAGCCGTGATCCCGTGCTCTTCGAAATATGAATTCAAATACTGCAACATATGGCGAATTGATTAATAACACGGATCCCGGGCGTGCGCCCACGCGACTAAGCACGACGCCCGTTCTCCGCGATGATGTTATTGTTTGATGATGAGTTTCGAGTTGATGTTGTCTATGGTGATGGTGCCGAAACGCTCCATCACCGACTGGCCGAGCAGCAGCGGGGCCTTCTGATTCTTCTTGACGGAGGCTTCGACATTCTTTAGGACGGCATCGCCTATTTTCACCTCCTTCAATGTGAAGGTCGTGCCCTCGGAGATCTCGCCGTTGGCAGTCTGATAGTAAGCCTTGCCCTTTATGTCCTTCTCCGACAGGTACCTGTTCTTTAGCATGAAGTTCGCCTCGACAGAGGAAATGGACACGTCCGATGCACCGGTGTCGAATATCATCTCCAGAGGCAGGCCGTTGATTTCGCACGGAATCTCAAAAGTGCCGCCACCGCGTCGCAGCATCGCGACCTCGATTTCCCTTTCCTCTTCCTTCGGGACTTCGATCTCGAACTTCACCAGATGTGCAGCTAGGTCCTCCTTTGCCGCGGCAACCGCAGCCTTGAAGTCCTCCCTGTCCCTGATAGCATCCAGATCATCGTCATGCTCAAGATGGCCGAATGCGCGGTACCCCAGACTGAATGCCTTCTTAATCGCGCTCACAGCCTCGTCAAGACTTCCCATACGGGAATAAAGGCAGGCCTTGTCATACCAGTTGCCAGGCTCCTTGGGATCGTCGGCAATGACCTTGTCCATCCACTCGGCCGCTTCGTCGTCCCTCCCGAGGAAATGAAGGGCGTACTGGCGGCATGACCCACCATTGGCGACAGTGTCCTTCTGGATGACCTGCTCGAAATCTACTGCCGCTTTCTCGTTATCGCCCATGTCGAGATACAATTCGCCGCGCATCAGATACAGATACGGATAGTCCCGGTCGATGTCGATGCCCATATTGAAGTCATCCATCGCCTTTGCCTTGTCGCCTGACAGTTCGTAGCACCATCCCCTGCGGTAATACAGGAAGGAATCGTCGGGTGTCTCCTCTATCGCGGCGGTGAAATCAGCGATTGCCTCTTCGTACCTTCCCGCCTTACGGAAATAATCCCCCCTATATGTCAAATTATCTGCATCCTGTTCTTCGCTTATGGCCGCGGTGATGTCCTCGATGGCGCGGTCTGTAAGGCCGAGATTGTCATAGCAGTCCGCGCGGCGTTCATTTATGACATGGCTCTTTCCGAACTCCTTCTCCAAGGCATCATACTCCTTTATCGCCTGCACATAGTCCCGGTTGTCCTCGTAGAGACAGCAGAGGATGAATCTCCAATAATTTGCATGTTCTGAGGTCTTTATCTGTGATTTCACCTTCACGAGAGCATAGTTGTAATGCTTGTCGAACACCTCAAGGATATGGTCCAGATCCGGATCATCATCCTTTTCGAAGTACATGATGGCTTGATCTATGGCCTTGTCCTTTTCGCCGAGCTTGTCATAAGCGTCCATCCTCAGTCGGTAGGTCTCGCCGTATTCCGTGTCATATTTCTCGGACCTGTCAAGAATCTTGACAGCCTCTTCATACTGCTCACGTTTCATCTTGGCGAGAGCGAGTCCGGCCATAGCCTCGACATCGGTCTCATCGTCCCTGAGCATACCGTTCAGGACGCTTTCTGCATCATCGTAGCATTTCAGGAAGAAAAGGCTCCGCGAGTAATCGAAGGCGATATTCTGAACAACGGAAGGGTTATCCTTCCTTGCCATCTCCAGTGCCATCTTGTACTCGTCAGCGGCTTCCTCGTCCCGGTCAAGATCTGACAGGGCTTGGGCGCGGCAGGCGTGCAATGTTGAACTTAAAACGCCTGTCTTCTTCGGTTTGTTCACCTTGATGGCAGCGTTGAAATCAGCGAGAGCCTTCCCATACTCTCCGGTGCTTCCCAGCACGCGGCCGCGCAGCAGCAGCGCCCCAGCATGATCAGGAATCTCATCAATAACCTCGTCCAGCAGGTCGAGAGCCTTTTCGGTGTCATTCTCCTCATTGAGCACTTCGTAGGCTTTCTGGATTTTGTAATCGGCGGATGCGGCCTTTTTCTGCGCGCAGGCAGGAGATAATGCCAGTGCGAGGGCAAGCAGTGTCAGGGTAATAATTCTTTTCATTATTTAACGTGAGTTCGATGAAATTTAAATAGTTGATTATTAGGAAAATAGCGAAAGTTTTTGTAAATTTGGTAAAGCAAAAATCCAATAACAAACCCTTTCGCTATGACGATCGACAGAGACAAAATTACTGAAATTTTCTTT
>JAZRWN010000106.1:0-7723 GCA_045599725.1 Candidatus Cryptobacteroides sp. | reverse complement strand
ACTGCAGAGGGAAGGTCTTTCAACGAGCCAGTCGCCACCAACGACACAGCTGAAGGCCGCGCACAGAACCGCCGCGTCGAGGTTTACATCACTGCAAACCAGAACATGATCCAGCAGGCCGAGAACGGAACACTCCAGTAGCAGTCAACTGGTTTCATACCATAAAAAGAGCATCGGCTTCTTCCGCCGGTGCTCTTTTTTGATTAACTTCGCATCAAATGGAAGGCTGGACATACATAAAGGTCATACTGCCGCTGAAACTGGCATGGGAACCGTATTACAAGACGGCGGAGAAAAACATCTCCCCGGGCATGCGCGTGACCGTCCTGTTCTCAGGAAGAAAGTATGTCGGTGTGGTCAGCGAAGTGTGCTCCGCTCCTGATGTCCAGGAGGAGAGAGTTCATGAAGTCGAATGCGTCGAGCATGGCCTCGATCCAGTGGGCGAAAAGGAGATCAGGCTCTGGAGGTTCATCTCAGAGTACTATCTCTGCACTGTCGGAGAGGTGTACAGGACTGCATATCCGAATGTGAAGACAGCGGGAGAAAAGGTGATGGCCCGTGCTGAGGAAAGGCGGGCACTTCTCCGTTCCAGGACTCTTGAACTGTATGAGGCCAGGCTTGGAAGGCTGCGTGACCGGCTGAAGAAGAAAGATGAAGAGGTAGCAGGGAGGCACAGTGCCACCGTGACTGCCAGAATCGTTGCCTCCAGGGAGAAGATCGCGCTCGAAATAGCTGAACTCGAGTCCAGAATCGAGGCACTCGGCTCCACTGCCCCGGAGATGGAAGAGGATGAGAGAGCCCTGGCATCATTCACCGGTCCCGAAACAGAGAAAGGGACAGCAGCGTCCATCATGTCAGCATTCGCCGAAGGCAGGAATGTCCTTCTGGAAGGAGGGTCATCCAGTCTTGAACCTGTCCTGACCGTCGCAGGACGAACTCTTGACGAGGGACGCAATGTCCTTATGCTTGTCCCCGACATTGAACTGACGGAACAGCTACAGATCACGCTGAAGGAACGTTTCGGAGACAGGCTCCTCATTTTCAACTCAGCCGAGAGTGCCGGCAGAAGACGCGGCATCGCAGCCACATTAAGAAAGAACGGGTGCCCAGTCTTCATACTCGGCACCCGCTCCGCGCTCTTCCTTCCTTTCAGCAGCCTCGGCATGGTCATAGTCGAGGACGAGCACGACCCGTTCTACAAACAGGACGGAGCCCCGAGATACATCGCCCGCGACACCGCTGTCATACTTGGCGGCATCCACGGTGCCGGTGTGGTGCTCAAGTCCCCCACCCCGTCGCTCGAATCCCTGTACAACTGCATTTCAGGGAGGTACGTCCACATCATCGAGACCAAGGATGACGGAGAGATGGAGATAATCGACACTTCGGTCGAGAAGAGGAAAGGCGGCATGGTCGGCAGTTTTTCAAGGGTACTTCTGAAAGCTGTCTCTGATGTTCAAAGACAAGACGGGAAGGTGATGATGCTCCGCCCCTGGGGGCCGCTTGATGACCTGAAAGCCGAACTGTTCTCCATACTCCCTGGCCTGGATGACGGGAAGACGGTGGAATTCTGCACCGTTCATGAAGCCAGGAGACGAGACCTGGAGGGTTTCTCCATGCTGGCGGTCACAGGCACGGATCTTATGCTGGACAATGGGGACTTCCGTGCAGATGAGAGGGTCATGCAGACTCTCAGGCAGTTCAGGACGCGCTTCAAGGGTGCCATGCTGATACAGACCAGACAAGGCGGACATCCGGTATTTTCCGGTGACAGCGAATATCCTCTCCATCTTCTTGCAGAAAGGAAATCATTCAATTATCCGCCATATTCCCGTATGGTGGACATTGTGGTCCGCGACCACAATGAAGCAAGGCTCACGAAACTCTCCGCCGCATTGTCAAAGACTCTCGACGGATTCCATCCCGCAGGTCCGTTCCATCCGGTCAAGGGCAGGACCACCGATACGCAGACCTGCATCGTCCGGATAATGCTCCCAAAAGACAGGACTCTAGCGGCAAAAAAAGAAAAAATCGCCGCATGCGTCGGCGATTTCGAGAAAACTCACAAGTATGTCGGGCACATCATCATCGATGTCGACCCGGTTTAATCCAGTTCTTCCAGAACGGTCAGTTCCTCCTCATCCCCTTTGACTATCTCCAGGTATCCAGGGATCACCCTCCCAAGGCTCTTGTGAAGGTCCCTGATGTCAGAGGTCATGGACATCACGCGCATATCAGGAGTGACAGTGGCATATGCATCCTCAAAGTCCATGCGGGTATTCTTCCCTTTCGCCGTTGCGCTGAACTTGTAGTCATAGTAGGCGACATCGTCCATAATACCGGCCGATGCCTTCTCCAGGCTGTCAAGGGCCTGAATGATACGAAGAGTTTTTTTGTAGCTCACGGTCTTGAGAGCGGCGTTCTTCGGCTTCTTTTCCTGCGTATATTTGAGAATGAACTTCTCATCGCTGTCACGACGGGCCTCAAAAGCTTTCGCCCTGTGCTCGAACTCTTCTCTGAACGTGGTGGAATCCACTTTCTCAAGAGTGTTGAAAGTCACTTGTGTGTACATCTCAGGCATGTTCTCGAAGATGAAATGTTCGATGGCCTCCTGCACAGGATCAGGCTGTTTCTGTCCGCATGACACGAGCACCAGCGCGGCAGCAAGAATGATGGTCTTTTTCATTTCAGTATGATTGATAAAAAAAACCTGCTGATTTTCAGCAGGTCTGTGGTACTGGGTAGGAGAATCGAACTCCTATTGCGAGATTGAGAATCTCGAGTACTAACCGTTATACGAACCCAGCGTTTGGGATTGCAAAGATAGGTAAAAAATCTTTCCCTCCAAATTTTTTCAGGCGATTACTTCAAAAAAGCGAAGAAAACTGCCAGTATTATGAATCCGAATGAGACAAAATGATTCCACTGGATGGGCTGTGACTTGAAGACCATGGCGCAGATGATGGTGAACACAGTCAGCGACACGGCTTCCTGGATGACCTTCAGCTGCATCAGGTTGAACGGTCCTCCGTTAGTGTTGGAGCCCATGCGGTTGGCCGGTATCATGAAGGAATACTCCAGCAGGGCTATGCTCCATGACAGGAGGATGATGACAATGAGAGGCCAGTCCTTGGAACCAGGCAATACTTCCGGGAGCTTCAGCTGACCGTACCAGGCGAATGTCATGAAGACATTTGAGATTATGAGAAGGACTACTGTCCAGAAACCTTGCATACAAATTACTTATTGGGGGCACAAATGTAAGACAAAAAAAAGAAAAACTGCCTATCTTTGTATTCTTGTAAAAGAAAAATTAAAGAACACAACTATATGGCACTTATCAAATCCATCTCAGGTATCCGCGGTACAGTCGGCGGACCGGCAGGCGAAGGCCTGACTCCGGTGGACATTGTCAAATTCACATATGCATATTGCGCCAAGCTCCGCGAGCGCAGGCCGCACCCGGACGGGAGCAGATACAAGGTCGTAGTGGGCAAGGACGCCCGAATCAGCGGCGAAATGGTCGAGATGCTTGTCTGCGGCACCCTCTCAGCCTGCGGTGTGGACGTAGTGAAAGCCGGTTTTGCATCCACCCCGACCACGGAGATGGCAGTCGTGTTCTCAGGAGCCGACGGTGGTATCATCCTCACCGCCTCACATAACCCACGCCAGTGGAACGCTCTCAAGCTTCTCAACGAAAAAGGAGAATTCCTCAACGCCGCCGAAGGCCAGGCAATCCTTGACTGCGCAGAGTCCGGCACTTTCGATTTCGCGCCTGTGGACGAGCTCGGACACATAGAGGAGCACGACTTCACAGAAGAGCACCTTGACGCTGTCATGGCCCTCGAGGCTGTGGATGCAGATGCGGTCAGGAACGCCCATTTCAAGGTTGTCCTTGACGCAGTCAATTCGGTCGGAGGCATCATCATGCCGAGGCTTCTCGAGCGTCTGGGCGTCGAATGCATCGGCTTGAACTGTGAGCCTACAGGAGATTTCGCTCACAATCCGGAGCCTCTCCCGAAGAACCTCATCGAACTCTGCGGCACCGTCGTCAAAGAAGGTGCCGACCTCGGAATCAGCGTCGACCCGGACGTGGACCGCCTTGCATTCATCTGCGAGGACGGCGAAGCTTTCGTCGAGGAATACACACTTGTCAGCGTGGCCGACTATCTTCTCGAAAGGGCCGAGGCAGCCGGTGCGAAGGACATCTGCACCGTCAGCAACCTTTCCTCCACAAGAGCGCTCAGGGATGTCACCGAAAAGCACGGCGGCGTCTATCATGCAGCTGCTGTCGGCGAGGTGAATGTGACCACTAAGATGCATGAGACAGGTGCTCTGATAGGAGGAGAAGGTAACGGAGGAGTCATCTATCCTGCCATCCACAGCGGCCGCGACGCCATGGTGGGAGTCGCGCTCTTCCTTAGCAATCTCGCACACAAGAAAATGAAAGTCAGCGAGTTGAAGGCGACATATCCGCAGTATTTCATCGCGAAGAACAAGATAGAGCTCTCGGACAAGTCACTCATTGACAGGATACTCAACGAAATGAAGTCCGTTTTCGCAGCAGAAAAGATCAATGACATCGACGGTGTGAAGATCGACTTTGAGGAGAAGAAGCAGTGGGTGCATCTCCGCCGCTCGAACACCGAACCTATCATCAGAATCTACGCCGAGGCACAGGACCAGGACACGGCTGAAGCACTCGCCGCGCGCGTGATCGGCCTCGCTGACGATATCATCAACAGCTGACGCCAATGTTTTCGTTCAGGACTACAAGGCTTGAGGACCAGCTCGACAAGGCTCTGATTGACGGGCGGGTAGGTTGTTTCTGCACCCAGAACTGCTGGGACACGGAGACAGGACGATATATGTACGACATCTTCAGGGAAAGGGGCAATCTCGAGAAAATCCTTTGTCCTGCAGATGCCGAGCTGACCCCCGGGACCAACCACATCACTTTCGCCCGCGAGGATCTCGAGGGACTCAATGCCATAGTGGTGGAGATACAAGACTCAGGTTCAAGATATTTCAACTACACCAAGGACGTCTTCCGCCTCATGGAGACGCTGTGCGGCATGGAGAAGGAGGATCCGGATTACGGAGGTGTGGCCGGAGTGCCTTCGATGTATGTTGTCGACCATGTCAACCCCGCCGGACGCGTGGTGGAAGGGACCATTCCTGTAGTGGACAACGAGCCGTGGGTGCCGAAGATAGCTCACCGCCACGGACTTACGCTCGGAGAACTCTGTCATCTGTATTACAATGAGATAGGAGCCCGGTTCCCTCTTCATATCATCTCGGCGGAAGCCACCGATTCGAACCGCCTGCTCATGCCTTGGACCATTGCCCCGGCATCAGACATACCTGGCATGTTCACTTGCCATATGTACAGCGGCGGAGGGCTATGGAACGGCACCACAGTCTCCCCCGGCATAGGGACAGCACGTCCTTATGAGTATTTCGGGGCTCCGTTCATAAAGCCGGGAGGCATCGACAAGCTGCCTGTGCCGGAAGGAGTGATATTGCGTCCTTGTTCGTTCAGACCTTCCGCAGGACTGTACAAGGACGAGATATGCTTCGGATATCAGATCATCCTTGAGCCGGGCATCGAGTACCACTCACTGCTCCATACCATCAGGATGATGAGATATTTCAAGGATCATTACTCCCAGTTCGAGTTCAAGGATGACTTCACCTCCAAGCTTGCCGACCCTGTGATAATGGAATACCTGAAGGGAAACATCACTTTCGACATCGTGCAGGAGCATGTCAAGCTGGAGGAGCAGAAATGGATACGGAAAGCCAAGAGGTACATGCTGTATGACGAGCAGCCGTACCGTATGAAATAGATTGTCAGGAAATTGTTTTGTTTTTTGCCGAAAAACTGTTACATTTGCGGACTTTCAAAAGAAACCTTTAAAAATTCAGATAAATGAAACAAGGAATTCATCCCGAAACCTACCGTCTTGTAGCTTTCAAGGATATGTCAAACGAAGATGTATTCATCACCCGCTCATGCGTCAACACAAAGGAGACCATCGAGATCGAAGGTGTTGAGTATCCTCTTGTAAAGGTTGAGATCTCCAATACTTCTCACCCATTCTACACCGGTAAAGTCAAGATCGTTGACACCGCCGGACGTGTTGACCAGTTCTACCAGAGATACAAGAGCAGAAAGAAGTAATTCTTTCTTCAGAATAGGACAAAGAAAGTCACAGCGAGGCTGCGGCTTTCTTTTTTTAATATGTATATTTGTAAATATACGACAACAAAACACATACAATATGAAAACCAGAACTAAAGTCGTCACCGCATTGACGTTCATCCTTGCACTGGCCCTGGCCGCATTCATCTACATGAAGTTCTGCTTTGTCTTCGGAGAGGGAGTGAAAGCAGGACAGTTGAACCAGGTCATGTACAAAGGCTATATCTTCAAGACCTATGAAGGCCGCCTCATACAGTCCGGCTTCAAGGGAGCCAAAGGGTCCAGCAGCATACAGTCCAACGAGTTCAACTTCTCAGTCGTGGACGATGCCGTAGCAGACTCTCTCATGAGGTGCAGCGGCAAGACCGTGGAGCTTCATTACAAGGAGTATCTCGGAAAGCTTCCATGGCGAGGAATGGAAAAATATATAGTTGATGACATCATTTCAGTCCGTGAAGGTGATGCGGGAACGACAGTGATACCAATAGCAACAGACGAATAGCGGAATTATGAGAAAAATAGCAGCCATCATCGTTGCAACAGCAACCATTTGTCAGGCTCTGCCTGCACAGGAGATTCTCTCCAGCATCCCTGAAAGGAAGGGAGGCTCCGACTTCACCATGTATGATGTGACCGTAGGCCGGAAAGGGTACAGCGCTTCATTCCCTACTCAGTGGCAGGACGATGACAGCTTCCTTTTCCGCGAAGCCGGCGGCAAGACTCAAGTAGCATATGTTGACGGCACGGTCAAGGAATATTCCGCTGCATCCGACCCCGTGCGCAGATCCATACCGAGAGAGGCAGAGGAGATAACTCCCAACGGCAAAGGTTCATACGCATATACCGTCGGGCACAGCCTGTACTGCATCAATCCGCAGGGCGCCATTTTCACCGTCGCTGAAAGCGTGAGTGACCAGATCACCTACGGACAGAGTGTCAGCAGGAACGAGTTCGGCATAAACAACGGCATATTCTGGTCTCCTTCCGGAAGGAGGATAGCCTTTTACCGGAATGACGAGTCACGCGTCACGGACTTCCCTATCCTTGACATCAAGACCCGCACGGGGGAACTTGTCACTTTCAAGTATCCCATGAACGGCATGGCTTCTGAGCACATCACCCTCGGCGTCTATGATATCGAGAAAGGGAGCACCATCTATCTGAAAGTGACGGACTTCGACGACGAGCGTTACCTCACGAACATCAGCTGGAGCCCTGACGACAGGTACATATTCGTCCAGGTAGTGAACCGTGCGCAGCACGAGATGCACCTCAACATGTACAAGGCCTCTGACGGTTCATTTGTCCGCAACCTGCTGAACGAGAGCAACGACGCCTGGATAGAGCCATATTCTCCGCTCTTCTTCCTGAAAGACACTTACCAGTTCATCTACAGCATCGACAACAGGGACGGCTACAAGAACCTTTATCTCTGCGACACTCTCGGCACTGTCAGAAGGCTCGCCAGCACCGCCGCAGACCTCGAATATGTGGCGGACGACGGAAGATATGTCTATT
>JAZRWN010000105.1:0-18916 GCA_045599725.1 Candidatus Cryptobacteroides sp. | reverse complement strand
CCTGATGGCAACGGCATCGAGCTTCAGGAGTATGTACCTGAGTCGGTGCAGATGAAGAGTAATGAAGCTCAGTACAATTTCGGGCGCGAAGGCTATGTGGGAATTGGCCATGCCTGCTTCGTCGTGAAGGACATGGATGCTTCACTCGACTTCTACTGCAACAAACTGGGAATGAAGCTGATCGGCATTCAGGACAATGATGCCGGCGAGCAATGGCTGTACTATGTGCGCATCGCGGACGGAGTTTATCTGGAACTCATCCCTAACGGTGAAGGAGAGAATCCGAACAAGGGCTGGAACTCACGCGGTTTCAACCATCTCTGCGTCGAGACCGACGATCTGATGGCGGATGTCGAGAAGCTGAGAGCTATCGGCGTTGAAATCGACCAGGAGCCGAAGACTTCTGCCGATCTCAACTGGCAGGCCTGGATTCACGACCCTGACGGCAACAAGATCGAGCTTATGATGATCGATCCGAATTCGCCGCAGGCAAAAGCCTGAGGATATTATCCTATCAATCAATATCGATCAGCTGGCATTTGCTGTTGAATGTCAGCTCGATATTGTTGTTCAGCTCTATTTCCAGATTGTTATGGGCACGTTCAATTTTGATGATTGCCATAAATGGATAGTTTGCTGCCACATATTCAGCAATCTGTATCGGAATGATTGCAGATGGAACTTCTTGCGTATTGCAGTCCACCTCTTTCCAATCACCCTTATGGTTGAACTCCACTTTTCTTCCATCAGTGAAAATGACATCGTATGATAGTTCCAGGAGATCCACTTCCTTTCGTGCCAGCGCCACTTTTACGCCATTGAAATGAGTATTAATGAAGGACTTTGCCCTGCCCGGTAATTTATCCAAATCTACCGGTTTGTAATTACCTGCAAAAGAGGCACTTGCAATGCAAATGACTCCGATCGACACTATCACGGCTTTTTTAAATAAATTGTCCATATTATTATTTTGGTGTCAAAGAAATCATCTACTTATTCTGAAGATATGTAATCCATCGTCAAAGGAATAGTCTATTTGGAGACAACTTGCTTCACATATCGCTTTGACGATGGACAATCCAAGACCAGACGAGCCCTTTTTGTTCCTTTCGCGACGATAAAAGCGTTGGAAAAGCATATTATTGTCCAATGGATCATCAGGACCGGTATTGGCAATGGAGAAGAAGCCTTCGTCAATGATTACGCGGACTACGCCATTTTCTCTATTATGAACAAAGGCGTTTCGCAGGAGGTTGCTTGCCAAGGTAACCATCAATGACTCATTGGCATGTACTGTCCATATGCTTTCCTCCTCGCATTCCCATCTTACATTCATGGACGCGAACACTTCGCGATAGGTCTCGGAGAAATGCCGTATGACATCGTTGAAGCAGACGTCTGTCTTCTCCATGAATTGTCTGTTTTCAATCTTCGTCAGGAGCAGCAGCGATTTGTTCAAACGGATAGATTCCGATATCGTCTGTTGGAGTTTCATCAGTTCCTCCATCTGAGGTCCATTCAACTTGGGATCCTCCATCATCATCTCGATGCGGTTCTGGCAAATGGCCAGTGGGGTCTGAAGTTCGTGTGATGCGTCCCCGATGAACCGGCGTTCTCTATCATACGCATTTTCTATACGTCTCAGGCAGTCTGATACAGCATTGTTCAAACGCTTGAATTCGCTGATGCTTGTAGGATTGTCCAGTTCAGATGAGCCGGACCCCAGATAATAATCTTCCAGCCATGTCAGCAAACGGTACAAAGGCCGCATCGTTCTCCTGAATGTAAAGATGAACGCGATGCAAAGGAAAACTAACATGCTGAGGAGAAGGAGGCAGCATCCCCATACGATAGCGGATCGTAGTTCCTCCCGCTCGTACGACGGAGTAAGCACTGTCAATAGCCAGAGGGTACCGTCATCTTTTGAGAACACTGTTCGAAGAACTCGGGCTGGTTCATCCTCACCGATCCGATTTATGTAAACATTCTCATTGTCATACTCAATTCTTTGGTGTTCAACCAGGTAGTCTTCATGAATCTGTGTAAGGTAGTATTCGTTGTTCGTTCTTTCGCCTCCTTCAGGAAGTTCACTTCCCTGGAGCACCTGACGCATCAACTGTTCCGAATAGTGTTCCAGCTGATCGTCTATTTCATCAATAAGCTCGCGGTTCATCAACGAATTGAAGCACACGCCCCATATTATGAACACTAGCGAGATCATCAAGAAAACGCTCAGATATATTCGAGAAGAGAGTTTCATGACAATACTAGTTTGTACCCCATGCCATACACGGATATGATTTCAATGTTCGCTCCGGTTGTCGAAAGCAGTTTGCGGAGATTCTTGATTTGTGCATAGACAAAGTCATAGTTGTCCAACTCATCGAAGTGATCGCCCCAAACTCCCTCAGCAAGCATTGACTTGCTGATAAGCCTTTCAGGTCTCTGAATAAAATAAAGAAGGATGTCGAACTCCTTTCGTGAGAGTTCGGCTTTTACTCCATCCACAAACACCTCGAATGTGTGCGGATTTATCTTAGTGTTTCCATAAGTGATCCAATCCTCGCCTCCTGGACGGTTCCGTCGTAAAACACTGTGAATCCTTGCCATGAGTTCTGCAATATGAAAAGGCTTGGCCAGATAGTCATCAGCTCCAAGGTTCAAGCCTGAAACCTTGTCTTCAACAGTGTCACGAGCTGAGATAATGATAACGTTGCCTTCGCGTTTCATCTCTTTAAGCTGGCGAAGCAAGTCGAAGCCGCTTCCACCAGGCAAAGTGATGTCCAGCAATATGCAATCATAAGCATAGTCATAAATTTTGAGCAGGGCGGAGTGATAATCAGAAGCCGATTCCACAACATAACGCTCCTTTTCAAGCGCCTGTCGCAGAATCTCCTGAAAAGAGTGGTCATCTTCCACTAAAAGAATTTTCATATCATTTTTCGAAGTCAATCCACTTCTTTAAGTGCAAATTTCTTGCTAAAAGAGAGATCGACACCGTTGTCGAGTTCCACTTCATAGCCTTCGGAATCTCTTTCAATGTCAACAATAAGACAATTTGGGTAAAGTTCAGTCACTTTTGCAGAAATCTCTTCTGGAACAATTCCTGCAGGAACTGCGGAATTGCCACAATCAACGTCTGTCCATTCGCCGTTCCGATTGAAAGACAGTTTCGTACCATCTGCGAGCACTACATCATACTCAGTGAAGAGACCTGATCCCTCTTTCATGACAGTTACAACATTTGTTGCGGAAAAATAAGTGCTGATGAATGACTGAGCTTCATCTGGAAGACGGGTGTCATCAATGATGGAATCCTTTTCACAAGAAGCAGACAAAATCATTGAAACAATAGCCACGGAAACAGTCAAGAGTGAGCGAAGATTTAACTTGTTTTTCATTTTTTTAGCTTTTAACTGGTTTCAAATTATTCTCAGCGCAAAGTTACGGGCGGGAATCTGAAAACAATTTGAAATCAAGGCCATTGAACAGGTAAAATCTGCACAAAGCAAGTCGATGCCATTTGTATTCCTTGATGTGATGGCCCTCGACCGTAGGTATTGTTGAAAGTATCATTCTCAGTCGTGCGATGCAAATATCTGGTCAGGTAAGTACCGCTTCGATATTGATAAAGAAAGAAAGCCACCGTCACACGGCAGCTTTCTCAAATTATTGAATATTAAATTTCTTCTTGATTACTTCTTGTCGAAGTCGCGGACTGCGTAGTAAACAGGCTTGCGCTGGTTGTCCTTGTCGAAAAGGAGCGGGAAGTTGTTGGCACCGAGCCAGGAATCACGGTCGCAGACATTCCAGAATGTCACACAAGAGATATTGTCCTTGTATTTGCGGAGCACCTCAAAGAGCTGCTCATACTTGTCCTGCTGCATCTTCTGAATCTCCTCGGTGTACTGCTGGCCTTCGCCACGGCTGAACTGAAGTCCACCGCCAGCCTCTTCATTGATACGGATGTCGAACTCGGTGATCTGAATGTCGTCAACCAGTTCGAGATACATCTGGATAGCCTTCTCGAAGTCCTCGATGGTAGGATTGTCGAAAATATTGTAGTGACCCTGCATGCCGATGCCGGTGATAGGAGCGCCCTCGGCCTGGAGCTTCTTGACCATATTGTAGATGTAGGTTCTCTTGGCAGGAGTCCATGCGCTGTAGTCATTGTAGAACAGACCAGCCTCAGGATCAGCCTCATGAGCCCAGATGAACGCGTTCTTGATGAACTCGTCACCGCAGAGCTGGTATGCCTGTGACTTGCGGAATGAATCCTCGTATGAAGCGTTGATGTCGTCGGAATCGCTCATAGCCTCGTTCACGACATCCCAGCAGTAGATGACATCCTTGTAACGGTTGACGACGGTATAAATGTGGGACTTGAGGGAGTCGTAGAACTCCTCCTTGGTGGCGCTGACGATCTTAGGGACCTTGACCATAGGGATCTGAGGTCTCTCACCCGGCTGGAAGTTCTGCCCCTGCTGGCCCATCATAGCGCGGAAGGCATTGAAATCAGGCTGCTCCACCCATACGGTGTCGCCTTTCTCGTCAAGTTCGACGACCGGGTTGCCATTCTCATCATACTTGTTGAACATCCATGTACAGAACTGGCTGTGCCACACAAGGTTGTGACCGCGCATCTTTATACCGTGCTCGCGGCAGAAATTTGCGATGGCGTCAGCTTTCTCGAAGTCCCAGACTCCTGGAGCAGGATGAAGCTCACCCGGCTTCATGCAGTTCTCAGCGGTGATGCTGTTGAACTCCTTGAGAATGAGGGCTGACTGCACAGAATCGGCCACATTGCGTTCTGTGACTGCAACACCGATCTTGAAATAATTCTTGTACGCGTCCTTTAGACCTGTATCCTTGGGACCGCATGCGTTCATGAGCAGGACTGCTGCCATGAGGGTGATGGTTGTAAATTTCTTCATTGTCGATGAATATGTTTTGATGTTCATGTTGTCATTTCGTGGGTGCAAAATTAATTAT
Organism: Candidatus Cryptobacteroides sp.; assembly: GCA_045599725.1. Classification (GTDB taxonomy): domain Bacteria; phylum Bacteroidota; class Bacteroidia; order Bacteroidales; family UBA932; genus Cryptobacteroides. The sequence goes on along the minus strand of JAZRWN010000105.1, from coordinate 13,924 downwards.
AATTATTCATAACTAAAGTGACAATATGATTATATTTGTAAAAACTGGTACCACTATGAAAAAATATTTTCTTTCCGCACTGATGCTGCTTATGGGCGTCACCGCACTGAATTCCTGCTCACAGAACGAATCTGCCGTCACCGTCACCCCGTTCGGAGACTTCCGCGACGCAGCCCTCACTCCCCCTATGGGATGGAACAGTTGGGACTGCTATGGTCCTACCGTCACTGAACCTGAGGTCAAGGCCGCAGCCGACTTTATGGAGGCCAATCTCAAGGATCATGGCTGGGAGTACATAGTGGTGGACATACGCTGGTTCGTGGAAAATGACAAGGCCGGCGGTTACAACCAGACTGACCCGAGGTATGTGATGGATGAATGGGGACGATACCAGCCGGCAGTGAACCGTTTCCCTTCAGCCGCTGACGGTGCTGGATTCAAGCCTGTTGCTGACTATGTCCACAGCAAGGGTCTCAAGTTCGGCATCCATATCATGCGCGGCATCCCTAAGATCGCTGTTAACGCCCAGTGTCCGGTCAAGGGCACCGACGGCATCACTGCTGACCAGATATTCAACGAAGACCGTCTCTGCCGCTGGCTCCGCGACAACTACACCGTGGACTACACGAAGCCGGGCGCGCAGGAGTATTACAACTCCATCTTCGAACTCTACGCCTCATGGGGAGTTGATTTCATCAAGATTGACGACCTTTCTTCACCTTACCACAAGGAAGAGATCGAGATGATACGCAAAGCCATCGACGGCTGTGGCAGACAGATAGTCCTGAGCACTTCCCCTGGCGCCACACCTGCCTCCGAGGCAGAACACATCAGCACCCACGCCAACATGTGGCGCATGGTGAACGATGTCTGGGACATCTGGCGCGATGTCACCCATCTGATGGATGTCGCCGACTCCTGGTACGACTATATCCGCCCTGGCACCTGGCCTGACTGTGACATGATTCCTCTCGGGCACATCTCCATCCGCGGAGAACGCGGTGAGGACCGTATGACACGCCTCACCCCTGACGAGCAGTACAGCCTGATGAACCTCTTCCTCATCCTGCGCTCACCTCTCATGTTCGGCGGAGACCTCCCTACTATGGATGATTTCACCCTCTCATTGCTTACCAATGACCAGGCGATCGCAGCCAACATGTACGGCACTGACGTCCGCAGACTCTTCCACGAGGACGGCAAACTCGCCGTCACCTCCCGTGACTCCCGCAACGGTCAGGACTATCTGGCCATCTTCAACGCCACAGAAGAGCCTCAGGAGATCACAGTTGACCTGAAGGGCAACGGCATCGACGGAGGCAAGATCACTGACATCTGGAGTGGAGACAGGCTTAAGGCAGACAAGGGCTCTCTCACTGTCACCCTCGACCCTCACGCCTCCGTCCTGCTCAGCATAAAGTAGCACAGGGGCGTGACCGGCTATGCTGTCATTGACTCTATTCGGTCAGGAAGGGCAGGAGACGGGTCTCGAAGATGCTTTTCTCGATGAGACGGTAGTGCGGATGGTAAGCGAGTTCGTATGCTTTGCTGTGGTGTGAGGCGTACTCCCCTCCTGAGAGCAGCTGCTCGATTGCTTCCTTGTCATTGATGAAGTCAGGCAGATCAGGAGCTTCCTTGGTTATCTCCGACAGGATAGCATCCCACTCCTTCTTCCAGTCATCGAGATCAGGCAGAGTGAATGTCTCCGCGCTGGCCATGAAAGCGTCCAGGAACACATCCATAGGGACTTTTCCGTCATTTATGACAGACAAGTTGACACGGTAGAACCTTCCGTGCCAGCCAGTGAGTTCATACTCGGGGCAGAGCGAGGCCTCGAGCGCAGCCTCCTCGCATTCACTCTGCAGATAGGCGGCCATGGCAGCCATTGCCTCATCGCCCGAACCGGCCAGATGTCCAGGGCCGAAAGCATCCTGGAAGAAATTCTTGTACAAGTCCTTCAGCCTGGATTCAGGATATGTGTTCATCTGATATCTGATCGAACCGCGGACTGCGGCACGGTCAATCTCACTGCTGCATCCGGTCAGCATGATTGCCGCGGAAGCGGCAAGGATAATAATTCGCAATGTCTTCATTTGAAAAATAAATATACATATTCAGCCAGAATTAGCAAATTTTCTCACTTCATTATTTCAAATTATCGTTATATCTTTGTTATACAATAATCAAGGATGTCAGAAAATCATACACAGTTTCAAAAAAACGTCCACTCTTCTGTACCTGAGACGGAGGGGATAAAATATACGGGGTCGAAACTGAAACTCCTGCCTTATATCATCGAGACTGTCAGAGGCCTTGACGTGAAAGATGTTCTCGACGGATTCAGCGGGACCACCAGAGTATCGCAGGCATTCGCCCAGCTGGGCTATGACGTGACCGCAAATGACATGGCGGAGTGGTCGGAGGTGTTCGGAAACTGCTATCTGATGTCCTCCAGACCTGATTCATATTATCAGGAAATCATCGACATGCTGAATGCCCTGCCTGGATATGATGGCTGGTTCACAGAGCACTACGGGGGCGGCGGTCCTGAGGGAAAAATGCCGTTCCAGGTCCACAACACCAGAAAACTGGACGCCATCAGGGACAGAATCGACGAACTGGGGCTCGAATGGATTGACAAATGTGTCATCCTTACCAGTCTGATTCAGGCATTGGACTCGGTGGACAACACCCTGGGACATTTCGTCTCCTATCTCGCCGGCTGGTCGCCACGTTCATACAGGACCATGGAGATGAAACTTCCGAAAAGGTTCCCGGTCACAACCGGAAACAAGGTCATCAGAGGGGATGTTTTCGATGCCGTCAAAGAACACCATGACCTTGTCTATCTCGATCCCCCATACGGGTCCAACAATGAAAAGATGCCTCCGAGCAGAGTCCGTTATGCGTCGTATTACCATATCTGGAAGACAGTCATCCGGAATGACAGGCCTCAGCTTTTCGGCAAGGCCGGGCGCAGGGAGGACACTCATGACGCCACTTCCGTCTCTGTCTTCGAGGAGTTCCGCAAGGACGTGGACGGAAAATTCCTGGCCATGCAGGCCATAGACAGGATGATCAGGGAGACGGATGCGGAATATGTCCTTCTGTCATACAGTTCAGGGGGAAGGGCGACGAAGGAGGAACTTTTCGACATCATCAGCACGAACGGGCGTCTGGTATCGGCACGTGAGATAGACTACAGGAAGAACGTCATGGCAGGATTCTCATGGACCAATGACTGGCTCAACGACACAGGAAAACACAAGGAATACCTTTTTCTCATGCAGAAATAGCCTGTAAGTATATTTTCTTATTTTTGTAAAAAACAACTGCTATGACACTTCTTGAAGCAATAGAGGCCCGGCACTCGGTGCGGGCATATAAGGACCAGCCTCTTTCCGCCGAGGCTGTGGAGATATTGAGTCAGAAAATCGCTGAGGTGAACGCCTTGTGCGAACTTCATATACAGCTCATTCAGAACGAGCCGAAGGCATTCGCCAGCCCGATGGCGAAATACGGCAGATTCCGCGGCGTGACCAGCTATCTTGTAATGGCCGGCCCGAAAGCCGACGACCTCGACGAGAAAGTGGGCTATTTCGGGGAACAGATAGTTCTTCTCGCTCAGACACTGGGACTTAACACCTGCTGGGTGGGTGTCAGTTACAGCAAGATTCCGGGTACTTATGTCTTGAACGAGGGTGAGAAGATCGCCTGCTACATTTCTCTCGGCTATGGTGAGACTCAGGGCGCATCCCACAGAATCAAGTCCGTATCAGATGTCAGCAATGCCGACAAGAGCACGCCAGACTGGTTCATGGCGGGTGTCCAGGCGGCGCTTCTCGCCCCGACAGCCGTCAATCAACAGAAGTTCTACTTTGAGTATCTCGGCAATGATGCCTCCGGCAAGGGTCTCGTACGCGGGAAGAAAGGTTCTTCCATGTTGGGCTACACTCTGATGGACCTTGGCATAGCCAAATGCCATTTCGAGATTGGTGCCGGACAGGACAACTTCCTCTGGACCGAGTAGTCTATTTCACTTCGAACTTGACGTCAGTGATCATGCCCTCGTACTTGGCGTCGGCATTCTGATAGTCTTCCGTGAACTCCTGGACACCGGACTTGACATTCTTCGGGAGCTTGCAGGCGAAAGTCTTGACAGTCCAGTCATGAAGATTGGCCTGGATATAGACTGTGTATTCCCCTGCTGGCACGGTCTGCCCGTTTTGGTCAGTGAAGTCCCATGTGAATGACTGAAGCCCGCCTTTCGGCGTCGCGCCTGAGACGGCATCCAGTTCCGCATCCGACAGAGAATCTGCATTCACATTCTTTATCCAGCGGCTCACGCAAGGCTCGCGGTAACGGTAGCCGCGCTCGGCCGGTTCTCCATTACGAGAGCGGCCCAAAACTGAAAAATGTGTAACGAAGAGAGTCTTGACTACATGACAGTCAGCATCTTCGATCCAGACAGCGTATTGGTTCGAACCAGGACCAGCCTGCGAAGTGTAGTTGAACGAGATTTCGATTTTCTCCTGTTTCGCGCTGCAGGAGAAAAAGCACAACACCGTCACCAGAAGCAACAATAACTTTTTCATAGTTTCCATCAATATTTGTCTGAACGAAGGTAAGCATTTTTATCTATCTTTGTACAAACAGGAAATCAGATTATGAACTACAAATCACAGATACTCAAATGAAAGACTTCATCAGTCTGGCGGCAGACAGATATTCCGTCAGAAATTTCTCATCCAAAGCAGTAGAAGACGAAAAGATCGACCGTATCCTCGAGGCAGCAAAACTTGCCCCGACGGCAGTGAATTATCAGCCTCAGAAGTTGTATGTCGTGAAAAGTGCTGCAGCACTCGAGAAAATCAATGCTCTCAGGCCGCTGTTCGGGGCACAACTGGCGATCATCGTCTGCTATGATGAAACGCGCTCGTGGAAGAACTCGCGCGACAATGCCCACGACAGCGGCGACGTGGATGCAGCCATTGTGACAACGCATATGATGCTGGCTGCATGGGAAGTGGGGATAGGATCGTGCTGGATGGGAGCGTTCTCCCCCGCCGACATAAGTGCCACTTTCGGAATCCCGTTGAACGAGCATCCTGTCGCCATTCTGGCAATGGGCTATCCTGCAGACGACTGCAAGCCGTCCGAGCGTCATACCGTCTATCGCAGCGAGGAGGATATTGTCAGATATCTGTAGACTTCAGCAAACAATCCGCAGCCTTGTCAAGTCTCGGGGCAAGAGGAGAGAAATGGGTTCCCTGGACCATTTCAAGTGTAACTTGCAGACCCTTCGATTCAAGTATGGATGCTGTTTCTTTTGTGCGGTCCTCCACCTTGCTCATCCTCTTGTCCGAAGTGTTCTTCTCCTTGTTGCCAAGGGACATGTATACCTTTGCTGAAGAACGGACAGGGTTTTTGGAAAGCCATTCGGTGAAACCGTCAAACCAGAGGGAGCCGGAAATGGAAGCCACACCCGCGAAGCAGTCGGTCTTCGCCAATGACCATACGCTCAGAAGTCCTGAAAGAGAGACACCCACGAGACAGCGGAAAGGAGACTGGAATTTCAAGAGTTGCTCGACATAAGGGATATAGTCAGAAACGAGCCCCTGCAGATACATGGGGCCGCCTCCTGAGAATTTCTTCTCCTTCTTCATGACCCCTTCCGCAGACCACGGTGTCATATCATGGTTCCAGTCCATACCGCTGATGACCACGAAGCTGCACCCGTACTTGAGCACAGCCGAACCGGCCCACTTGCAGACATCATCGACTACACCATCAGGAACAAGGATATAGCAAACGCTGTTGTTCCCTTCTTCCGTATAGATATCAAATGATGACTGATGATATGCCCTGTGTATAAGCATGGAAGGAAGGTTAATTCTTGTGGTGTAGAATCAAAATCGTACTCTGTAATGCGAATATAATGAAAATTTGCTCATATTTGTCACAAAAAAGCATAAAAAACTCAGTTGATGACTGTACACACCAAATATTACACAGAATTGACCACATCTGAACTGTACAAAATTCTGAAGCTGCGTGCTGAAGTATTCGTTGTGGAGCAGGACTGCCCTTATCAGGACCTCGACGACAGAGACCTGAATGCCTGGCAGATCTGGGTGGAGGACGACGGAGAGGTCGTCGCCTGCATGCGTGTCTTCATGTACGATGATACATATTCCCAGATAGGCCGGGTGGTGACATCGCTGAAGGTGAGAGGAACAGGTGTGGGAAAGATGATGGTGCAGGAAGGAGTCAGGCTGGCCGACGAGAAGTTCCCCGGCTGTCCGATACTTATCCATTCACAGGACTACGCCACCGGTTTTTACGAAAAATTCGGATTCAGGATCACTTCAGAGCCATTCATGGAGGACGGGATACCGCACCGCGAGATGATCAGAGAGGCATGATGTCCTCGGCATAGATATAGTCATTCATGTAGAAACCCTTCCCTATCGGGAAATCACCCTGTCTGTCCCGGACCATCCCGACTCTTTCATAGAAACCGACTGCGGGATTGTTCCTGTTTACATTCAGTTCTATTCTGAAGCCTTCCGGACAGTACTGAAAAAGGCATTCTTTCACATGAGAGTACAACTTCATGCCGAGCCCGCAGCGCTGGAAAGCAGGCATGACATAAAGTTTCTGAAGATGGAAGAGTTTCCGTCCGTCAGGAAGATTGTCCTCGAATTCGAATGACACATATCCTGCAGGCTTTCCGTCAGCCTCTGCGACACAGAATGCCTTTCCTGGACCTTCTATCTGCTCCTGCAGGCTTTGGGCTGAATACATCCAGTCCATCATGTACTCCATCTGTTCCGGAGAAAGGATGTCAGCATATGTCAGCCGGAAAATGACATCAGCCATCCTGCGGATGAGCGGGATGTCAGACCTGTCTGCCCGTCGGATGGTGAAGTTCATTCTAGAAATTGAAATAATAGCCGAGGCCGAGCACATGAACAGGCTCAGCACCGTTAGGAAGGTGATATAGATAGAAGACATCCACCATGCTGTTGCTGCCGAACTTGAACTCTGTCCCAACGTAATAGAGTGAACGGACCCAGTCCTTCCAGTTGAACACTTCAGCCTGAGCATACGGAGTTATGGACGTGCCCGGGATGGAATACTGTCCTCTGAGGCGCGAACGGAGAGTGAAACTGCTGGAGTTTGTGGTGAATTCAAGTTTCTCGCGCACTGATACTGCCAGACCGTCCCTTGACAATGTACCTGTACTGGTAAGGACAGCCTTGTGGATCAAATAATCAGGGTTGACATCCCAGCATTCGTAACTCAGGTCAGTCTTAAGCCAAGGAGTCATCTTGACACCCAGGCCGGCGGCCAGGAACTTGGCCTCCGTGTCGCTGAACCCATGGTTCGATCTGTGCTCGAGTCTCAGGAAACCATAGGTTTTCTGCCAGCCTTTGTTCATCTGGAGGTTGATCCATGAACCTCCGTCATCGGCTTTCGCAGGCTGAGAGAGAAGACAGCAGACAACAGTGGCACAAATCAGGGCCGTTCTTTGGAGGATGTTTTTCGTTTTCATAATAAGTCCGATTTATAATTATTTTTGTTTCAATTCCTTAAGGACCTCAGCGATAGCAGCGTCGAGCTGAGGGTCCTTGCCCTCGATCCTGTCCTTGAAAGTATTCTTCACATAGATGTCCGGCTTGACTCCGGCGAATTCGAGGTCCTCTCCCTTGACATTGTAGCATCCCCAGGCAGGCATGCGGACAGTAGAACCGTCGAGCAGACGGACAGAAGAGGTGAAGATGATCCACCTGTATGTCTCTGTTCCGACAAGTTTGGCTATTCCCAAAGTCTGGATGCCGTTCGAAGTGACTTCGGCGTCGCTTAGGCTATGTTCGTTCACCAGCACGACTATAGGCTTGCCGCCAGGCACCACATTTGGATGGGTGGTGGAAGGGAAATCGCGGTATGCCCAGTCGAAATAGCGCTGCTGGCTCAGGAACTCGATGACCTCGTTGTGGACATTTCCGCCGTTGTTGTAACGGAGATCGAGTATAAGTGCATCCTTGTCATATGCTTCCGTGTGCATGCGGAGAAGGAAGTCCTGAAGGTCTTCATCCCCCATGGCACGCATATGGATGTATGCTATCCTGCCGTCACCCTTCTCGGAGACAATATCTCTGCGCTGGTTCTCCCACTCCAGATACTGGAGCGTCTTAACTGCGCTGAGAGAAGTGGTGTGAACCTTGACATCGAAATCCTTTGAACCGCGCTTGAAGGTGAGGGTGAGTTCGTCCTTGTTCACAGCGGTGGTGAAATACTTCTCCCTGTTCTCCTTCGGACTGACCTTCACACCGTCCACAGCCACAAGTTCATCACCTTTCCTGATGTCAATCTCCACCTTGTCAGCCGGAGACTCAGGGAGTATCTTCTCGACCTTGTAAGCTGACGAATTGCTGAAGATGATTCCGGTCTGGAGCGTACGCATCTTGGTCTCGGTCTTCTCTTCAGCTCCGGTGGATGTGAATCCCTGATGCGAGGAGTTCAGTTCTCCGAGCATATCGGCCATGAGCGTACGAAGGTTCTCGCGTGAACGCACATATGGCAGGAATGAGGCATAGTAGTCTCGAACTGCATACCAGTCGGCGCCGTGGAAGTTCACGTCGTAATAATTCTGTTCCAGAGCTGCCCAGCCCTCATGGAGCATCTGCTCGAACTCGTCTGCAAGGACTGCCTCGACATTCTTGCTGACCTCCACCTTTGTCGTGCTCATCGAGTTGAGGTCGATTTTGTTCAGATTACCTCCAGAAAGCACATACAAGTCTTTTTCTGAGGCAGTGAAGACTCCGCTGCGGACATCCTTGACCTCTTTCGGCTTGGCTTCCGTGTCATTCAGGTCAAGCGAGTAAAGGTGCATGGCACCATTGGAATAAGAACTGTAGAAAAGCAGTGCCTTGTCCTTGTTGCTGAACATATACAGTCCTCTCTGGCTACCGCTGCTTTCAACACGCGTCATGCGTCTGTAGACATCACTGAAATCGATGGTGACAGTTGAGTCCTTCTGGACTTTCTTGTCTTTCTTGTCTTTTTTGTCCGCCTCCTCATCTTCGAACAGTTTGTCATATGCGTCAGAACTGAACTCTTTGTCATACTTCTGGAGAGGAAGTTTGTAAAGAGAAGTCTGGGTGCCATGAGGGTAAGAAGTGCCTGTAGGATTCGAAAGCAGGTACATGTATTTCCCGTCAGGGGTGAAGACCATCTCGCCGTCCGTGGAAGCGGAGTTCGTGAGATTCTTCAAAGTATTGTCTTTCAGAGAGTAGATGTAGATGTCCGGCTCGAACATGTGCATAGCCTCAAAGGCGATGTAATTTCCATCGAATGAGAATGCTATCGCGTGGGTCTGATAGCTCCAGAACTCAGCCTCTGCCAGAGGATGGGTGAGGTCCGTCGCCATGTCAAGGAGCATAAGGCTGTGCGAGCCGTCTATGAAGGCTATCTTGTCAGCCTTTGGAGATACAGTGAAACTGGTGGAGTTGTTGTTGGACGACCATACGCATTTCTCGGCGGAGGAGCCGTCTGCGGCTATCTTGAATATGTCTGTCCAGCCCTTGTTCGTGCGGGTGTAGTAGACGGTCTTGTTGTCCTTGTTCCAGCAAACATCGTCAACCCTTTCATTGGCAGGGGTATCGAGTTTCTCGAGATATTTGCACTTGGCGTCGGAAATATACAGCCCGCCTCTTATCACTAGCGCGAATTTCTTGCCGTCAGGCGAAATGGCCGCAGCGGTAGGCTTCTGGTCAGCGAACTGGCGTCTGACCTCGACAGAGTGGCCGTTTATGGCTATCTGCGGCACGCTGACCGCGCCTGAAGCGAGGTCAAGCACATTGATCTCATATTCCTTTATGAAGGTCATTGCGGAGCCGTCGAACGAAAGCGACGGATACTGGACGGACTTGTCGAAAGAAGTGAGCCACTGCGGGTCAGCCCCTTTCACATACTTGACTATGTTCGACTCCTTGTTCTTAGCATCACTGACATAGTAGATGTTGCCGTTTCTGTCGACCATAGGCCACTGGTCCTTGCCTTCATAGTCCGTGAGTTCCAGATACTTGCGGGAAGATGGATTCCAGGACTTGATGTTGGGGTTGTGGTCGCCGACATAGCGCTTTCTGGTCGGGAAACTTATGCTCTCCATCGACTCGTTGAAGAGGAACTCTCCCGTTTTCGGGTTCTCGACGACATTGACAATGGTGTTGAAATAGCCGTCGAAAAGAAGTTCTGGCGTGCCGCCGTCCACGCTGACGCGGAAAGTCGTCTTCCTGGCGCTTGCGCGGGTGGTCTCGAAATAGATGTACTTCGAGTCAGGTGACCAGGATGCCGGAGTATCCGAGGCCTCGTTGAAGGTAAGCTGCCTGATCTCCCCTCCCTCGACAGGCATCACATAGACATCGTTGTTGCCCTGAAGATCCGAGGAGAACGCGATGTACTTGCCGTCCGGAGAAATGACCGGACAGTTCTCGTTGCCCTGAAGGGCAATGATTGACAGCGCCGTGCCGCCGGTGACCGGAACTCGGTAGATGTCCCCGTCATAAGAGAAGTAAAGCATCTTCCCGTCCGGAGATAGAGAAGGTCTGTACGCGAAGCGCAGGTTGTCAGCTGCCGCCGACAATGTGAACAGCGCCCCGAGAATGAGCATGAACAGTCTTTTCATAAGCGTCATTTCTATTTCTTGACTCCACGAAATTACAATTTTTTCGTAAAAAAAAGAAGCGCCGGTTTCCGGCGCTTCCTTAAATGAATATGTGTCGAATCAATCAGGGACTTATTCTGCCCAGTATGGGTTCTGCTTGAGTTCAGGATTGATCTGAAGGATATCGAACGGGATTGGGTAGTATTCGTTCTGTCCTTTCTTGAAGCCTCCGCCGAGAGCCTTGAAACCAAGATCTTTGTAATGGATTTCAGCCTCATGAGGAAGTCCAGACTGCTTTTTGCCCTTTGAACCGTATTCATAGAACTTGTCGAAGAGGAATGGAGTAGGCTCATCGACCTTGAATGCGAGTTCTTTTTCAGCGTCGCCCCAACGGACGAGGTCGAAGAATCTCTGGCCTTCCCATGCAAGTTCGAACCACTTCTCCTTCTTGACAGCGTCAAGGGTGAGGGTTGTGCTGAGAGGCGCCTCGGCACGCTCCTGTACCATGTTCAAATACTTGAGACCATCATTATCATTTGTCACAGCACAGCACTCTGCATACATGAGAAGTACTTCAGCGTAACGCATGATGATACGGTTCTCATCGGTCAGAGTAGTGTTGTTCTTGATGAGGTCTGACTGGTAAGGGAGGAATTTGATCCAGAAATAGCCGCAGTTCGCATAGAGCTCGTCGTACTTGTTGAAATCAAGGCCTCGGTTAGGGTCCATGAGCTTATCTTCCTTGGTAGGGCACTTGGCGTCAAGACGAGAGTAAGGGTATGCTGTAAGAAGGTCGTCATATGAGATGAACCAAAGTTTGCGACGAGCTGAATTCGGTTCGTTCTCAAGCATGGCCTTGACGAACTTTTCGGTAGGTCCGACATTGTTTCCCCAACCTACATACTGGATGGTCTTGTCAGGGAATGCCTTCAGCTGGCGGAAGAACAGGGACTGGTTGCGCTGGAAATGGTACTTGGTGCTGTATGCAGACAGGTTGTCATTGTCAACGACATTGAATTCGAACACTTTCTCGCAGTTTCCGTCACCGGCACGATGGAATAGCTGGTCAAGCTGTGCGGTAGGAGTAAGGGCATAGTTGTTTGAATTGATCACTTTCTTGAGGGACTCTTTGGCACCTGCATAGTCGTTCACGAACATCTGTGCCTTGCCGCAGAATGCCTGGCAAGCTCCCTTTGTGATACGCACTGCGCCTGCCTGATCGCCCGGGCCCTTGCGCTCAGGAAGATCTTTCTCTGCGAGCTTGAATTCGCTGACAGCCCACTTGATAAGTTCGTCATGGTCATAGTTTACAGGACGGGCGTCACCTGAAAGGACATGCTCCACGAGAGGCGGGTTGTAGAACAGGAGCGCGAGGTTGAAATGACACCATGCACGGATGACGCGGGCCTCGGCGACATACTGAGTCTTGGCAGGAGAATCCATAAGTTCACCATTCTCACCGTAGAAGTTGTCAAGGAGCAGGTTACACTTGTAGATGATAGCGTACATTTTCTTGTACACATTCTTGAGATGCTTGTTATTGTTGGTCAATGTACCGCGGAACTCGTTGAGTTCCTGCTCGTCATGGACATCGTCAGCCTTGCCGCCGCCCCAGTAGAGTTCATCTCCAGGAGCACGGGTGAGAGCGTTCCAGGATGGAGTGTTGGAACCGTTCATACCATCCAGAGTGATGAGCTCGGCATAGCATGAAATAAGTGCGGATTCCGCCTCCTCGTCTGAATGATAGAAGTCTTCTATGGCAATGACACCCTTCTGAGGGATATCCAGGAGGCTCTGATTACATGATGTAGTCGCCACAAGAGCCAATACTGTGGCTGCTCCCATTATTATATAATTTTTCATAATCATACCGAATTAGAATGACACGTTGATACCGAAGAGAAACTTCTTGGCGTTAGGGTATGTACCCTTGTCAAGACCGTTACCAGTGCTTGAACCGGTTGATGCTGTCTCAGGATCGAAACCAGGATACTTTGTAAAGAGGAAATAGTCATCAAGCGATACAAAAGCACGAAGATTCTCGATAAGGATCTTCTTTGTCCATGCCTTTGGCATTGTATAACCAAGCTGGATCTGTTTGATCTTGAAGTAGTCGCCCTTGAAGCAGGTGGCATCTGAACTCCAGAAGTTCACGCTGCTCGCAAATTTGCTGATCTCAGGGAGAGACTTGCCGGCCTCGTCATTGAAGTACTTGAGACCGTTGATCTGAGAGTGCTGAGGACGATAAATACAAGGAACGAGAGTGTTTCCGCCTGCGCCCTGTCCGAATACAATGAAATCAAAGTTCTTGTAGTCAAGACGGATGGTGAGACCATAAGTGAATGTAGGAAGAGCGCTTCCGACGTAGGTGAGGTCGTCGTCAGTAGGGTCAGTCGTAGGTTCGCCGGTGCTGCTCTCGTAGAGAGGGTCGCCATCGCTGTTCACGCCGACATACTTCAAACCTCTGAGGTACCAGATAGGATATCCTTCCTCAAAATAGGTGTAGAGCTTGTGGTCAGAGAAGTGAGAACCCTGGATACGTCCTACAGATGGCTCAAGATAAGTGACCTTGTTGTGAAGGGTCGAGAAGTTGCCGCTGATGCTGTATCCGAGGTCGCCGACCTTATCCTTCCAGCTTGCTTCGAATTCAAGACCATTGTTGTTCACTGAACCGGCATTGACTGTAGTGCTGCTGATACCTACTTCAGCTACAGGAGAGATATTGACAAGAAGGTCTTTGGTGTTCTTGTTGAACCAGTCTACACCGAAAACGAAACGGCTGTCGAACATACGGAGGTCGATACCGAAGTCAGTCTGCTCGGATGTTTCCCAAGTAAGGTCAGGATTTGCGAGACCGTCAGGAACGGAACCGTAGTACAGAGTATTGTCAGAAGGATCCCACTGATAGGTCTGGCTGTTGTATGAGATGGATGTAGAGTATGGATATCCTGAAAGAACGGCAATGTTACCGTTGCGTCCCCAGGACCCACGGAGTTTGAGCAGATTGATGAAACTCTTGCTTACATTGTCCTTGAACCAAGGCTCGTTGCTGATGGTCCATCCTGCTGAGAATGAAGGGAAGTAGCCCCAGCGGTTGGTCTTCGAGAGCTTGGATGAGTCGAATGCATCAGCACGGAAGTTGGACTGCAGGCTGTAACGGTTGTCGTAAGAATAAGTGATACGTCCGTAGTATGAGATCTGTGATGACTGGTTAGGAGTGCCGCCGCCGATGGACTTGACACCTGAACCATT
>JAZRWN010000104.1:0-5970 GCA_045599725.1 Candidatus Cryptobacteroides sp. | reverse complement strand
TGCCGGCCTGACCAAGGCCGGTGCCAGAAAACTGCGTGTAGAGTCCATCGCTGTCGATTCATGGACTTCTGACTTTGTCTGTGCCGCCAAGGATGGCAGCTTCATCGGCCTTCCGCGTGCGAATGGCGAGGCCTATGCCAGAGGGGCGAAGGACAAGTTCTTGAAGAAAATGAGCCCGAGGGATTATTACGACGCTTCCGGGATACAGATCAGCACAGGCAACACAGCATTCCAGCTTTTCGCGCTCCGGAAAGGGAAGAGCGTCTCTCTGGACAATGCAGCCTCGATTCTTTTCATCTCTGATGCTGTCGGATATATGCTGACGGGAAAGAAGGTCTGTGACTTCACCCAGCTTTCCGCCGCAGGACTTCTGAACAGCAAGAAAAAGAAGCCTTTGAAACCGGTCCTGAATGTGTGCGGTGTCAAGGCAAGGCGTTTCCCTTCAGTGGCTTTGCCTGGTACCAGGACAGGCCATCTTTCTGACGAGATCGCTTCTACCACTGGTCTGGGCAAGGTCAATGTCGTGACCGCAGCCGGCAGCAGCAAGGCTTCCGCAGTGGCGGCACTGCCGTCTTCGGGTTCTCCTTCCGCTTTCCTGATGATGGGTTCAGAAGGGTTCATGGGCATCGAGGTGGCGGAACCTGTGGTGAATGACAGGACTTTCGAGCTCAACCTTTCAAATGAGCGTACTGCCTCGGGCAAAGTGATGTTGTTCAAGGCGTCGGCCGGAATGAAGGTTCTTGACCTGTGTCTGGCTTTCTGGCGTTCTCAGGGAAGGGAATATGATCCTGAGTCCGTGCAGACAGCTGTGACTGAGACTCCTGTTTCCGCCGCGCTGCTTGACTTTGATGATCCTCTGCTGGTTCCTCAGCAGGACATACCTGCGGCCATTGTGAGGTTCTGCGAGCAGAAAGGCATGGCTGTCCCTTCAGGTGACGCTGCTGTTATCAGACTGATATACGATTCACTTGCCGAATGTTACGGCAAAATATTCCGAATGCTTCAAGGCTTCTCTGTTGAAAAGTTGAAATCCATAGTCATGGCCGGGCCTTGTGCCGCTGACCGTGCTTTGTGCAGCCTTGTGGCCTGTGAGTGCTCGGTGCCTGTTTTCGCAGGTCCGGTGGAGGCATCGGCACTTGGTAATTTGATGATTCAGGCGGGTCCCGGGCTTTTGGTCAAACCATCTGACATGCAGGTTTTCAAACCTGTAGTATAATTATTTTATGATGTATGAAAAACTTTTTGTCAAGACTGTCCGCCGTACTGATCTGCCTGTCCATGGCGGCCTGCGGGTCGCATGGCCACTCTGATGAGCATCATCATGACGGCGAGGAACATCATCACGAAGAGGGAGAACACCATCATGAGGGAGAGGAGCATGCAGGGGAGATTGTGTTCAGCGAGGCGCAGCAGCAGGCTTTCGGTGTGGAAACCGAGGAAGTTTCATACAGCAGTTTCTCTCCGGTAATCCGCGCTTCCGGGACCATCCTTCCGGCCAAAGGTGAGGAGGCCGTCATCCCGGCGACCACTTCAGGAGTGTTCCATTTCAAGGGAAAGGCTCCTTCCGAAGGCACATACATCGCCAAAGCTGCGGTCTTCGCTGTGATAAACACGCGCAATGTTGACGGCGGCGACCCGGTCTCCAAGGCCAGGGCAGCTCTTGAAACAGCCGAGAGGGAGTTTCTCCGTGACACGGAACTGCTCAAGGACAATATCATTTCCACCAGCCATTATGACCAGAGCAAGCTCGAATACGAACAGGCGAAGGCCGCATACGAAGCACTCACCAGCGGCGGATACAGTGGGGAGGGACTGAATGTCCTGTCACCGCTGAGCGGCTACCTTCAGGCAGTCTATGTATCTGAAGGCCAGTTCGTCAACACAGGTGAGGCGCTGGCCGTGGTGAGCCAGAACAGAAGGCTCCAGCTCCGTGCCGAGCTGCCTGAAAAATACTACTCGTCCCTGAAGGACATCGTGTCCGCCAATTTCGTGACATCGGACGGTGCAGTGTGGTCTCTTGACGATCTCGGCGGCAGGCTTCTAAGCTACAGCCGCAGTTCCTCCAACCATTATCTTCCTGTCACTTTCGAGTTTGACAACCGTATCTCGGCAGCTCCGGGCTCCTATGTGGATGTATATCTCAAGAGCCGTGAGCAGCAGGAGGCGATAGTTGTTCCTGTAGATGCTGTCACTGAAAGCCAGGGCGTTTACAATGTATATGTCCAGCATGAAGATGACGCGTTCCTTAAAAGGAATGTGACTCTTGGTGCTTCAGACGGCAGGAATGTTCAGATTCTGAGTGGATTGAATCCAGGAGACAGAGTCGTGGTGAAGGGCGCGGTCCAGATAAAGCTTGCATCAGTGTCCGCAGTGCCTTCCGGGCATAACCATCAGCATTAGTAAAGGTCATGCTCAACAGAATAATCAGATTCGCCCTTGACAACAGGTTAGTGGTGCTTGTCTGTGCAGTGCTGCTTGCTCTGGCCGGACTGTATTCGGCTTCCACGATGGAAGTCGATGTGTTCCCTGACCTCAACGCCCCTACTGTCGTGGTGATGACAGAGGCGGAGGGCATGGCGGCCGAGGAAGTGGAGCGCCTCGTCACCTTCCCTGTGGAGACGGCTGTGAACGGAGCTACCAATGTGCGCCGTGTGCGTTCCTCTTCAACCAACGGATTCTCCAATGTCTCCGTCGAATTCGACTGGGGCACTGACATATATGTCGCCCGTCAGATAGTGTCGGAGAAGATCTCCATGCTGGGCGAGAGCCTTCCGGCCAATGTCGGCGCGCCGACCCTGGGCCCTCAGTCCTCCATTCTCGGAGAGATGCTCATGATAGGCCTGACATCCGAGGAGACTTCGCTTGAAGACTTGAGGACTTTGTCTGACTGGACCATACGTCCGAGACTCCTTTCCACCGGCGGAGTCGCTCAGGTGGCTGTGATGGGAGGAGATATCAAGGAGTACCAGATACTTCTCAGGCCAGCGAAGATGAAGCACTACGGCGTCACCATGGACGATGTCATCGATGCGGTGAAGGACATGAACCTGAACGCTTCCGGCGGCACTCTCTATGAGTATGGCAATGAGTATATCATCCGTGGGATGCTGTCCACGACCGAGATCGACGAGATGAAGAAATCTCTGGTGAAGACGGGCTCTGACGGCTACCCCGTGACCATTGACGATATCGCGCAGGTGAAAGTTGGGGCGAAGACCCCGAAACTTGGAGTTGCGTCCTGTAACGGTGAGCCTGCTGTCCTGATGACCGTGACCAAACAGCCGGATGTCAGTACGCTCGGACTTACCGCCCAGATAGAGTCGGCGCTTGATGACTTGAAAAAGACATTCCCGGAAGACGTGCAGGTAAGAACTGACATATTCCGTCAGGCCGACTTCATCGAAAATTCCATTGACAATGTCAAGAAATCCCTGTTCGAAGGGGCTCTGTTCGTCATTCTGGTGCTTTTCCTGTTCCTGATGAACTGGAGGACGACGGTCATCTCGGTGATATCCCTCCCTATGTCGGTATTCATCACCTTGATAGTCATCAAGCTCATGGGACTGACCGTGAACACGATGACTCTGGGAGGCATCGCGATTGCCATAGGCTCGCTGGTGGACGACTCCATCGTGGATGTCGAGAATGTCTTCAAACGGCTGCGCGAGAACCGCCGCAGACCGGCAGGGGAGAGGCGGAGCGTGCTGGAGACCGTATATGATGCCTCCCGCGAGGTCCGTATGCCTATGCTCAACTCCACCCTTATCATTGTGGCCAGTTTCCTTCCGCTCTTCTTCCTTTCCGGGATGGAGGGAAGGATGCTCATCCCTTTGGGCATATCTTTCGTCATAAGCCTTTTCGCCTCCACCCTTGTGGCACTTACCCTCACCCCGGTCCTGTGCTCGCTGCTCCTGAAGAAAGTTGATGCGGACAGGGAGGAAAAAGACCCGTGGATCGCTCTCCGTCTCAGAAACATATACGACAGATCCCTCAAGTGGGCGTTGAGACACAAGACCGTCGTGCTCGGGGCTACCGCTGCGCTGCTTGTCGTGGCGTTGGTGATGTTCTTTTCGCTCGGCAGAAGTTTTCTTCCTTCGTTCAATGAAGGGGCGCTGACCATTTCCGTCAGCACCATCCCTGGCATCTCCATCGATGAGTCTGACGCTATGGGCCGTATGGCCGAAGAACTGCTCCTCACTGTTCCTGAGATAAAGACAGTAGGCAGGAGAACGGGTCGTGCGGAACTGTCAGAGCACTCTTTCGGAGTGAACACTTCCGAGTTCGACTGCCCGTTCGAACTGAAAGGACGCTCGAAGGAAGCTATGCTCGCCGAGGTCCGGTCGAAACTCTCCGTCCTTCCTGGAGTGAATGTCGAAACAGGCGGACCTATTGCTCACCGCATAGATGAGATGCTCTCGGGAACTCAGGCTAATATCGCCATCAAGCTGTTCGGTACCGACCTGAGCACCATGTATGCCATAGGAGGACAGATAAAGGAGGCGATAGAGGATGTAGAAGGTCTCAGGGACATCAATGTCGAACAGCAGGTTGAGCGTCCTGAACTGGTCATCGAACCGCGTCGGGAGATGCTTGCACGCTACGGTATCACGATGAGCGAGTTCAATGGGATGATTTCTGTGCTTCTGGAGGGAAGCGTCGTCTCCCAGGTATACGACGGGAACATGGCCTTCGACCTGACACTGAAGGTGGAGGACTCCGAGCGTTCGACCATAGAGGCTCTCGGTGACATGATGGTGGCGGACGGTGTCACGCTCTCCAGCATCGCGACGCTCAAGTCGTCTTCGGGTCCGAACACCATCAACCGTGAGAATGTCTCCCGCAAGATAGTGATTTCGTGCAATGTAGCCGGCGGCGAACTGCGCCATGCCGTGAATGCGATAGAGGAGATCGTGGACCACGAAATCGAGCTTCCGGAAGGCTATCACATCGAGTACGGCGGGCAGTTCGAGTCCGAGGAGAGGGCTTCCAGAACCATCTCGCTCATCTCCATCATCTCCATCCTGATCATCTTCCTCCTCCTGTTCGGTGAGTTCAAGGACACCAGACAGGCGATGGTGGTGCTGCTCAACCTTCCTCTTGCCCTCATCGGAGGAGTGATAGCCATCTTCTTCACTGACGGCATCCTCAGCATCCCTGCGATCATAGGTTTCATCTCCCTCTTCGGCATCGCCACCAGGAACGGGATGCTGCTCATAGATAGATACAATGCTCTCGGAGCGGAGGGACTCTCTCTTGATGACCGTGTCCGTGCCGGCTCACTTGACCGTCTCAATCCTATTCTGATGACAGCCATCACCTCCGCTCTCGCGCTGCTCCCTCTTGCCCTCGGCGGTGCCCTGCCGGGCAATGAAATCCAGTCCCCGATGGCAAAGGTGATTCTCGGCGGTCTCGTCACTTCGACCATTCTCAACGGCTATGTCATCCCGATAATGTACATCCTGATAAGCAGAAAGAAACATGAGTAGAAGAATATCACTGGTACTGTTTTCATTGTTCGCATTTTGCTCTCTGTCTCTGGCTCAGACCATCGAGGATGTGCTGAGAAGCGTCGAGGAAAATAATCCTGCTCTCCGTTCCGCGAGACTCGAGAGGCAGGCTGGGGAACTTGAGAACCGCGCCGAAGCCATGCTTGACAGTCCCGAGGTGGAGTTCAACTACCTCTGGGGTGATGACGAGATGGGCAACCGTCACGACCTGCGCGTGACTCAGAGCATCGATTTCGCCACCCTGACCGGTCAGAAAGCCGCCATGGCTTCAGCCCGCAACGGACTTGTAAGTCTTGAATACAAGGCAGTAAGGCAGACTGTCCTTCTTGAGGCGAAGCAGCATTGCATAGACCTTGTATATTTCAACGCACTCCATTCGGAGCTTGAATATCATCTGTCCAATGCAGACAGACTTGTCACAGCCTACGAAAGAAAAGTGGAGCTTGGAGGTGCGTCCGTGCTG
>JAZRWN010000103.1:0-15510 GCA_045599725.1 Candidatus Cryptobacteroides sp. | reverse complement strand
CACGCAGGCACACGCCTCTCTTCTGAGGACAAGCATCCAACGCACGGGACTTGGATTTGATCTCCACGTCCTGGCGTCCTTTGCGAACTAATTGTTGAATTGTTGGCATAAATGATTGTAAATCTTTAATTTATGTTTTTTCGCCCCATTTTGGGGACTGCAAATGTAGTAAGAATTTTCCTAATTAACAAAGTTATCAACAATAGATTAGCCATTGCAGCGCACTCAGATGCCTTCGGCAAGGATTCCGGCCTTGACGCATTCGCGCAGCGGTACGGATATCTGGAGAATGCCCAGCCCGTAAGGCGCTATTTCAGAAGGGTTGTAGATGAAAGTGATGCTCTTCCCCGTAAGGACATAATTCCCTGTAGGCACAATGGACGGCTCAAAAACCACTTCCATGGCCCCTTCCGGCAGACATTCTTCTGCATGGAGGCGGATAAGATTTCCCAGCACTTCATCAAAGCCCGGCCTGAACAGGTCGTCGAGCGTCACTTCCGCTCCACTGTCCAGGTCAAACACCAGCCCTTGAGTGAACATATCAGGACGAGTTCCGCCCGAATAACCGGAATACTCCACCACATATGAGCTGAAGTGTTTCCAGCTTCCTGCAAAATAGCCTGTCAGGTTCTCATACCAGTCCGTCTGCTCGGTGCCGGAGCCATCAGAGTACATGCCGGCCGTCGTCATGTCGGCAAATAGTGACTTGAATTCATCCACAAGCGACTGTGCGAACACTTTCGTGGCTGTTCCGACGTCGAGTGTGTCATATTCCCATCCAAACATATGGTCCACGATCGAGTACCTGATGGCCGTCGCCACATGGGTCGTGTCGCCCTTGACCATCGGATAGTCCAAAGAGACACTCACTGAATAGGACACCGGACATTCGTCCCCGGCGTCTACAAACAGTTCCTCAGAGGCGTTCATCACTTTGAAATAAGGATTCCGCGCGCATCCCGCGGCCAGAAGCATGAGAAGCATCACGACCATCGTCAGTCTGGCTTCTTTGCAAAGAATCTCGTTCATATTCATCAAATATTTCGTTCACGTCTGGCTGACGGTATCAGAATCGCGAGAAGCGACACCACACCCAGAGCGAAAGGGTAATACAAATAACTTATGATCGCCGCCGAACCGACTCCAGCAAGCCCTGAAGCCATCAGCAGCTGTGCTCCGTATGGGATGAGTCCCTGGACGAAGCAGGAGAATGTGTCCAGGATGCTTGCCACACGCTTTCTGTCAAGCCCGAACCGCTCCTGGACATCCTTCGCCACTCCACCGGTAGTGATGATGGCGATGGTGTTGTTGGCCGTGCACAGGTTCGCCAGGCTCACCAGCACGGCAATGCTCAGCTCCGCACGGCGTTTCTTGCGGGCTGTCACCTCAGAGCCCTGTCCGCCTACCGATGCCGGGGTGAGCGTGTTCACGATATAGTCCAGGCCGCCGCCCAGACGCATGAGTTCCATCATCCCTCCGGCGAGCAGGGTCACAATGATAAGACTGCCCATGCCGCCGATGCCTTCACCCATGGAAGACAGCCACGAAGACCAGCCGAGAGTGCCTGTCAGAAGGCCGATGACCAGGTTCACGCATACTCCCAGTGACAGGATGAGCAGGACGTCCATCCCCGCGAAAGCAAGCACGAGCACCATGATGTAAGGCAGGAGTTTCAGCCATTCCACAGGCTCGCGCGGCACTTCCACCTCCAGGCCGACGCCCTTGATGATATATATCAAAAACACTATCAGCACCGCCGGGGCCACGATACGGATGTTCGCGCGGAACTTGTCCCGCATCTCGCAGTTCAGCGCCTGAGTAGCGGCGATGGTAGTGTCGCTGATGAAGGAAAGATTGTCTCCGAAAAACGAGCCGCCCACCACTATGGCTGTCATGAAAGGCACGCTCATACCTGTCTGTTGCGCCATCCCGGAAGCCAGCGGCACGAGTGCGACTATCGTTCCGACGCTCGTCCCGACGGACATGGAGATGAAGCAGGAGGTGAAGAACAGCCCCGCGAACAGCATGGAACCCGGAATCAGGCGCAGCGTCACATTGACCGTGGCCTCTATGGAGCCTATATCCTTGGCCGTCTGCGCGAAAGCGCCGGCCAATATGAAGATCCACACCATCAGCAGCACTTTCGAGTCCGATGCTCCGGCCGAGAACTGTGCCACCCTCTCCCTCAACGGACGGCCGCGGGAGATGAGCACGGCATAGACCGAAGCAAGAAGGAACGCCGACGCCACAGGGACCTTGTAGAAGTCCTTTATCACGATGGAAGTGACCAGATACACTCCCAGGAACACCAGGAGCGGGGTCAGTGCCAGCAGTCCTTTTCTCTTGTCAGTCATCTTCTACGCTCCGAAAAGTGTGAGAAAATCAGGGAACGACTTCGCCACACAGGCTTCGTCGTCAATGATCACAGGCGATCCTGCGCCGAGGCTCGCGACCTTCAGCGCCATCACCATGCGATGGTCGTGGCTGGATGTATAGGAGCCACCCTTCAGGAGGTTCCCGTTCAGCAGACGGCTTGAAAGCGAGTGGCCGTGAATGACCATCTCATCACCTTCCACAGCGCATTCGACGCCCATCTGAGTCAGCATGTCGGTGATGGACCTGGCACGGTCGGACTCCTTGCCGGCAAGCCTGCCGGTTCCGGCTATCCTGCTTTCTCCCGGGCAGAAAGCTGCAAGTACAGCGGTTATCGGAAACAGGTCAGGAGCATTGTTCAAGTCGAAACTGAACGCGTTCAAAGGGGCTTTCGCGACATTAACAGCTCCGGTATGGGTGTTGACGCCTGCGGCGGTCGCGGCCTCGTTCACAGCATCGACGCAGTCATTGTCAAACTGGGATATGCTGGCACCCGCCTCGACGAGGATGTCCATTATCGTGAGGTCCGCCTGAAGCGAGCGGGTGTCGAGCCCGTCGATGGAAGCGGCGCCGAAAAGGGCTCCCGCCACGCAGAAATTCGCCGCGCTGCTCCAGTCTCCCTCAAGGCTCAGGTCAACGGCCTTGTAGCTCTGTCCACCCTTGATCTTGAAAGTCAGGCCAGTGCAGCAGCTCCAGTCCTGCGTCTGAATGAACTCCTCATCGCCTTCCATCTCGTTTGCTATGCGTATGCCGAACTTCTGGAGAACATCGAGTGTTATGAACATATATGGGATGCTCTTCGGATCGGTGACATATATCGTGGACGACTCCGCCGCCATCGGCAGTGCCATGAGCAGACCAGAAATGAGCTGCGAGCCGCCTGTCCCCGGGATTTCAGCCTTGCCGGCCATCAGGCGGCCGTCAATGTCCAGGGGAACATATACTTCACGGGAAGTGCGTGCGGTGTTGCGGAGCATGACTCCGAATGCCGCCATTATATCGTTCGCACCGCTCAGAGGGCGGTTCACGAGGGTCTTTTCGCCTGTCACGTGGACATCACCGCAGCCGATCTGCGCGAGAATCGGGATCATAAGGCGGGTCAGCAGCCCCGACTCGCCGCAGTGAAGGGTCTTTATGTCAAGCGGCTTCTCTATCGGGCCGATTCCTTTGATGGTCAGCACTTCCCCTTCCTGGACTTCTGCTCCGAGCGCACGTGCGACGGCTATTGCGGCTTCGCTGTCAGCACAAGGAGAATAGCCTCTCAGGTGCGATGTGCCTTCGGCAAGGGCGGCGGCGATGATGGCTCTCTGAGCAAAACTCTTGGACGTCGGCATGGTCAGGTGCTCGGCGAAGAAGCCGTCCATCCCTTTGTAGAGAGCATCATACATCTCGTCGGTGGTCCACTGGCCAGGGGCTGTCGCGGACTCCGCGTCCAGGGCGGCATATGTGAAAGGCGCTCCGTGCTTCAGGGCCTCGAGACGGGATTCCTTCCCCGCCTCACCCATACAGAACGCGACAAGCCCGCCTTCCTCCTGCGGTTTTCCGTCTGGATAGACCATGTCGTAGAGTGCCATCACGCGGGCTGCGTCTTCCGCGTCGTGGGCCATGGTGGCGACTTTTATGACATCAGAGCCGAAGACGCGGCATCTGGTCACCATCTCCTCAAGCTCTTCCTTATCCGGGGTTCTGTCGAAGTTGTGATAAGAACGGATAAGAGTCGTGCCGCAGTCGCGTGCCGTGCGACGCACACGCTTTCCCATCGGAGCGGGGGCCTCCAGTTCGACATCCACATATTTGGCACCGGCCTGTATGGCCACTTTCAACCTGTGTTCCGCCACGGACATGCTCTCGCACTCCGCGATACGGCAGGTGGCTATAAGGGGGATGTCCGTTCCGGAGAACAGCTCCTCTATATCATTGTCATCCAGTTCGGGACAGAGGTCGAGACGTATCTCAGCCATCTCCACGGCCCCGCTGGTGAGTATCTCGAAAATCTGCTCGAGATTCCTGTTCTGTATGCTGGTACAAATCATATGCTCGCTATGTCAAGGAAATGAATGATGTCCTCGACCGGCATGAAGCGGACCTCCACCTTGCCTATCTCTTTTATGAGGACGAAATGAACGGAGGCGCCTTCTGCTTTCTTGTCGCGACGTATGGCTTTCTCGATGGCATTTAACGGGGCGGGGCATTCTGTCGGAAGACCAGCAGCCTCGAAATCGGCCTTCAGCTGTGCTGCAAGGCCTTTTTCGCACACTCCGAGAGCTTCGGAAATCTTCGCTGCCTGGATGACTCCTATCGCCACTGCCTCCCCGTGGGAATATTGCCGCTCCGCGGCAACCTCCGCCTGCCACCACTCGACCGCATGGCCTATGGTATGGCCAAGGTTCAGCACGCGCCTCTCCCCTGTCTCGAACTCATCACGCTCCACCACTCCGCACTTCACCTGCGCCGCCGCCTGGATCAGTTCCCGGTCCACGCGCTGGTCCGGGGCTGATTTGATGACATTTCCATTCCAGTCTTCCAGCAGCCGTCCACCGCGGATGAAACTCATGGCTCGGCGGTAATGCGGTGCGTCAGCGATGATGAAAGTCTTCAGCATTTCGGCAAGACCTGATCGGTAATCGGCGTCCGGCAGTGTGTCCAGCGTATTCAGCGCGCAGTAGACGAACTCTGGCTGCTGGATGCGGCCGAGGATGTTCTTGTAACCATCGAAATTCACGCCCGTCTTGCCGCCAATGCCGGCGTCCACCTGCGAGAGGAGGGTTGTCGGGAGGTTGGCGTAGCGGACTCCGCGCTTGTAGATGAGAGCCGCGAAGCCGGTCATGTCCGTGGTGATCCCGCCGCCGAGAGAAAGCACGAGGGCCGAGCGGTCGGCATTGTTCTCCATCAGGAAACGGCAGATGGAGAGCACGGTGTCCATAGTCTTGACTGCCTCCGATGTGTCGATGGCCATCGCGGCGCGGATGTTCACCCGGCTCCGGATGTCATCCGCGGCCCGTCCGACATTCCGGTCATAGACCAGAAACACCTCTTTCTCAGCGGCCAGAAGGTCTTTCAGACCGGAGAAATCATCTCTTGCATATAGTGCTGTTCCGTTCATATCGCTATCATTCCAAATTACGAATATAAACAGAAAAATTTGATAATTATGGATTTTTCGATACCTTTGCAACTCTGCGTGAACCATCACCACAACTGCCCGAGTGGCGGAATGGTAGACGCGATGGACTCAAAATCCATTGTCCCTTAAAGACGTGCCGGTTCGATCCCGGCCTCGGGCACTCGAGAAGCTTCAAGCTGACGCTTGAGGCTTCTCTTCGTTTGAGGGGGCTCAGGCCCCATACCCTGTATGTGGTGAACGAGCCTCGCGGCCGGTCTCCACCGGCTTGGCAGCGTAGGGGGCGGCTCGCCTCATCCTGTTGCTCAAACACATTTCTTTCACAAGTATCCGATGGTGAAAGAACTTCTCAGTCGATTTTCTAATAAATGGGGGAGGTTCCGGGACTGAAGGGGATGACTTTCAAGAATTTAACTTCACTATTCTGAAAAATGCCACGCTAAAGGGCATTAATGTAGCATTAGATACATAATTCATTGATTTTGCCACGTTTGAAAGTAATAACGTAGCAAAAAAACAACCGAATACAGATAACTGAAATCAGAGATTGCAGTGAATCACCGTAATGAAGTTTATCCTCAGACTTAGATGGCTCGAAGTCCACCTTCTTGTTTAGAAGGGAAGAATAATTGAACGTGACTTCCTGAGTTATGTCCTCCAAAGATGATTTATAGTTTTAGACAAGGGTGTACTTGTCATTTTCAAGACCGGAGAGGGTGATTCTCAGATTTCCATTCCTGCTCTGGAGATGCAGAGTGCCTGCCTTGGCTTTTTCTACTGCAAAATTACCGTCCGGAGCCTTGGTATCGAGGCACCCCTCAAATGAGAATGAAGCAAGCCCGAAGTCCCTGTCTTCAAACATTGAAGAACAAGCGGCTGCCATCAAGGCTGAAACTGCGACAATGGCGAATAATATTCCTCTGGAGATAATGGATATTGATTTCATGATTCTGCTGTTTTACAAAAAAAAACGGCAAAATATCCGAAGTACTGCGTACAACGCCACTTCTCTGGAAAAGCCTGCTGATTGCGACCTGTCTTATCTGCCGATAAGGATTCTTGCACGTGAACCAGCGTCTTCGCCCCACTTGACCTGATAGGAATAGCCATCCTTAGTATCAAGAAGGATGAAACTGTAAATATTGTCTGTAGGACAGAGTTCATAACGACCTGACTCTTCCGGCTCGGAATAGCGCAGAAGTGATTTGGCGTCGATTGGTGACACCATCGGACGCGATGCTCCGTCTCCTTGCTGGACCTGCCAGACAGCACCGGTGGCGGTATCAAGTTTGAGCTGGACGGATGCCGCATCAGTCCTGTACATTCTGTAGCGTGGTTTCAGAAGATGGTCGAAGATATGCGCCTCCTGGAGAATCTCGGATAACTGGTCAGGATCATAAGTCTGAAGGATATTCACCAGCTGGCTGGCATCAGGGACTGGAGACACCGCAGCGGCCACAGATTCAACTGGCTTCGGGATGACGACAGGTGCAGGAGATGCTACCTGGATGTATTCTATCACTTTCTCGGTAAGATAAACCGGCTCCGTGATGACTATCGGGTCAAGGACCACCGTTACAGGGTCAGGGACGAACACCTGCTCTGTTATGATGACAGGGTCAGGTCCTGCCACAGGCTCAGCCGGTTCCGGCACTGCAGCATAAACCGGAGCCTCATCTGATGCATAAACCGGTTCCGGCACTGCAGCATAAACCGGGGACTCAGCTGATGCATAAACCGTTTCCGGCACTGCAGCATAAACCGGGGACTCAGCTGATGCCACAGAGGCATTGTTTGCCGCAAGAGAGGGCCCGGGGAGAGGGAGATTTCCGGGAACAGGAAGAGCTTCCGCAAGCAATGGGCTTGCCGGCACACTCGTAGTATTCCCACTGGTAAGATTGTAGATAAAATTCAACGAGTTCTCTTCAGACCTGAAATTCTGCTCGTATTCTATATAAAACTGCCCGAAACATGTAGACGACAACAGAAGCGTCCCAACTATTGTCGAGATAATCCTTTTCATAAATAATAATGCCCAATTTTTTTCCAAATATACTAAAGAATTGGAAAAGACAACAATAACTGCCCAAAAACAAGCAAAAATTATTTGTAAAAGTGCAGGCTGGTCATGAACGCAGGCAGATAATCAACCCCGTACCCGTTAAGAAGGAGTCACTGGCTGACAACATGAGCGAAACTGGCTTTTCGCTTCAGTGTGTCGAGAATACTGAATCCAAGAACAAGCGGCAAAAGAAGGCGTCCGCAGAATGATCCGCGGACGCCGACAACATATCTACTATAAACCAATTATTTGACGGTTATCTGCTTGCCGAGGACAAGCTTGTCACCGCTGAGGTCAACTGTCCACATCTGAGGCTTTCTTGGACCATTGCCTTCTGAATGGTGTACAAGATAACGGAGTTCGCCTTCGAATGTAGTGAAAAGCATTCCGTGACCGGAGTTGTTTGCAAGGAATGGTTCCGGCTCCTGAACCCATGGTCCGGCGATAGTGCCTGACTCTGAGTAGCAGATTGCCTGGAAGTAACGCTCCTTACCCCAAGTTGCCCAGAGCATTCCGAGCTTTCCAGTCTTGGTGCGGAACATCTGAGGACCGTCAGTCACCCAACCTGGCATCTTGAGGCCGAAAGTAGCTTCGCCAAGACCGTTCATCTCACCGCAAGAAGGGTTCTCGGAAGCACGGAACAAGCAGACTGGCTTGGAGATGGTCTTCTTGAGGTCTGAAGAAAGTTCCACATACTCCATGGTACCATCGATGAGCTGAGTCCACTCATGAACATAAACCATATAGATCTTGCCGTTTTCCTGGTAGAGTGTACCGTCGATACAGTCATCCTGGCGTGGCTGGTAGTTATGGTCAGGATTCTCGTCGAACACTTCGTAAGGTCCTTCGATGTTGGAGGAACGGAGAAGAACAGTCTGATTGTGAGGCACATTGTATCTTCTTGGGACCTGCTGGATAAGATCGCTGTGGTCACTCCAAGTACCTGCATAGTAGAAATAATCACCGATCTTGTGGATTTCAGCAGCGGCTGCGAAGCCTGCTCTCTCCATCCATGTGCCTTCGAGGTTCACGATGTTGTAAGGTCCTTCCCACATCACAAGGTCCTTGCTCTTGTACATGCGGCCACCTGATGATGTAAGATAGTAAGTCTTTGTGGTCTCGTCTGCATAGATATAAGGATCGGACATCGAGAGATCGTTGAAATGAATAGTCCTGATTTTGTTCATCTCGGCCATTCTTGCTCTCATTGCTGCATTTGCAGCTGCTGTGTCAACAGGAGTATTAGGAATAGTATGGGATCCGCCGAAGTTCTTCTGACCAGGGTTGGCGAGAGGAGCCTGTTCGCCAGGTTCGACGATCACTTTCTCAGGTTCTGCTGTAACTTCACTTGTGGTTGGGGCTGTCTGACATCCAGCCATGGCGAGGATGGCGATTAAAGGCAGTGATAATTTGGTTAATTTCATAATATTAAAATATTAATAACTGTGTTTATGCAAATATACTATCGATATTGTATTATTGCAAATAAACTACCATCCTGGGTTCTGCTTGAGGTTAGGGTTTGCAGAAAGCTGCTCTGAAGGGAATGGGAGGAGCATGTACTTGTCCTGCCAGCCGTTTCCATTGTAAGACTGACCAGTGACAGGAGTTACATTCCACTCGGTCGTTCCTGGCTTGTAACCTGAGAACTCATAGAACACCTTGCCCTTGTTGGCGAGTGCGGTCGGAGCATCACCCCATCTCTGGAGATCGAAGAATCTTTCCTGCTCATAGAAAAGTTCTGCACGGCGCTCGTCCTTGATATCCTGATATGTCATGGAAGACAATTCATCAATCTGAGCCCTGCTGCGGACTTCGTTGAGAGCCTTGAGGCCTGAGCCGTCAGCATCACCGTCCTTGAGGAACTGTGCTTCAGCAATGGTCGGATTCAACGACCCGAAGTACTTCACTCGCTGCTTCACCAAGGAATTCAATGTCACACCTTCGGAAATGGAGAGGGAAAGTTCATAAACTTGTTGCTAATTCAAAAAAATATTTTTTATATTTGCTCTTGCTATGCGTATCAACGGTTTCGAATATTACTATTATTACTATTTTCAGACACGGAGATAGGCCGGCGAACACGCATATACATCAGCAGAATGATATGGGCTGTCCGGCAACGGGCGGTCTTTTTTTATTTTAATTTAGAACAAGCAGTATGGTAGTAGCAGTTGTAGGAATGGGTCTCATTGGCGGTTCGATGGCCATAGACCTCAGACGCAAGGGATTTGCGCAGGAAGTGATAGGAGTCGAGAACGACAAGGTTCACGCGGAGGCGGCGCTGAAGCTTGGCCTGGCTGACCGTATCGAATCTTTCGAGGATGCGGTCAGGGTCGCGGACATAACCATCATTGCCGTGCCGGTCAGCGCGGCCGAGAAGCTTTTGCCGAAGGCACTGGACATTTACGCTGAAAAGGGCGAAAACTGCCGAAAGATCGTACTGGACGTCTGCTCAGTCAAGGAGCCCATGCTCCGCAGCGTGCACTACCACCCGATGCGCAGATGCTATGTCGCCACGCACCCGATGTCAGGAACCGAGTACAGCGGTCCGTGGGCTGCCCTTCCTGGTCTGTTCGACGGGCGAGCGGGTATCATCTGCAACAGCGAAGAGTCTGATATCAAGGCTGTCAAGACGGTGGAGAAACTGTACGACACCCTCAACATGCGTATGGTCTACATGAACGGCTCGAACCATGACGTCCACACAGCATACATCTCCCACGTCTCGCACGTGATCTCATTCGCGCTCGCAAACACCGTCCTTCAGAAAGAGAAGGACGAGAAGCACATCTTCGACCTTGCGTCAGGAGGTTTCTCATCCACCGTGCGTCTCGCGAAGAGCGGCGCGGACATGTGGGTCCCTATCTTCCTGGACAACAGCGACAACATCCTCAATGTCATCGACGCTTACATGGACAATCTGCAAGCCTTCCGCGACGCCATCGCTGACTGCGACGCACAGAAGACACGTGAACTCATCGAGTCGGCCAACAGAATCAAGAGAATAATAAGATAACAAGCATATGGCAAAGAAATTCGACATCATCCCCCTGAGCGAATGGGGTTTCTTCACACTGCCGCGCCCCTGCACCATCGCGGGCCCTTGCAGCGCTGAAAGCGAGGAACAGGTAATGGAAACAGCACGCCAGCTCCGCGCCGTGGGCATCAATGTTTTCCGTGCCGGAATATGGAAACCGCGCACTCGTCCTGGATGTTTCGAAGGGGTCGGAGTGCCTGGTCTCAAATGGCTCCAGAGAGTCCAGAAAGAACTCGGGATGAAAGTCTGCACGGAAGTCGCTTCCGAGAGGCACATCTTCGAATGCGTGAAGCACGGTATAGACATGGTGTGGATCGGAGCTCGCACATCAGCCAACCCTTTCCTGATGCAGGAACTGGCTGACGCACTCACCGACACTGACATGCCTGTGCTAGTGAAGAATCCTGTCAATCCTGACCTCAGCCTCTGGATGGGAGCCCTTGAACGCCTCAACAACGCTGGAGTCAAGAAACTCGGAGTCATCCATCGCGGATTCTCTTCCGCAGACGAGAAGCGTCTGCGCAACTCTCCGCAGTGGCAGCTCGCCATCGAACTTCGCAGCCGCATCCCTGACATGCCGTTCTTCTGTGACCCGAGTCACATGGCGGGCTGCAAGGAATTCATCCCGGAACTGTCCCAGCGGGCGATGAACCTCGGCCTCGACGGCCTGATGATAGAGTCCCACTGCGACCCTGCCAGCGCCCTCAGCGACGCTTCGCAGCAGCTAACCCCGACCGAACTTATCAACCTGCTCGAAAGCCTTTATGTCCGTGACAATGACACTCTCGACGCCACTTATCGTGAGAATATGGAACAGCTCCGTGCCCAGATCGACGAGTATGACAACGAACTCATCCGCATTCTCTCAGGCCGAATGGCGGTGAGCCGCAAGATCGGTGAATACAAGAAAAAGAACAACGTCGCCATCCTTCAGACGGGAAGATGGGACGCTGTCATGGAAAAGATGCGCCAGGAGGCAGCTCTTAACAATCTTGACCCTGAATTCATCGCGAAGGTGTACAACGCCATCCACGAAGCGTCGGTCAAGGAGCAGAACCAGATACTGGTGAAGGAATAATTTCATTATCTTTGTGTCTATGATGAAAGAGTATGTCCTTGTCTGCATAGTCGCAGCCGCTGTTGCCATTCTGGTATGGATCCTCACCCATACCATAGTGACTCTCAGGTGGAAGAGCCGCCTGATCCAGTCCGCCACCGAAAACAAGAACCTGGCAGAAAAGGCCAGGGTCGAAAAGGATGCCCTGGAGCGCATGCTCAAGGAGAAGGAGCGCGACGCCGAGGAGAGGCTGCAGACATACAACCGCAGCCTGGAAGAGCAGAAGCGTCAGCAGAAGGAGATGCTTGACCAGCAGATGGCCACCCTGCGCGCGGAGATGGCCGCAGAATCCGAGAAGGTGCTCAAAGCCCGTGAGGAGGAACTCAGCCGCAAGGCAAAGGAGACTTTTGACAATATCAGCGGTGGTCTCTCCAAAGATTTGACCGCCATGAAGGAGGCTTTCGAAGCCGGAAAGAAGTCCCAGTCCGAGGACTCAGCCACCCTCAAGGAGCGATTCGACGCTGCGGTCAAAAGGCTGGAGGACCAAAGCCGCGAGATCGGCGGCAAGGCCGACCATCTGGCCGATGCGCTCAGAGGACAGAAGAAGATGCAGGGATGCTGGGGCGAGACCATACTTGCCAATCTGCTGAACGCAGAAGGTCTCGTGGAAGGCCGTGACTACGAGAAGGAATCAACCCTCCGCGACGAACTGGGCTTCGTGATCATGAACGAGGACTCGGAGAAGAGGATGCGGCCTGACTTCATCTTCCATCTTCCTGAAGGCAATGATATTGTCATCGACGCAAAGGTCTCACTCGCAGCCTTCAGTGACTATGTAGCCGCTGATAATGAGGAAGACAAGCACGACGCATCCCTGCGCAATGCCGCCGCAGTCCAGGAGCAGGTCAAGAGACTTTCCCGCAAGGAGTATGACAAATATCTCCGCCCGGGTCACAAGATGCTCGACTTCACGATAATGTTCGTCCCTAACTACCCTGCCCTGCAGCTTGCCTACACAGAGGACCCGGCACTTTGGAGGAACGCCTACTCACAGGGCGTACTGATCACCAGCGAGGAGACGCTCGTACCGTTCCTGAGGATGATCTCAATAGCCTGGACAAATGTGGAGCAGGTCAAGAACCAGCAGCAGATCATCACATCCGCCCAGATGATGATAGATCGTGTCGCTGACTTTGCAAAGGCCCACGCCGAAATGGGCAAGAAACTCGAGGATGCCCAGAAGTTCTACGACTTCTGTTCCGACAAGCTCAAGGACTCCGGACACAGCATAGTCCAGTCCGCCCGTCAGGTCATCAAGCTCGGTGTCCCGGCCAATTCCAAGAAACCCCTCCCTGAGGACTAGTCAGTAAACTCGATAACCGTACAAGTGGCGGTGTATTCGACCTTGGTGACTATTCCAAAATAAGTGGTGTACCTTTCCATTGTATTGATATTAATGGCAGCCTGAGAACCTGTAAGGTCCGCATTCTCGAACATGTCTGCAACCGCATTGGCCTTGGCTGATTTCTTGGAAAGGCCACCGATGCCAAAGATATACTTGGCAGAATAAACGCCCTGGGCTGTTCCCACAACTTTGAAATTATTCTGTGAAAGTTCGACTTTGGTGGTAGTCTGGTTATAGTTGGAGAGGTTTGCGTTCGCGACAGAAGCGCATGATGTCAATCCCGCAGCCAGTGTGAGGAGAATGATTATTCTGGTTAAAGTCTTTTTCATCTCGTTTTATATTTGATTATTACCGTCAAATTTATGAAATAATACCAATATCTGTTGCCTCCCTGCCCAATGTCTAGTCCTGAACTTGAATGAAGCGTCATCCTGAACTTGATTCAGGATCCAAGATTCCGGGTCAGACCCGGAATGACGGAAGAAACTGCCCGGAATGACGGGAGAGACTGCCCGGAATGACGGGAGAAACTGCCCGGAATGACGGAAGAAACTACCCGGAATGACGGGAGAAACTGCCCGGAATGACGGAGGTGCTGGACTAACTATCTGCTGAAGTGCAGTCCGATGCAGCCAAGGTTGTCCGTGAAGAACAGTACCACAAACGCGATGACCAGAATGATAAGGATCGCACGGACCCACTTCTTCCATGCCGGAGTGGAAGCATACGGGTCAGCAAGGTTCATCTTAGGATACTTGGCCACTGAGGTGAGGGTCTTGCCGAACAGGATGTTCACCAGGACCTTGGAGTTGATGGCCCAGCCATTGGCATTGAGGACAGGGCCGAGGTTGCGCTTGCGGAGCTTTCTCCATGCGATGAAGCAGGCCGGTCCTGAAATGACGAGCATGATGGCGGCGATGATGATGAGCCACTTCCACCAGGTCAGACCCTTCACGGCGGCGATGATGCCTGCAAGGGCGGCTCCGATGGCGGCCAGAGCGATACCGACCATTGCGAACATGCTGGCGAACTTGGTCACATCGAAAGGCTGCTTGGCTGCGCCGTCATCAGCCTTTGCCTGAAGCATGGCGGTGGCGTTGGAATCCTTGTCGGCGGCGGACTTGTTGATCTTCTCGGAGATGAAGTTCGCGAACTTGCGGTAAGGGCTCCAGAAAGCCTGACGTACGCTGATAGGATTGTCAACGATGCTGGTGATGGTGGCATCCCAGTCATTGCCGTCAAGGTCATAATAGACACCGTGCTTTCCTGGACGGAGCTCGGAGATGTTGCCGGCGGTAAGCACGGCTACGATATACTTCGTGGCGCCCAGAGTCTTTGAAGTACAAGCGCAGTAAATCAGGAACATTCCGCTGAGTCCGGCCATGTCACCGTGAGTGCCCATGTCCTTGACCTCGACGCAGAGTTCGCAGCAGCGCTGGTCGATATAGAGTTTTCCTGCCTCGAAGACTGCTGGGTTCTCAGGGTCGCGAGCATAGAAATCGCTGAAAATCACATAGTTGTTCAGAAGCTTGCCGAAAGATGAGTAGAAGCGGATGAGCTTGCAGACTTCATCGATGCCATTGGCTTCAGCCTCATATTTCTTGTCCTCCGCGACGAGGTCGAGAAGAGCCTGCTTCTGGCCTGCGGCGATGACAGCCTTGACAGCGTCCAGTCCGAGAGGCTCGACCTCGGCACCTGCCTTGGCGGCCTTCCAAGCCTTATAAGGAGCGAACTTCGCCACAACTGCATCCCACTCAGCCTCAGACACTTCCGACTTGTCTGCGAACTCAGGGACGATAGCCTTGACTGTGTCAACGGCAGCCTTCCATGCAGGGTTGATGCCTGAGAACGGAAGAACGACCTCCTTGCAAGGGCGTGCGATCGGGTACTGAGAAATCTCAGCCTCCTGATCGATGAGACTGCCACCTGCGATAGCGCCGATCTTCTCCACGGACACATCGACAGCACCTGCTGCATCAGCATCGAAAGCGATGAGCTTGCAGCGCATGAAATAATCCTTGACCTTGGCATCCACTGCGTCAACAGCGGCGCAAGCGGCTTCAGTATCGGCGCCGTAAGGAAGAACTCCTTCAGCATCCGCTGCTGCCTGCCATGCAGCATAAGCGTCAGCGGCGGCATAGAAAGCCTCGATCTGCTCCGCAGTCACACCAGCCTCACCATTGCGGTCAGCTGCGGTTCCGACAGCCTCGCCTATCTTGGCCATCACAGCCTTAAGGTCCTCATCATCAGCGGAAACGGCTGTAATCACACCGTCACCATTGAACTTGGAGCCCGCAAAAATCTTGGTGGTGTCAGTGACGTCATCCAGAGTAAGTTCCTCAGTATCCTTGCCGAGATTGGTGATGATCTGCTTGGCAGAATCATAGAGTTTCTGCCCGGCTTCGCTCTCAGTATCTATTTGTGAAAGAGGAAGAACTGTCTCGCCCTTGAG
>JAZRWN010000102.1:0-11630 GCA_045599725.1 Candidatus Cryptobacteroides sp. | reverse complement strand
TCAGTGGCATCGATCCTGTCCGAACCGGCCTTGGTAACGGAACCGTTGCAGACAGAGAAACTGACGGTGAAATGCCCCTTGTCCGCGGACATGGAAGGATCCTTTTCGCAGGATGAGATGACCAGAGCTGCGAAAACGCTTGATATGATAAATGCAAATCTAGTCCTCATAGTCATTGATCTTTTCTGTTTCGACCGTCGCCGTGATGCTTATGTCATCACCACCGGCTCTGGTCATTGTTTCATTGTTGACATGGAGCGTGACAGTGTACCTGGTGTTACGCTTGACGCTGAATGACCCGTCCAAGTTGTTGTTGACAGGGATTATGAACTCCTTGTAGGTGGTCGGGATGTTCCAGTTGAAAGTGGAACCTTTCTGGTTGTGGTTTACCGTTATTTTGGCCTGAGCGGTATGCACCCTCTTGAAACCGTCGACATACACATGGAACTTAGGATCATCGAACTTAGCATCTAGTTTCTCCTCCCTTTTAATATCATCGTCTGAAGGATCAGCAGTGATCTCATGGTCGTTATACATTACGATATGGGAATACTTCTTTACTGTATCTTTTGCCGCGACGAGGGTTCCGTTTGTGACACCGGTCATAAGAAGTCCGCCAAGATAAAGGCCTCCGCTGGTGTAAGTATTATCAGAGTCGGATATGAACTGTCCCGGGACAGGATAATCCTTGATGGCATCGGCGCCGGTAGGCAAAGTCAGGGAAGGATCCGCGACTGCGAGCCTGACCTTGATGCAAGTGGCGGCAGCACTGCTCGTCACGATGTTTTCCGGCACATAGTATTTCTGTCCCAGATTGACAGTCCAGTAGTCGTCGGTGCAGGAAAGAGCTGTTCCGCTTATCGGACTGCTGATGTCAGTCGTTATGGAATTGATGGCAAAGGATGTGAAGAAATGGTCGGCATCTTCGGTGAATATCTGACTGTCAAGCCTTTTCCGCACATCATTATCACCATTACCGTTGAAGAATTTTGCATCTACGTATGAGTATGCATTTACCGCTAGGAATTGTTCATCAATGGCTTTATATTCTCTACCATTTTTGGTTTCTTTATCGAAGCACTCTTCCAAATCATAGTATGGATAATTGGCTGGCTGAGGCGTAATCATCTTTCCTTTATTGTCGTACTCTTCAATATCAGAAAATGTCCAGCGAGTCGCATCTTTATCAAACGCATCATTCTCATTGGTCTTGCCGTCTTTGCCCGTTCTATACAGATACTCCGAGCAATCAAGGGTCCTGGTGGCATTGACGTCAAGCTGCGTGGTGAGGAATCCAGGCCATACGCGCTTGTAGTAAACACCGTTGGAGTCTCTGACCGCCGCCCCGACAGGAATCGAACTCATAGGAGCGGCACCTGTCGCATCAGTGCTTGGAGCATTCCAGTCAATGGTGGTCGGGACATTCTCAAGAGACACACCGACCACGAAGATCTTGGAGACGGATGCGTCATTCTTGTCCTCACCGTTCGGCTCGCTGGTTATCTTGTTGATGATGATCTGGGCCATGGTGCGACCTCCCGGAACGATGAACTGAACATCTTGAGGTTCAGGAAGTTTCTGCTCTGCCTCAGTTATCTCATAATTAAGGCTGCTGGCGCACATCAGGAATGCCGGTTCTCCGACAGGGTTGCCGGTAACATCGGTCTTGTCATTGTTGGCGAGAGTGTTGTAGACAGTCGTGAAATCACTTTCCTTGGTGTCGCCTTCCGTGAAGTCTGTAAGGATGTCCTTGATGGTGGCATCCCCGCTCTGGGAGGTCAGCTGGTAACTCTCCTCGTTGAGAATGACATAGAAGTCATACTTCGTTGACTGTGAGTTGATGATGATCGGTGTGGACATCTGGACCAGATATGCCGAAGTAGTCTTCATCACGGTGTATCCGAACGGGAAGAACTCGTTGAGGACACAAGGCTTGTCGGTTTCATTTGCATCGAAGCCGAGGACGCGGACGCTGTTGATCACCGGAGCGATGGTCTCGGCATCTGAGCCAGCCTTTGTCTGGGCATCGAAGACTATGCTGACGTTCAGAGGTATCTGACGAACCACTTCATTGCCATTCTGCTCCTTAGTGCAGCCGGCAAGCAGGAGCAACGCTGAAGCTATGTATATTATTCTTTTCATCTTGGAATCTTGTCTGATCAAATGTTAATATTGCCGCCACCGTTGGCCCAACCGTCAGGGAGAAGATCGAGACCACCATTCTTGCCTGCCTTGACCTTGTAGGTGTAAACCTTGCCTGCCTCCCAGATCTTGCTTGAATCACTTGAACTCACGGCCTGAAGCTTTCCTGTGATGGTGGTATCAGTACCACCGACACTCAAGGTGATGTCTACAACGCAGTCCTTAGGGTTCTGCGGGATAAGGAACAGCACATCACCGGCGCAGGTGTAGAGATTGAAAGTATTACTTGCACTGTCAGTGTACGAACCGAGTGTCCAGCCGGTAGGAGCAGTGGCTCCGAATGTAACGCCATCCGTTCCTCCGAAAGTCTGAGTATAATTCACCTTCTTCGTTCCAAGTGTCCAGCCGAAAGTCGAGGCTGAGCCATTGAAGACGCAACTGCCGTTGGCAACCATGCCGGCGTTGCTTACACCTTTCAAGGTGATGGACTTAAGCTTGATGCTCGGGTCAAAAGTACCGTCGTTCGTGCTGACGCAGAAGCGGATCTGGGCGAGGGCGTGATAGAAGGTGAGGTTGAACTTGTCTGTCGATCCGCTGACCAATTCTCCATAATGAACAGCATCAGAAGGGTCAGTTCCGAAAGTCGCGACATGCTGTGTAAAGGCGAAAATCAAGTCGTCACATTTATCAGCTGTCACTACACCGCCAGTAGCCGCTGACGTTGCATCATATGTGAACGGATAATTCGCATCTATGCTGGTAGTGCCGGTCTCGGCTTTGGTGATATTCCTGGTTCCGTTGACTGCCACTGGAGCATAGGCAAAGAAATTCGTGGCTACTCCGCTGATCCAAGAGAACTTATGGCCAGCGTAGTTCGCACCGTCATTTCCTGATATTCGCCATTTCTCGTTGTCACGGCTGTCATCGAATGTTACCAGCACATCCTCGAGTTTGTTAGCGCTGGATGGATAGGTACTCTCGTCGTAAGGTCCTTCATAATCGCCAGGATCTATATAAATGCCCGGCTCATAGACCTGTGGCCCCTGCCCGATCGAGTCACGGCTCCACTTACCAGTCACATATGCGCTGATATTGAATCCATTTGTCTCAATAAAATCATAAATGGCGCTGGAGTATGTCGAATGAGTTGATTTATCCGTAATAACCTGAGCCTTGGTGTCATAAACACCACCGACCGTAAGTTTGATGGCCGGAGCGCCGCCACGACGTCCTGCCATAGGTTCTTTTTCGCATGATGCAAGCAAGAGCAAAAGCAAAGAAAGAACCACGACTGTTGGAATGATTCTTTTCATCGCTCTGTCCATTAATCAAATGTAATTTCCTGGAATGCACCTGGATTTGTCCCAGTCGGATCAAAGCCATTGTCGAACTCATCAACAGTGACCTGCTGGATCTTCATGGCCTTGTTCGTATATGAACCATCAAGCACCGGCCCTTCCATCTCGAAAGAGAATGGCGACAGGCATAGTTTTTCGTAAAATCTCTTCATTTCCCGTAATTACGTTTTTCTAAATCCCTAAAATACCCATACAGCTCGAGCTGTGTTACACATTTTATATTCAAAGTTGCAAATTTAACACTTTTTAGCAAACATTTGCAAAAATATTTAAAATTTCATAAGCCTCCGGCAATAAAAAAGGCGCCGCCTTGGTGATAAGGCAGCGCCAGAAGATGCTGTATGATAATGATAGTCTTACTCCTTGACAGAGCGGACAGCGAAGCCGTAGGCTCTGACGCCCTTGAATATTGGATCTAAACCACTCTTACCAAAACGTAAGCGAGTTGATTCACTAGTACTGGCAACTCCAGAAGTCAGGTAATAGCCATAATTGCCAGTTATAAGTTTTCCATCAGAGTAATGGTGATAACTTGACTTATGGAAATAAATCGTCGGACCGGTTTTCCATCCCTGAGTATAGAATTCAAAACCTCGTTTTGTATCCATATCATCAACTGAAACAATATTAGCAAGACTCATATCGGAGATGTTTTCCCCAGCCTTTGTAAAGCCAGTATATGCAGCAGATGGTGGTACCATGTATCCCGGCGGACAAGGGTCATAAACTGTCTTGCGGACGTCATCCTTATCATGTACTACAGACGACGAGACAATCGTGGCCGTCTTGCCCATCCATAGATTGTAATAAGTCTGATTCGTAACCTCCTTCCACCAGTTCCATGGGGTGGTGGAGTTGGTATAGAAATAGTTTGGCTGTTTGATAGATTGTGCGAATGACCCATTGGTTGACGCCGTGGTAAGGATTGTTCCTTGTGCAAGCGCCGGAGAACTCGAGAGGTCTCTATTAGGGAAAGGATCCTTTCTTCCCCACTGATAATGAGTTCCATCAGTATCTTTCTCTGCAC
The DNA here is from genome assembly GCA_045599725.1 of Candidatus Cryptobacteroides sp. GTDB lineage: Bacteria > Bacteroidota > Bacteroidia > Bacteroidales > UBA932 > Cryptobacteroides. Next base: position 7,103 of record JAZRWN010000102.1, on the reverse strand, counting down.
CTGGCTGCTTGACTACGACTGTGGTCTCAAGACCGGAGTCCTTCTGCCTGAGAGTCAATGTGACATCTTCGCGTTCAAGATACATCCTCGGTTCCACCCACCCAAGGCAAGTGACAGGGAAGAAGTCGTATGTATAATCCGTTTGATTCTTCACAGGAATCGCATTCTCAAGGACAGCAGGGTCATTGGTCACCCAGATATGCCAGCTCCAGAGGATGCCGTTGGCATTTTCAACAGTGATCACTGCATTGTTCTGGCAGATGGTCTCCTCGTCGACAGTGAACTGGACGTAACGCACAGTGCTGGCAGTGTAAGCCGAAGAAGAAGTGTTACCGACAAGTTCCACATCCTTGATGACCTCTGCATTATCCTGCCAGAGGACATTGGCGGTAGTGGCGGTGGTGGACGCATTGTTCTCAATAAAGGCATTGGTGATCGCATTGCCTGTACTGTTCCGGAAATTGTCCAGAGCTACGTTGCTTCCTGATATTCCCTGGAAAGATGCGTTATTCGCATTGTCTGCAGTGATGGCATTACCATAGACAAGCGGAATCTTGTAGGTACCAGGATGGCGGACGATGTAGCAGTTGGCCGTGTTCATTTCAGTTGTGGCCATATCGGTTCTGAAATCGAATCTCGAGAGATCGACAGGTGCTGATGCAGTGGAAGTTGTCCAGTCATCAGGAGACCATCCGAGGTTGTCGGTTCTGCCTTCAGTATTGACCCAGTAGTCATGACTTCCCTTGTCCAGGGAATCTCTCTTGAAGGATATGACCTTGATGTTGTTGCCGTCCTTCACGACGGAGAGACCGCCGTCCTGCTCGAGCTGGGACTGACTGAAATCAACGGCTGATCCGGATCCTATCTTGTAGGACACTATCTCCCAGTCATGGTCGGCAGGGGTACCGCCTGTGAAGGTCTTCTTGCTGTTGACAGGAATGACGGTTTCAGCGCTGTTTGCAGATGTGTTGGTGAAAGTCTTGAGAGAATCAGCCGCAACCGAAAGACCGAACTGATAGGTGAACGGATCGTAACTGAGTTCGTAAGTATAGACATAGCCGGCCTCCCACACGACATTCACAAAAGCGTCCGGGTCCTCAGGATCAACGATTTGGTAAATAGGGAGTGACTTGACCTGTGAAGTAAGGGAGGTCTGTCCACTCGCAGGAGTGAAGGTGACCTCTATCTCAGCTGTGCTCTCAAGTGCCTGAGGGATCACGAAAAACATCTTGTCGCTCTTGTCGACTTTCTGGGCGCCATTTTCGAAATCCGCATCTGTGAAGTCCTGTGAATATTTGAGAGCCGTACCCAGATTTGACCAAGTGAACACTGTGGAGTCATTGCTTACCGTGACGGCGCAGGTTCCACTTGAATGGATATCCTTGAAGGCGATCTTGGAGACTCCGAAACTGGAGGAAACCCCATCGACATCGAACTTGACGGCGGCGAGAGCATGCTCGAACATGATCCCTATCTTTCCTGTCTCACCCTTGGCCCAGGTCCTGTTGTTGTATGCGAAAAGCAGGTCCTGCTGGTTCTTCGCATCATTGAAAGGTGCGCTTGCCGCAGGGGTCGGAAGGGTATAGCTGAAACTGATGGCATCCTGTTCGCCTGTCTCACCAGGAAGGGTTATGGCACGGGTGCCGTTGATTGTGGTATCCTTCGATGGATAGTAGCTCCAGAATGTTGTTGGAACACCCGCTAACCAAGGATACTCATTGTTCATCACCCACTGGCCTGAATTATAGCGGACAGTGTCTGTCATGAAATGGGTACTGACATTCTCAGCCGTGCCGAGATAGCCTTCGATGGAGAATCCTGCAGCGTCCTTCTTGAGGCTGTCCAGAGTGATGGCCGCTCCTTTGGTCTCAGGGCGATGCGAAACGGAAGGTCCCTGTTCAGGCTTTTGTAAACATGAAGATAAAGCGTTTTGTCTCCTTCATCGGAAAGTCTGTAAGTAGCAAAAAGTTCTCCTTTGGAATCCGCAGACTTCGTGGCATATGCACCAGGGGACAAGATGTCTACCTGAATGCTGTCACCAGGGGCTTCATAGACTTCAATAACATGATTTAGTTGATTTCAAATATGTCTGGCTGTATCAGAATCCCATTTTGAAGTTTCCACCCGGATTCAATGGATCGACACCCGGGTTGCCCTAGATGCCTGAAGGAGGGATAAGGATGTTCAACTTGTCATTCTCTGCATTCTTGGCTGCCCCTGACTTCGCTGTCGCCGGGCCGAAACGGAATTCCGTGTACTGCCCGATCACGACTGGATGGGTCACAGACTTGGTGGTGATGTCATTGTATGTCCAGCGCCAGTCTGTAATCTCCTTCACAGTATAGTTATATGTCGGAATCAAGCTCAAGATGACAACTTTCTGGATGGAGTCCGCAGTGCCGTCATCACTTGCGCCCTTGACAGCAAATGTGGATATGAGGTTGTTATCCTTGTCGAAGAGCTGGAACATGGCTGTCTCCCCTGTTTTCAAGCCCTCCTTGACCACCTTGATGGCTGCGAGATGGACATTGCAGTCAGGGAAACTCAGAAGTTTGTTGCCTTCATCATCATAGAAGCCAGAAACATCAGGATCAAACACCGTCACATCAGGACCAAGAGTGTTGTTCATCTGGAAATATATCTCGGTGATGAGTTTGTATCCATGAACCGCTCCGGCATTGAGACCGCAGAAATTATAGCCATAATTGAATCCGCTGATTGAAACTTTATTATCATTGTCGGTTATGGTCATAGTAGAGGTAATATCTTCTTCTGTCCCCCAGATGAAATGAGCTGGGGCAGTGTTCGGCTTGGTGTCGTCAATGCCGGTCAGCGGGGCTTGGTACGCTACTATGGTGGTATGCTCAGCAGGGACTGTGAAGGAAGGAGTGAAGGCTGCTCTCACAAGAGCCTTGTTGCCGACCTCGATAGTGGAACCTCCCTTGGCAACTTCGGTGGCCAATGAACTGAAAAATGACTCAAACTCGGAGTATGAATTTGAAAACTTATAATATATGGCCTTATCATCAGGCAACCTATCCCCTAAACTCGAGTCGGACCTAGCATCTGGCCAATTGGAAGACATATGATCCATAAGGGTTTGATCTGCATCTTTGTCCTGGTTGCCATCCAGCAAAGCTGAAACAAACAGTGCATTAAAATCACTCTTCAGGTCATATGCTTTCTTAACAAGGTTGGTATTCGTCAATTTACCTCCGCTGAAATCAATGACCAAGGTCTGAGCCTCTCTCCCACTAGCTTGATTCTGGGTTTTTCTTGCATTAAGAAGTCCGTAGGCAATATCCAGGGCCGGTGCCAGGATTCCACCTCCACCATTTCCAGAAAGATCTCCGATAGCATCAGAAATCAATGAATGAGTGCTGGTAAAGTCTTGGCTCAAATAAGCGCCTGTACTACCGCCTGCATGGACAATAAGAGCGACATCAATATCGTCAGAGGAGCTGAACTCATTCAAAAAACCAGATACAAGACCTTTCAAAGCATCGTAAACACTGGAATAACCCGTGATTCCACCATTCATAGCTCCAGCATCATCCACAATGAAAACTACATCCAGTGGCGGCATCTCTGTAGATATGGTGATAGAACCCTCGACGAAAGATTCAATACGGAACTTTCCTGACTGGGTGGTAGGGTCATAGAACGGCTGGACACTCAGATGGAGACCGTTGAGAACGGTGTCGACCGGACTCTGCGGGTCCATGGCCTGTGCATTGGCGACTGCAGGAACAAGCATCGAAACTGCAGCAAGCGCAAATATGTATTTGAATATATTTCTCATAATTAGTTCCTCCTATGTATTAATTGCCCGTAGCCCCGGCCCATGAAGTCGCTGTGCCAGCAGCCACCGCCTGAGCGATGATGTCTATGTACAGTTTGTCGCCGTCAGGACCCACAGGAGCCGTGTATTTGTTGAACAGGACCTTCGTGGCTGTCGGTTCGACAGCAGTCTTCGAATAGAAGAATCCGTCAGAAGAGTTGTATGTCCAGTCGGCCGTGTTCCAGCCCTCGAACGCAGGATCAGAATAGTTGAACTGCCAAGGCATGTTGATGACAATGCTGCCGTCTGAAGGATCATCAATGCCCCAGAAACCTACGACAGCGACTCTGATGAACTCCTTGACATTGCCCCTGTTCGTGACCTTGACCGTATCCTTCACATTCTCGGAGCAGAGGTCTGTCACGAGCACGTCCACGATGTCAGCAGGTGAGAGCTTGTAGGTGTATATCTTGCCGGCCTCCCAAGGCTCTGTGTGCTGGAGGAGCAAAGTCTTCTCCTGCTCCACTCCCAGATGGTCTATGTATTTGATGCCGACATAGATACCGGCACCGGAGACAGCCTGAGGGATGAAGAAGAAGAACTTGTTGCTGCTGAGCGGCATAAGAGCGTTGGCTGTGGTCCCGTCCAGACCGGTGGCGGTGAAGTCACCGCTTCCGCTGGTGGCGGAATAAGTCAAAGACTGGCTGCACTTGGTGGAGCCGAGGAGTTTTGACTGGTCAGAAGGGAAACTGCCCCAGTTGAACGAAACGGTTCCTGCGCCCGCCTTGTCGTTGGAATCAGAACCCGTGACGGTACAGGTGGCGGTCTTCACCACTCCTCCCTTGAAATAGACCTCGGTGATAGTGCTCTTCTTGTTGATGAGCCCGGAGATATCGAATCTCACGGCTGCGAGAGCATGGTAGAACTTGATGTCCACCAACTCTGAATAGCCGTCACAAATCTTTCCATAATCAGACTCTCCGCTCGTCCTTCCGAACTTCGCCCTGTGCAGAGTATAAGCGAAAAGCATGTCCTGAGTGCTGTTCGAGCCTGTAGGGATGGTATAGTCGAACTTGACCACCTTCTGGGCGTCGTCAGAAGCCTTGTCGGCAGGCCATGAGGTGAAAGTCCTGGTGCCGGATATTGACTTCGGATAATAGCTCCAGAAAGAAGTCGGGACATCATTTCTCCAGATATTGTCCCCGGAGATCGACCAGTTCGGGCTGGTGGAAGCCGAATAGGTGGCGTCAGCATTCTTGATGAAATGGAAGTCGGACGTGTCGGTCGCGACGTTCACACGGCCTTCGGAATCGCCGTCAGCATACTCGCCGATGTTGTTGTTGTAACGGTTCTCCGAGCCAAGCCATGCGTTCAGGACGAATGCCTGACCATTGCTGTTGATGTTGGTGCCGAAGCCCGTGCCGTCATCGACGATGCCGCCCTTAGTCTCAGGAGCGGAGACGAGACCGTTCAGATTGTCCTCGACATAAACGTCAAGCTTGATGTCCTCACCGTCGAAATCCTCGATGACATAGCTGTCAATGAGGGCGGGAGCGTCCGGACCTGCCTTGGTCACGGTGCCCACGCCGGTGACGCGGACGCCGATGCGGTGCGACTTAGACAGTGAATCAGGAGCGAGTTCGTTGTGGTTGCAGGAGACAGAGGCTCCGAGCAGCAGCGCCATGGCTGCAAAAGTCAAAAATTTCTTCATAGCCATGTCCTCCTAGTCAAAAGTCAGATCCTTTCCAAAGTCCGTCTCGAACGGATCTTCGGAAAAACCGAAAACATAATCATTGACCTCCACCTCATTGACCTTGACGGTCATCATGGTCAAGGAGCCCTCCAGTATCGGTCCTTCAGAAAAGACCGGCACCGGGCTGAGCATTAATCCTTCATAATGCTTTTTTACCATAAAGCTTTATAGTTTAATTATTTACATATTCCCTAAACTACACGAAAAGCCGACAAATGCTAAACATTTGTTATTGGGCATTCGTCTAAATAAAGACCATAAATATCGTAAAGGGGACTTAATGAGAGCCCTTCAAAATAATAATAGCCTGGAAATCAACTACCCCCACTACTAAAAGGATAGCGTGCGAAAATACTAATAAATTTTCATTTATCAAGAAAATAGATATAAAAAAATCCGCCGGACCTCTACAGCCCGGCGGAAATTTCAATGTTAAATTCTATGTCAAAAGGCTATTTCCATGCAGCGTGGTCGTGACCGCACTCCCAGGAATATACCTTCTTGAGAGAATTGCTGGTGCCGCCATCATATGTATTGGAAGGCTTGTAGTTTGCGTACTCCGCCTCTGTCATTCCGAGCATGGTCATAATGAATTTATCCAGGTCGCTGGCATTGATCTTACTGTCAAAGCAGTTGTTGAAATAGTAATAGCATCTTTCCTGGAAGGTGTCGTATGAAGCCGGGGCTTTCATATCGTTGTCACGGACAGCCTGAAAAAATAACAAAAATAAACCCGGTGACAAAAAAAGACCGGCTCAGTTATGAACCGGTCTCCTCATTCGTATTATTAAGGTATTAGATGATACCCTGCTCGAGCATGGCGGTGGCGACCTTCATGAAGCCGGCGATGTTGGCGCCCTTCACGTAGTCGACAGAGCCGTCAGCCTGTGTTCCGTACTTGACGCAAGCCTCGTGGATGGAGTCCATGATGAAGTGGAGTTTCTCATCAACCTCCTTGCCGGACCAGCTGATGTGAGAAGCGTTCTGGGTCATTTCAAGACCTGAAGTAGCTACACCACCTGCGTTGACAGCCTTGCCAGGAGCGAAGAACATGCCGTTGTTCTGGAAGAACTTGATGGCACCCGGCTGGCAGCCCATGTTGGAGACCTCACAACAGCACCAGCAGCCGTTGGCCTTGAGTTCCTTTGCGTCGTCCTCTGAAAGCTCATTCTGGAATGCGCAAGGAAGAGCGATATCCACAGGAACGCTCCAAGCCTTCTTTCCGGCTGTGAAGAATGCCTTTCCAGGGAACTGGTCAGCCATATCCTGAACCTTGTTGCGGTTGGAAGCACGCATGACAAGCATATAGTCGATCATCTCCTTGGTGATACCGTCCGGAATAGCGCAGACTCCGTCAGGACCGGAGATGGCGACAACCTTTGCGCCAAGCTCTGTGGCCTTTGTGCAGGCTCCCCATGCTACGTTACCGAAACCTGAAACGGCAACGGTCTTGCCGGCGATGTCCTTGCCTGCCTTGTGGAGAAGGTTCTGGGTGAAATAGAGAGCGCCGAAGCCTGTAGCCTCAGGACGGAGGATTGAGCCGCCCCATGTTGCACCCTTTCCGGTGAG
>JAZRWN010000101.1:0-19878 GCA_045599725.1 Candidatus Cryptobacteroides sp. | reverse complement strand
GTCAGTGACGTCATCCAGAGTAAGTTCCTCAGTATCCTTGCCGAGATTGGTGATGATCTGCTTGGCAGAATCATAGAGTTTCTGCCCGGCTTCGCTCTCAGTATCTATTTGTGAAAGAGGAAGAACTGTCTCGCCCTTGAGTATGGAGTCCTTGTCCTTGATGACTGTCGTGAGCCAGTCTGCTGCAGCGACTACCTCAGGCACGCGGATCTTTCCGTCAGCATCTGTATCCATAAGGTCGAGAGTGGCCTTGTCGAACACTAGTCCGTCAGTAGGGCAGCTGAGCACTGTCCAGAGTTTCTGGTCCAGCTCTCCGAGATGCTTGAGGTCCTCCCCGTTTTCAATCTTGACTCTCACCACTCCACCAAGGGAGCAGTACTTCCATTCATATTGATTATTCTCTTTCATAATAATTGTGGTTTCAGAATTCGCTAAGGTACATATTTCCAACGGAAAACGCAAAATCAAGCATTTACAAACGCAAGCGTCGCCACTGAAATGCGCACTTCAGGTCCGAAACGTTCCCGGAGCGCGGAACGACAGGCATTCAAGGTAGCCCCGGTCGTGAATGTGTCATCCATAAGCAGGATATGCTTCGGAGCAGGAACTGGCTGGCGGCATCTCCGCAGCGAGAAAGCGCCACTCACGTTAGCCGACTTGCCCTCTACCTCCACGCGTGTCTGAGTCCTGGTCCTTCGCCTGCGGCGCAAAATGTCCGTCCTGACGGCAACCCGGCCTCCATACACCGCCGCCACGGCCCGGGCGATGACCTCGGCCTGATTGTAACCCCTTTTCCATCGTCGGGTCCAGTGCAGAGGTACGGGCACTATGATGTCCACGTCCGCGAACTGCCCGGACATCGCCAACCTTTCTCCGAGCAGTTTCGAGAAATACCGCCCGGAATCCAGACCTCTTTCGTATTTCAAATGACGCGGGACACGCTTGAAAGGCGATTCTGAGTTGTAGAAGAACAAAGCCGCGGCAAAGGCGTAGGGCTCAAATGAATCATCGTCATCCGGAAGGGACTCCTGGATGCGCTCGTTGTATCTGTCGGCCATCGGGTTGTGCGTTCGTTCCCAAAAATGTGTCAATGGCAGGTCACAGAGGCAGTTCAGACAGATGAAGCGTTCGTGAAGCATAAGCGGCCCACGGCAGACAACGCAGCGGCGCGGCATCGCCAGATCAAGCAATGCCGTCCCGACATCCTTGAGAGTGATGCCGGTGAATATTTTGTCCACGGCTTAGCAGTTCATAGCCCCGCAGCAGTTGATCACCTGCCCGCTGACATAAGAAGACAGGTCGCTTGCGAGGAAAAGGGCGACTTTCGCCACATCTTCCGGAGTGCCGCCACGACGAAGAGGGATGGTCTTCACCCACTGCTCCCTGACTTCATCGGGCAGAGCAGCCGTCATGTCGGAGATGATGAAGCCCGGAGCGATACAGTTGGCACGGATGCCTCGTGGACCCATCTCCTTGGCTATGGACTTGGTGAGACCGATCAGTCCAGCTTTGGAAGCCGAATAGTTACACTGTCCGGCATTGCCGGAGACTCCGACGACGGAAGACATAGAAATGATGCTTCCAGCCCGCTGACGGGCCATTATCGGAGTAAGGGCATGTATGAAATTGAACGCGGATTTCAGGTTCACGGTCAGAACTGCATCCCACTGCTGCTCGCTCATCCTGAGCATGAGGCCGTCCTTCGTGATGCCGGCATTGTTCACCAGAATATCTATTCTGCCGAACTCCTTGTGTATTTCTGCGACCACAGCTTCGGTCTCTTCAAAAGACGCTGCATTGGAGGCATACGCCCTGACCTTGTGTCCGAAAGCTTCAATCTCGGCCACTGTGGCCTGAGCGGCTTCGTTGATGACAAGGTCGGTGAAAGCGATATCTGCTCCTTCGGCCGCGAATTTGAGGGCGATGGCTTTACCGATGCCTTTGGCGGCGCCAGTGATAAGTGCTACTTTTCCGTCAAGCAATCCCATAACTATAAATAGACTATTATATAATACATCATGAAACCGGCGGCTAAAAGCTTTATCCCCGTGCCGCCGAGAAAACCGAGGAAGGCCCCGATGGAGGATTTGAAGGACTGCCACACGCCACGGTCCTCGATAAGGAAGTCCGCCAGAAAAGCCCCAAGAAGTGTTCCGACTATGATGCCCACTGGAGGAACGAAAAGTCCGATGAACAGACCCACGATGGCTCCACGTCCCGCCGTCTTCGTTCCACCGGTCAGGCGGGTGAAATAGGCCGGCACGACATAGTCGAGCACAGTGACAAGTGTCGTGATGACGAGCCAGATTATAAGGAACTTGGCCGTCATCGGGTCACCGGCACCGTTCGTGCCTTTGTCCAGGTAAAGGAGAAGCAGCCCCACCCAGCTCACAGGAGGGCCGGGAAGTCCGGGAACCACGCTTCCGATGATTCCTATAACACCTGCAACTATGGCCAGTATCGCGAACAGTGACATATGACGGGAAATTTAAAGTCTGTCCGCAGCCATCGCCGCCTCTACATCATCCGGGGCAATCGGAAGCCTGTTCGCGCCAAGCCTGCGGGCTCCGTCGGCTGTGATCAGGACATCATCCTCAAGACGAATACCTCCGAAATCGAAATATGTCTCCAGTTTCGCGTAGTTCACGAAACCCTTGTCAGTGCCGTTCTGTTTCCACTGCTCGATAAGTGCAGGGATGAAATAGATGCCGGGCTCGTCTGTGACGAGGTTGCCGGGGACAAGCTTGCGGGCCATGCGGAGACTGCCCAGACCAAGCTGGCTCGAGCGCTTCTGTCCAGGTCCGTACCCGACAAGGTTCTCACCAAGATCTTCCATATCATGCACATCAAGGCCCATGTTATGTCCGAGGCCGTGAGGCATGAAGAGGCCGGCTATGCCTTCCGCCACCATGTCGTCGGTGTTCCCACGGACAAGGTCAAGGGCTTTCAGACCTTCGAGCATCTTCTTCGCCACACTCTGGTGGACATCCAGATACGCTGTTCCCGGAGCCGTGATGGAGAATGCATGTTCGTTGCATTCATAGACTATCTGGTATATGTCGCGCTGCTTCTGTGTGAACTTGCCCGCAGTAGGATAGGTTCTGGTGAAGTCGGAGGCGTAATGGGCGTTCGTCTCAAGTCCCGCGTCTATCACGAGGAGCTTGCCCGGCTCGACAAGGTTCTCATGAGAGTGACAGTGGAAGATCTCCCCGTGCTGGGTGAGGATCGTCGGGAATGACACACCCCAGCCGTTGCCGAGGGTGAAACCTTCCATATCGCCGACTATAGTCTGCTCAAGCACTCCGGGGACTATCCCCTTCCTCGCCACTGTGTGCATCATCTGACCGAGGGTGCAAGCCTTCTCAAGTTCTTCTATTTCAATATCTTCCTTCACGAGACGCATCTCGATGACCGAGGTCGTCATGGCAAGGGACGCCTTCTGACAGCCGGCCTTGCCCACGCTGAAAGTCTCTGACGGGGATAGTCCCAGCAGTGAACTGAGCTTCATGGCCGTGGCATAACGGGTCGCCGGCAGGAAATGCACCTGCCTGCCCTTGGCAAGAGCATCCGCCACCACTCTGTCAAACTCGGAGTACGGAGCGGAAGCTGCAACACCGACGGAAGACGCCACAGATGCGACTGAAGGCATAGGGCCCATCCAGATGATGTCATCTATCTCCACATCGTCCGCAAAAACAGTCTCGGTACCGCTGTCCAGGTCAAGCACGGCGGCATAGCAAGGATCGTCTATGCCGAAATAGTACAGCCATGAGCTGTCCTGACGGAACTTGTAGCAGTTGTCACGGTACTGTGCCGGAGCATCCACATTGCCGATGAACAGGGCGATACCGGTGGCACCTTTAACTTTCATGCTGTCGAGAAGCGTCTTACGCCTTCTGACATATACTTCCTTGTTGAACATGTTCGAATCTTTCTTGAATCAAACAAATATAGAGTTTTCTGCTGACAAATGAAACAGCCGACCCTCATTCGAGACTGAAAGTCAGATACACATCTCCGAAGTGCCCTTCCACATCATTGTTCTTTTCAAGGTACGAACGCGATATCTGCCCTCTCCAGACGATGTCATCCCTGGAGTTGAACGGTATCTCTATGTCGAAACCGTAACTTTTGGACTGGATCTTGACCATCGCGGAGCACTTCCATGAAGTCAAGGTGCCGCCGTCATCCTCCGTTATCAGGAAAGCCAGGCTCTGAAGCTGCTCAGTCCATTCTGAGACAAGCACGGCATTGAACGGAACCGGTCTGCCGACCTGGCTGCGCTTGACCACCACCATGAAGTCCGTGATGGATGGCGAGTACAGCCTCATCTCCGCCTCGGTGCTGGCCTGGAAGTCCTCAACGGCCCCGGCGCGCACGAAGAACTCGCTCGCTCCCGCAAACCAGGAATCATAGTTACGCCTGGCCTCGAATGATTTCAGCAGAAGCGTCTTTGTTCCTGAACCGGCTCCTCCGGCCTTGGTCCGTATCACCACCTGACCGCCCTGCCCCCATTCGGGATTCTGCATCCTAAGCATCTCCAGGGTGGGATAAGCGCTGTCCTCGTTCCTGTTTATGACCCAGACATTGCCGTTCATGGCCTTGTTCTCATTCACAACAACCTCTTTCACGCTCCCGTCAGGCGAGGTCTGATACCCGATGTTGGAGAGAATGTCCGAACCGGGGTTGAAAGTGATGATGGGATAGCTGCTCCCATCCCATTCCTCGGAATAGGGCCAGTAAATCTGAGTGTCAGAGGATGTAAGCGCTTCGATGTACTCCGACGCAGAAGCATATGGACGGTCCTCCGACTTCGTGGGGTATGACTGCTCGAGATACTCCGTCAGCACATCCCTGAGTGGCCTCTGCCATTTCGACGCCGAGGCTTTGGTCTCCGCCGAGGAGGAGCCCACCCCGGAGCCCGGGGAGCGGAACAGGTCAGCCATGGTGTATTCTTCATCGTACCCATGTTCCAGAGAGGAACTGACCGCAGAATGGACTTCGCCCAGATGCTCGGGCTCAAGGGAAAGGCGGGAGAATATGCCGGCGAGTTCTTCCAGCAATACCGGAGACTCCGACTCCGGCTCCGGCTCCTGCTGCGGCTCCTTCTCACATGAAGCCGCCATCACCATCATGACCAGCAGCGATACCTTGAAGGCTGCTGGAAAAATGAATCTGCTATTCATGGTTTTCACAGTGCAAAATCTTCTCTGCAAAGTGAAAAAGAAATATCCGTTTGCACAAAATGGAAACGGATATATTGAAAAAACGCCCTTCTGACAGCGTCAGAGCTCGATTCTGGAATATCTGACGAACCTGTTTCTGTCAAAAAAGTCCTTGACGGTCTCCGTGTGGTGGAAGCCGGAGGAACGGAAAACCTCCTCTGTCTCCTTGCCGAGCGCTTCGTTTATCTCTGTCATAGCCTTCCCGTCCTCCGCCAGGAAGCGTTCGGACCAGCGCGCTATGGCGCGGTAGAACAACAGAGGATCATCGTCCGGGACAAAGAGGGCCTGAGCCGGTTCATAATCGAGGACATTCTTCCGCATCCTGCTTTTCTCCGATTCCATGACATAAGGAGGATTGCTGACTATGAGGTCGAACACTCCATGGTCGAACTCCTGTTCAGTATCCAGCACATCAGCACGGACAAAGAGCGGAGCGGCGACTCCTTTCTCTTTGATGTCATGTCCGGAAAACTGGCCGCGTGCGACCTCAAGCGCTGCTTCTGAGATATCTACAGCCACGACCTCAGCACCCGGGACATTGAGAGCCACGGTCCAGGCGATGCAGCCGGAACCGGTGCACAGGTCCAGTATTCGGACAGGGGCGGCTGACTTTCCGTATGCTGCCCGGCTTCTGCGGATTCGGGAAGCCTCATTGACCATGCTGCGCACGAGAAGTTCAGTCTCGGGACGCGGGATGAGCACATCGGGAGTGACCTTGAACCTGAACCCGCAGAACTCGGAGTATCCGACTATGTACTGGATGGGCTCCCCTGCACATAAAAGAGCAAGAGATCCGTCAAGGACCTCCTGCTTGTCGGGAGCGATCTCATACTGAGGCTCCACGATATGTGTGTAACTTCTGGTGCCGAGAACTGATTCACAGAGCATCAGGATTATGGTATGAGCCTCTCTTGTGGGATACAGGGGCTCAAGTCCACGGACTCCTTCTTTTATGAATTCAGTAAGCAGCATCCGCTACGAATTCTCGATGATGTTCGTGAGGAAGTCGGTCATGTCCATGCCGGCGGCGCGGACCATCTTAGGCACGAGCGATGCGCTGGTCATGCCAGGAATGGTGTTGACCTCAAGGAAATAGAGGCCATCTTCCGGAGAGAGGATATAGTCGATCCTGACTATTCCTTTGCATCCCAGTTGATGGTAGATCTTGCATGTGGTCTCCTGAAGAACGGCAAGCTCCTCTTCTGTTATCGGTGCTGGACAGAGTTCCTGACTGTTTCCGTTGTACTTGGCGTCATAGTCGAAGTAATCATTGTCGGTCACGATCTCGACAGGCGGAAGCGCGTGTACGCCAGTGGCATCAGCATAGGCGGCACAGGTCAGCTCACGACCGCTGATACCCTGCTCGATGATAACCATCGGACCTTCCTTGAAAGCATAGTTTATAGCATAAGGAAGCTCTCCAGGAAGCTTGACTTTGGTGATGCCGAAGCTTGAGCCTCCGTTGGTAGGCTTGACAAATACCGGGAATTTGAGGGTGCCCGCCACTTTCCTGGAGAATGACTCAACGTCTGTTCCCTTGCGGATGAAAGCATCAGGGGCGCATTTGACAAAGTCCACGTCGCGCAGGTAGCTCTTGCAGGCATACTTGTCGAAAGCGACGGCGCTCACGAAGGAACTGCAGCTGCTGAAAGGTATTCCGAGCATTTCGAAATAGCCCTGGAGAAGGCCGTTCTCGCCCGGTGTGCCGTGCTGCATGATATAGACGAAGTCGAACTTTATCTTCTCGCCGAGGACGGTGACGGAGCAGTCGGTCTTGTCGACCTCCGGCCTTGCGCCTTCAGGGAAGACGACTCTCATCGAGTTCTTCTTCCTGTAAGCCATGAGCTCCCATTTTCCGAAACGGGCGAATATCTGATAGACGTCGTACAGCGTCTCATCTATGCGTGACGCCGTGAATTCTCCGCTCCTGCAAGCCACCTCCCACTCTGAGGAGTCGCTGCCATAGAACACTGCGATGGAATTGTATCTTGACATATCTTATGTTATTGTTTCCTAGAAAAAGTATTCCTCCTCCTCGTTCTTCTCGACAGGGGTCACATCATCCTCCGCCGTACCGATGATTTCAGGCATCAGAGCCATTCCCGCCGGTTCGATGAAGGCGTCGGCCTCGTTGATGCCAAGCGTGCCGTCCTTCAGCACCTTCTTCATCCAGATACCCCAGATAGGAAGGGCGGCGTTCGAACCTCCACCCTGAGCGATGGTCTGGAAATGCACCTGCCTGTCCTCGCAGCCGACCCATGCGCCTGCGGTGATGGAAGGGGTATAACCTATGAACCAGCCGTCGGAGTTGTCATTGGTGGTACCGGTCTTGCCGGCCATCTGGCCCCTGAGCCCGTAAGTCGAACGGAGACGGGATGCCGTTCCGCCGTTGACGACATTCTGCATCATCTGGACCACCGTGTATGTAACATTCTCGTTCAAGGCATCAGTCCTGCCGCTGGTGAACTCGGACACCACGTTGCCGAGATTATCCTCGATCCTTGTCACGAACAGAGGCTCGCAATACACACCGCCTGACGGGAAGGTGTTGTATGCGGCGACCATATCATAGATGGAAAGGTCAGCGGCACCGACGCAGATGGCAGGGACCGGGTCGATATGGCCGGTGATGCCCATGCTGCGCATGAGTCCTATCATGGCCTCAGGACCTCTCGAGAAGTATGGATCACCCTCGCAAAGCTTCTTCATGATGGAGGCGGCGATGTTGTTGCTGCTTATCTGAAGGCCCTGCCTCATGGTGAGGGCGCGGCCCTTGTACTCGTCACGGTCTGTCGTCTTCGGCGTCCACTCGCTTCCGTCCGGGAATGCAAAGGAAACCGGATTGTTCATGAACTGCTCGTCCGGAGACATGCCGCTCAGGATGCCCGTGGTGTAGAGGAAAGGCTTGATGGTCGAACCCACCTGACGCTTGCCCTGGCCGACATTGTCATATTTGAAATAGCGGTAGTTCGGACCGCCGACATAAGCCTTGATATGTCCGGTCAACGGCTCTATGGCCATGAAGCCGGCACGGAGGATGGCCTTGTAGTATTTGATGGAGTCATCCGGGGTCATGGTCGTGTCCACTGATATCGGCTTGCCATCCTTTGACCAGGCGAACACCGTCATCTTCTGTGGCTCGGAGAAACCTTTGAGGATATCGGACTCCGAAACACCGTCATTCTTCTGGATACGGTAACGGTCACTCCACTTGCGTGCCTGGGACATCAGACGGTTGCGCACGGATTCCTCCACCTCATTGGAGAACGGCTTGTGGGTCAGGTTTCTCTGCTCACGGTTGAAACTGTTCTGAAGGGTCTTGCCCAGATGCTCCTCAACAGCTTCCTCGGCATATTTCTGCATCTTGGCGTTGATGGTGGTGTATATTCTGAGACCGTCGCGGTCAAGGTCATATTTCGTCCCGTCTGCCTTGGTGTTCTTGTTCAGCCAGCCGTAGAGTTCGTCCTTCGCCCAGCGCAGCGAATCGGCGGAGTATTCCTCCGGGATGCTGTAGCTCGACCTCTTCGGCTTCTCTGCGGTCATGGTGCGGCGGAGCATGTCCCTGAAGTACGGGGCCAGGCCGGCATTGTGGTCCTGCACCTGGTAGTTGTCCACATTTATCGGAATCTCCCTGATGGAGTCGCGCTCGGCTTTGGTCAAGTATCCTGCCTTCTCCATCTGACCGATGACGAAGTTGCGGCGCTGGAGAGCCTTTTCAGGGTTCAGGCGCGGATTGTATCTTGTAGGCTTGTTCACCATTCCTACCAGCATGGCGCTCTCCTCGACTGTCAGGTCGGCAGGTTTCTTCCCGAAGAAGGTGAGGGCCGCGGCCTTGACACCGTAAGCACTGCTTCCGAAGAAGATGGAGTTCAGGTACATGTCCACGATCTCGTCCTTGGTGTAGTTGCGTTCGAGCTTCACGGCGGTTATCCATTCCTTCAGCTTTGTCCAGACCATGACGACCTTCGACCAGCCCGGAACCTTGCTGTTCACCTCGCGGCGAGGATAAAGCGTCTTCGCGAGCTGCTGGGTTATGGTGCTGCCGCCACCCTGGCTGGAATCACGCATCAGAAGGGTCTTGAAAACGACTCGGCCGAGTCCTATCATGTCGATGCCGGAGTGTCTGTAGAAACGGCTGTCCTCCGTGGCGACCGCCGCCTGCACGAGGCTCGGGGCCAGTTCCTCATAACTGGCGTAAGTCCTGTTCTCTATGTGGAAAGTGGTGAGGATGGTCTCTCCGTCGTCGGCGATCACCTGGGTGGCAAGCTTGCTGTCCGGGTTCTCGAGTTCCTCGAATGAAGGAATCTCGGCGAACACCCTGACAAGCAGAAGGAGCGCCAGGACAAGAATCACCGGAGCGGTGATGATGATCCAGAACCATTTCGTTATTTTTTTCCTTGTTGTGTCTTTCATATTAATTTATTTTCTCGACTTCGTCGAGGCGTAAACACAAGAATACTATCCCGACAAAATTACGCATTAAAATTTGGAAAATTGACCTGTTTGTGTTTTTCTTTGCATGAAAAATCGGGCCAGACCCGTATTAATATTGAACGTTGATGGAGAATTTGGTTATTGTAGAGTCTCCGACCAAAGCGAAGACTTTCGAGAATTATCTAGGA
The DNA here is from genome assembly GCA_045599725.1 of Candidatus Cryptobacteroides sp. Classification (GTDB taxonomy): domain Bacteria; phylum Bacteroidota; class Bacteroidia; order Bacteroidales; family UBA932; genus Cryptobacteroides. The sequence goes on along the minus strand of JAZRWN010000101.1, from coordinate 10,031 downwards.
CAGGATTTCACGGTCAAAGCCAGCCTGGGACATATCAGAGACCTTCAGGACAAGAAACTCAGCATAGATATAGAAAAAGGATTCGTCCCCGAGTATGTCATCCCGGCGGACAAGAAGAAGATTGTCGAGGAGCTGAAGAAGGCCGCAGCCAAGGCAGGAACGGTCTGGCTCGCTTCCGATGAGGACCGCGAGGGTGAGGCCATCTCCTGGCATCTCTGTGAGGCTCTGGGGCTTGACCCGAAGAAGACCAACCGCATCGTCTTCCATGAGATCACCAAGGACGCCATCCAGAAGGCGCTCCAGAACCCGAGGACGATAGACATGAATCTGGTGAACGCCCAGCAGGCGCGCCGCATACTTGACCGCCTGGTCGGATACGAACTTTCTCCTATTCTCTGGAGGAAATTCATGCCTAATCTTTCAGCAGGACGCGTACAGTCCGTCGCCCTCCGCCTGATCGTGGACCGCGAGAAGGAGATCATCAACTTCGACAATGAGCAGTACTACAAGGTCGAGTCCACATTCCATCCGGAAGGAGCCGCACCGAACGTCAAGGTGAAAGCCACGCTCGACACACGCTTCAGCGGCTTCGACAAGGCCCGCAAATTCCTCGAGGACAGCATAGGGGCCACATATACGGTGGACAGTCTTGACGCGAAAGAAGCATCACGCTGCCCTGCACCTCCATTCACGACCTCCACTCTCCAGCAGGAGGCCGCCCACAAGCTGCATTTCCCTATCAGCGTGACCATGAGGCTCGCACAGAGCCTCTATGAGCGCGGTCTCATCACATACATGAGAACTGACTCGACCAATCTCTCCACCCTTGCTCTCGGCACCTGCAAGAAGTACATCACCGAGAACTACGGCGCTGAGTATTCACGCACCAGACAGTTCCACACCACGGTGAAGGGAGCACAGGAGGCGCATGAGGCCATCCGGCCTACTTTCGTGGAGCACAGTTCGATAGAGGGCAGCGCACAGGAACAGAAGCTCTACAATCTGATATGGAAGAGGACCGTGGCGTCGCAGATGGCTGACGCCAAGTTATTGAACACGAACATCAAGGTCAATTCGGACAAGAGAAGCGAGAAGTTCAACATCGTGGCATCACAGGTGCTGTTCGACGGATTCCTCAAACTTTATATGGAAAGCCGCGACGATGAAGCCGACCCGGAGGAGGAGACCATACTGCCGCCGGTGAAGGTCGGCCAGGTACTGGATTCCAAAGGCATCAGCGCCATCGCGAAATTCACGCAGGCCCCGGCCCGCTATTCCGAGGCCACCCTGGTGAAGAAGCTCGAAGAACTCGGCATCGGACGCCCTGCCACATGGAACCAGATCATAGGCAAGCTCACGACTGACAGGGGCTATGTGGTCAAAGGAGACAAGGAGGGAAAGAAACTCACCGTCACGAACCTGGCTCTCAAGAACGGAAGCATCACCACAAGCGAGAAAGTCGAGACCATAGGTGCGGAGAAGGGCAAGCTGCTCCCGCAGGAAATCGGCATGATGACCACTGACTATCTCGTGAACAACTTCCCGACAGTTCTTGACTATGACTTCACGGCCAGCGTGGAGAAGGACTTCGACAGCATAGCCGAGGGAGACAAGGTCTGGAACACAGTCATAAGGAATTTCTACGGACCTTTCCACCGGAAAGTGAAGGAAAGCATGACTGACAGGAGCTTCAACAGGGTATCCCGCGAGATAGGCATTGATCCGTCAGACGGACAGATGATCACTGCACGCTTCGGACAGTTCGGACCGTATGTGCAAAAAGGTGAAGGCGAGAATCGTCAGTTCGCCAGTTTGGGAAAGGGGCAGCTCATAGAGACCCTCACCCTCGAGGAGGCACGCAGTCTGTTCCAGCTCCCGCGCACCGTCGGGCAGTCAGAGGGCGTGGACATCATAGTGACCAAGGGACGCTTCGGCCCTTACATCAAGTTCGGCGACACCAATGTCTCGCTCCCGCGCGGGACTGACCCGATGAAGGTAAGCCTTGACGAATGCGTCAGACTGATAACCGCCTCCAAGGAGAAAACTCCGGTGAACAGTGTTCTTAAAGAGTTCCAGGAAAGTGGCATCCAGGTCATCAACGGCCGGTACGGCGCATATCTGAAGCATGACGGCAACAACTACAGGCTGCCGAAGGACGCGGACGCCGCTTCTCTCACAGAAGAGGAGTGCAAAGCTGTCATTAACAATTCGAAACCTACCGAAAAATCGTACAGAAGAAGGCGGGGAAAATAGTTATTGCCTGACTTATAACGATTTATTTTACATAACATTGCTGATATTCGATTAATTAATCTTATATTGGCAATGTTTTGGTTTAAAATTGTAACCTGCTATGGCAAGCACATATCACATCGACGAAATCGACCAGAAGATTCTCTCCTTCCTCGTGAACAACGCAAGGATGCCTTTCCTGGAAATCGCACGCGAGTGCGGAGTGTCCGGCGCGGCCATCCACCAGAGAGTCAAGAAACTGGAATCCAATGGAGTGATCACAGGAGCCCGGCTTCTCGTCAAGCCTCAGGCTCTCGGCCTGAACGTTTGCGCCTACATAAGCGTCACGCTCTCGGAAGCGAACAAGTATCCTCAGGTCATCAGCGCGCTGAAGCATGTGCCGGAAATCGTGGAATGTCATTTTGTAACCGGTCGCGCCGCACTTCTGCTGAAAGTGTACTGCTTTGACAACGACCACCTTATGGAAGTCCTTCTGAACACTATCCAGAAGATACCTTACATTCAGTCGACCGACACCATGATTTCACTCGACGAAGCCTTCGAGCGTCAGGTCTGGGTCAAGAACTACCAGCACAAGAATTTCTCCACTATTTCAGATTAAGCACGGCCCTGGCGAAATCCAGGTCGTCACGAGTAGTGATCTTGATATTGTACCTCTCTCCTTCGATATAGGAGAGGGGTATGTTCATCCTCTCGGCCACGGACGCGTCATCAGTGAACGACGTGTCGAAAGCCTGGCAGTATGCCGCCTTGATGTCCTCGGAATAGAAAATCTGAGGAGTCTGACCGCGGTACACCTCCTCCCTGTTCAGAGTGACACCAGGTATGGTCTCGAGCCGTTCCTCCCCGGTAGGAGAGACAACCTTGCGTACTGCCTTCAGTGTGTCCACGGAAGGCAGTACTGGTATCAGGGCACGGCAGGAGGACATCCTCTCGAACATCCTGCAGATGAGTTCCGCGCTCACAAGAGGACGGACTCCGTCCTGGATGGCGACCAGCACCCCGTCCGGCACTTTCTTCAATGCATTGCGCACAGAATGGAAACGTGTGATGCCGCCCTCGACCAGAATCTGAGGATAAAAGCAGTTCGCCTTAGCGCAGTAATCCCTCCAGTACTGGACATGCTCCTTGGGAAGGACCGTGATTATCCTGATGTCCGGGCATGCCAGCACGAACTTTTCAATAGTAAGCTGAAGGACCGGCTTCCCGTCAAGTTCGAGGAACTGCTTTGGAAGAGCAGTGCCCATTCTGGCACCATGGCCGGCAGCCATAATGACAACATATTTTTGTCTGTCGAAGAACGCCATGAAAAGACTGACTTATTTACAATACAAATTTAGCATTTATTCGACATATTTTTAGTATTTTTACAGACTGTTTAAAACTTAACTACCAAGTAAAGCATTACAAATGGCATTATCATTTTTGACTCAGGAGCTGGCAATGGACCTCGGCACCGCCAACACCATCATTTTCCAGAATGACCAGATAGTTCTGGATGAGCCAAGCATCGTCGCTATAGACAACAATTCAGGTAAATGCATCGCCATCGGCCAGAAGGCCAAACTGATGCACGAAAGAGCGAACCCTGGCATCAAGACCGTGCGTCCTCTCAAGGACGGCGTCATCGCTGACTTCAACGCAGCGGAGATGATGATCCGCGGATTCATCAAGCAGGTCAACTCAAAGCACAGGTCACTGTTCACACCGAACATCAAGATAGTGGTAGGTATCCCTTCCGGCAGTACGGAAGTCGAGATCCGAGCCGTACGCGACTCCTCCGAACACGCAGGCGGACGTGACGTTTTCCTCATCTTCGAGCCTATGGCCGCAGCACTCGGTATCGGTCTGGACGTGGAGGCGCCTAAAGGCAACATGGTCGTCGACATAGGCGGCGGAACCACGGAAATCGCCGTGATCTCCCTCGGAGGACTTGTGGTCCAGGACAGTATCCGTACTGCTGGTGACGTCTTCACCAGCGACATCCAGTACTATCTGCGCCAGCAGCACAACATCCGCGTCGGAGAAATCACCGCCGAGAAGATCAAGATCGCTGTCGGCGCCGTCATCCAGAACCTGGACGAAGAGCCGGAGCCGTTCATCGCCAGAGGCCCGAATCTCATGACTGCACATCCTGTTGAAGCAGTCATCTCCTACCAGGAGATCGCACATTGCCTTGACAAGTCCATCGCGAAGATCGAGACCTCCATCCTCCATGTACTCGAGCAGACACCTCCGGAGCTATATTCCGACATCGTCGAGAACGGTATCTTCCTTTCGGGTGGCGGAGCTCTTCTCAGAGGACTTGCCAGAAGATTTTCGGAAAAGGTCAATATTCCTTTCCACGTGGCAGAAGACCCGCTTCACGCAGTGGCCAGAGGAACTTGCATCGCCCTCAAGAACACGGAAAACTACTCATTCCTGATGAGGTAAATGGCAAGCGACCGGAAGATAGGCAGAAAACTCATCGGGGCAGCAATCTTCATCTTTATGGAGATTGCTGCTCTTGGTATGCTTAAAAACGGAGGAGAACTGCAGGAGGCATGGATCTCCAGGCTTTCACATAGCTTCTACGCAAAGATCTGGGGAGGATGCGAAGAGATAAGGCACTACTTCCTCCTGAACAAGGAGAACCGCTCGCTCGCCGAGGAGAACTTCCGCCTGTCCGAGGAGTTGAGAAGCTACAAATCCCTTGAAAACGCTTCCCTCATGCAGGCGCTGGCTGACAGCCTTCACCCTAGTTCAGACTTTTCATACATTCCTGCCGAAATAGTCAAGATCAGCAGGAACAAGCAGCACAACTATTTCATCATCAACAAAGGCTACGAGGACGGAGTGCTTCCTCAGTCAGGAGTGATCACCTCACGCGGCATCGTCGGAATCATCGACGCCGTGGAGAAGCACTATTCCTACGGCCTCTCGCTGATGAACAACGGCGTGAACATCAGCGCAAGGCTGGGCACCGGCGGTGCGATCGGCCCTCTGTCGTGGGACGGCATCTCCAAGGACCGTGCAGTGCTCAAGGAGATTCCTCTCCAGTTCAAGTACGAAGAGGGGGACACCGTCAGCACCAGCGGATATTCGTCCCTGTTCCCTGCTGACATACCGGTCGGACAGGCCGGACAGGCAAAAATGGTCAACGGTGCCGTCAACGAGATCGACGTCACCCTGTTCCAGGACTTCTCCACCCTGAAATACGTCACTGTCGTGACAAACAACGGCAGAGAGGAGATCACATATCTTGAAAACCTTGAAGGAGAAGAAGAGGAGGAGCTGCCATGAGAAAGACCGGATTCATCGTTTCGTTCGCCATCCTTCTGGTGATGCAGATCTGCATCTGCAATTTCTTCCGCCTCTCGCAGTATGTGGTCCTTTCCATCCTGCCGGTCATGATTCTCCTGATTCCGATCAGGAAAAGCACCATATTCGCCCTGGTGGCGGCATTTCTCACGGGACTTGCCGTCGACCTGCTCGCGGACGGTCTCCCTGGTCTCAACATACTTGCCCTCGTGCCCGTGGCTTTTGCGCGAGAGGGCATATTGAGACTGGTTTTCGGTGAAGAGATCTTCGCCAGGAAAGAGGACATCTCCATGCACAGGCAGGGGCTGTGGAAGATAAGCGTCGCCATCTTCATGGCACAGTCTCTTTTCCTGGCCATCTATATCTGGGCCGACAGTGCAGGGACCAGGCCGCTCTGGTTCTGCCTTGCCAGATTCGGTGCATCACTGCTCGCCGGCTGGCTGCTGTCGCTGGTGGTCGCTGACCTGCTGGACAAGGAAGATACAAGGACTCAAGGATAATCGTTGTTATGGAGATCAACAGACAGAACAAGCTTCTCATTGGTCTGGGAGTGGCCCTCGCTGTTCTCCTCGGAAAACTGTTCTCCATCCAGATTGTCCATGACGAGTACAAGAAAAGCTCGGACAACAACTCGATGGTCTACGAGACCATCTATCCCACCCGCGGCATCATCTATGACCGCAACGGCGAAATCATTGTAGGCAACAAAGTCGCATACGACATCATCGTGACACCGAGGGAGGTGACGCCTTTCGACACCGTGGCCCTCGCCAACGCCCTGGACGTGGACGTTCAGTTCATACGCGAAAGGATGGCATACTACCGCAAATACCGTACTTCGATAGGCTACCAGTCCCAGACCATGATAAAGCAGGTCCCGCCTCAGACCTATATGAAGTTCGCCGAGATCCAGTACAAGTTCCCGGGATTCAAAGGTCAGATGAGAAGCGTGCGAGACTACCCGATAGATGCTGGCGGAAACCTTCTAGGCTATGTGTCCGAAGTGGACGCCGACTATTTAAAGAGCCACCCGGGGGAATACAGGTCCGGGGACTATATTGGCAAGACCGGCATGGAGTCCGCCATGGAGAAGGAACTCAGGGGCGTGAAGGGATACCACATTTTCCTGAGAGACTCCCACAACCAGATCCAGACCGCCTACAACAATGGAGAAATGGACCTTGAAGCCATTCCGGGCAAGGATGTGGTCACCACGATCGACGCAAAACTGCAGAACTACGGCCAGAGGCTGATGGAGAACAAAGTGGGCAGTGTCGTGGCCATCGAGCCTAAGACAGGAGAGATTCTGGCGATGGTATCCAGTCCGGGTATCAGCGTGGACCAGCTGGCGAACATAGGGCAGCACTACAATGACCTGATCAGCGACCCGTACAGGCCGATGTTCAACAGAACAGTGATGGCATCATATCCTCCAGGGTCGGTGTTCAAGCTTGTCAACGGTCTCATAGGCCTTGAGGAAGAAGTGCTCCAGCCGGCGGACCGCTACCCTTGCGTCAGCGGATTCCCTTACGGAAACGGGCACAAGCTCGGCTGCCACAGCCATGCCTCGCCCCTCAACATGCTGGACGCCATAGCCACTTCATGCAACGGCTATTTCTGCTATGTATTCAGGAATATCCTCGAGAACCGCAAATACGACTCGGTCCAGGAAGCATTCGACAAATGGCGCGACTATGTGCTGAGCTTCGGCTTCGGACAGAAACTCGGCAGCGACTTCCCTTCCGAACTCGGAGGCAACATCCCGACCTCGAACTATTACAACAAACTGTACGGCAAGAAGGGCTGGCGTTTCAGCACCATCATCTCCCTTTCCATCGGCCAGGGCGAGATCGGAGCCACGCCTCTCCAGATAGCCAATCTCTGCGCCACCGTGGCTAACCGCGGATACTATATCATCCCTCACATCATCAAGGACTCGGAAGATATCACCATTGATGAAAAGTATCACGAACGCCAGTACCCTAAGGTCGACACCACCAATTTCCAGAAGGTGATCAGAGGTATGTACATGGCAGTCAACGGAGGCGGTTCGGCCGGAGGCACAGCCTTCGCCGCAGCCATCCCGGGCATCGACGTGTGCGGAAAGACCGGGACTGCACAGAACCCACGCGGAGCGGACAATTCCGTGTTCATATGCTTCGCTCCGATGGACGACCCTAAGATAGCCATCGCCGCATATATCGAGAACGCAGGATTCGGCGCCACCTGGGCCTGCCCTATCGCCTCGCTCATGATGGAGCAGTACCTCACCGGAGAGATACGTCCTGAAAGGAAGGCGGTGGAGGACCGCATCCTCAATGCGGACCTCATGTCAAGAGTAAAAACAGACTGACGTCATGCTTCAGCCCAGCCGCACATATAAAAGAGGCCTGAAACAGGCAGTTGACTGGAAACTGGTGATATGCTACCTGCTTCTGGTCTTCGTCGGCTGGATCAACATCTATGCATCCGTCCACTCCGCCAACCCTTCAAGCATATTCGACTGGTCCGTGCGCAGCGGCAAGCAGTTCATATGGATCTGCACTTCGCTGGGACTGGCGACATTGATACTGTTCGTGTTCAATCCTCGCATCTGGGCGGTTCTGTCCGTACCGTCGTACGCATTCGTGGTTTTCCTGCTCGTGCTGGTGATATTCGTGTCAAACGATGTGAAAGGTTCGCACTCGTGGTTCGAGCTTGGCCCAGTGAAGTTCCAGCCCGCGGAAATCTCCAAGATAACGACATCGCTTCTTCTCGCCGCCACCATGAGCAAGCCGAACTTCAAGCTCGGCAAGGCGAAGGATTTCTTCATGGTCGCTGCAATAGTGGGGCTTCCGATGCTCACCATTGTGGCTGAAAGCGAGACCGGCTCGGCGCTCGTGTACCTCGGTTTCCTTTTCGTCCTGTACCGCGAAGGCCTGAGCGGCTGGATCCTGATGGTGGCCGGGATGTGCGTTCTGCTGTTCATATTGACGCTCACGGCATCCTCCTACTATTCCGTCATCGTCCTGCTGACCATCGTGTCATTCTGCTATTGCCTTCAGGTGAAAAAAGGCGGAAAATGGCTGCTGTTCGGAGGCCTTCCGCTGCTGCTCTTCGCCTTTCTTCCGAAGATCTGGACAGCGGTCTGCGAAGCGCTCATCCCGGGATCCTCTGTACTCGGGACCGTCGACGCTTCCGTGGCCGGGGCGATCACCGGTGACAGCAGATGGACCTTCCTTCTTGGTTTCAAGCCTCTATTTCTCCTGCTCGGCATATGTGCCCTGCTTCTGCCGGTGTGCATCTTCAAGGCATACAGGGACAAGCGCACCTACATGTGGGCGGCCATCGGCGCCTTCCTTGTCGGAATCATGCTGATATTCTCCACGGAATTCCTGTTCAACGATGTGCTCCAGGACCACCAGAGAGCCAGGATCGAAGTGCTGCTCGGCATGAAGGAGGACCCTTCCGGCATAGGCTACAATGTCAACCAGTCAAAGATAGCCATCGGTTCCGGCGGATTCGCCGGCAAAGGCTTCCTGCACGGCACACAGACCACATACGGCTTCGTTCCGGAGCAGAGCACGGACTTCATCTTCTGCACCGTCGGGGAGGAATGGGGATTCATAGGCTGCGCCTTCGTGATACTGCTCTACGCGTTCCTGATAGCCCGCATCATAACGGACGCCGAAAAAAGCCGAGAGTCATTCACTCGTATCTACGGATACTGCGTGGCGAGCTGCATCTTCATGCATCTGTTCATTAATGTCGGTATGACCATCGGGCTCATGCCGGTCATCGGCATCCCGTTGCCGCTGCTGTCGTACGGCGGCTCGTCCCTCTGGGCGTTCACCATCCTGATTTTCATATTCATCGCGCTTGACCGCGAGGAAAAGAAATATTTCTAGCCTATGCAAACGACTTCATTACGATCACTTTCCGGCAAGCCGAGCAACACTAAAGAGACGAAAATGTATTACCGGGTCAGGAACCTCTGCGGTCTCCTCGGAATGATACTTCCCTGGCTGGCTTTATTTTCAGCAGGTATCGCCCCGCACCCAAGCGACGAGTGGTGGTGGAGCATTTCGGCGACCTACTACCAGAGTCCGGCAATGGTCGGCGTGCTGGTCCCTGCGGCCATTGTGCTTATCTCATACATCGGCTGCGAACCAATTGACAACTGGATTACTTCCCTGAGCGGCATTTTTGGACTGGGCATAGTACTGTTCCCATGCAAGGTAAGCTGGATTCCGGACGGGACGCTGGTGGGATTCTTCCAGGTGCCGATTCAGGTTTCGCACATCATCCACACCGTCAGCGCGGCCATTTTCTTCCTGCTCATCGCGTTCAACAGCATCTTCCTGTTCACAAGATCGGAGCCGGTCAAGACCCCCCGGAAGATTGTCCGCAACCGCGTCTACCGGATCTGCGGCTGGAGCATGGTGGCTCTTGAAGCCATATTCGCCATCTCGCGGCTGCTAAAGGCGCCGGGATATACC
>JAZRWN010000100.1:0-5986 GCA_045599725.1 Candidatus Cryptobacteroides sp. | reverse complement strand
AGTGTAGAAGTTCATGTCCAGCAGTACCACGTCCGGACGGAACGCCTCCATTGTAGTGACCAGGCTCTTAGGGGACGCGATGATCTCCACCTGCGAAAAATGTGCAGGCAAAAGTATCTTCAGGGCACTGCGTATGCCCTGATTATCATCGACTACGAGTATCTTGCCGTGTTTCATCAGTATCTATCTTGGTTACAGAGCCAGTCAGAAGCAGGTATCACCTCTATTGTTTCCCCACCTTCATGTATGGTATTTCTTTCTCCCTCCATTACAATCAATTTCAGGTTATGGCAGTTTGACATAGCAGCACCTTTGGCGAGTCCACCAACCTCTCTTTTGTAAAGTTTTGTGTCAGCGCCCTCAATATGATGTGTAACCTGAATAAGCTCTATCGCCTTGTTCTTCTCACATACAACAAAATCAACCTCAAACTGATTGTTCTTCTTCATATAAAAGATGCTCTGATACTGTCTGTTGATCCTACGATGGAGTTCTATCAGAACGATGTTCTCCAGCCTCCAGCCAATGTTTGCGGTTGTAAGTGTGTCTTTCCTGTTCGTAGCAAAAGCAAGATCCACCGTATAGGCTTTACGACCTGAAGCACGTTCGCTACTCTTGAAAGAATACTTGTGGACGATTCGTATCAGGAAGGCTTCTTCAAGATAGGAAACATACTTCTCTGCTGTATGCACTGAGTTAAGAGAAAACTCCCTTGCGATGTCATTGAAGGATATTTCCTGACAGTACTTGTCTAAAAGGCTGTTCGCGATGCTTTGAAGTGTCTCTATGTAACGTATCTTATGTCGTTTCTTGATGTCCTTTGTTATGATTGCATTGAGCAGGGACATTACATAATCCTTACCCTCGTTATTCAGCACCACTTCAGGCAGGCCTCCGCTGACTATATACTCGTCAAGGGCTTTCTGCCTCAATGCCTGTTTCTTCGTGCTGGCCGATGATGTATCAACGGATTTGGATACACAATATTCATAGAAAGAGAACGGAAAAAGACTAATCTCATTGTAGCGGCCTGTGAGATATGTCACAAGGTCACTGCTCAAGAGATTAGCGTTTGACCCGGTAAGAACGACCTTCATCCCGGAGCGAAGCATCCTGTTTACGAACAGATGCCACCCTTTGACATCCTGAGCCTCGTCCAGATATAGGATACTGAAATCTCCGTTGATTCTATACAGAGCCTTCAATATCTTGTCGAAATCCTTTGCGGTCATACCATCCAGGCGCACATCATCAAAGTTGACATACCCGAAAGGCTGTCCGGAATTCATAATCGTCCTCTGACAAATGGTTGATTTCCCGCTTCGTCTCACTCCAATCACCACCTGAGCAACCTTACTTTTAAGGTTAAGTTGGTTTTCTTCAGGGCGTGAAACCTGTTCAGCGAAATCAATTCCTTCCAGCTCCTCCTTCTGGTCTGTAAGTATGCGTACTAAATCGGTCATAGCAAACTCTTAATTTTTATGCACAAAAATAAGAAAATCCATCATACAAACTGCACAAAAATTAAACTTTTCTTGAAAATCAATGCCATCAATTATTCCTTTTTCAGCACTTCGTGCTCAACCTCACAGTTCGGTCTTTACATCTGATACAATCTTACCATCGAACAAATCGATTGTCCTCTGGGCCATTGCTGCATCCTTCTGAGAGTGGGTCACCATTACGATGGTTGCGCCCTCGTTGTTGAGTTCCTGCAGAAGTTCCATAACCTCCTTGCCGTTCTTTGAATCGAGGTTACCTGTAGGCTCATCGGCCAGGATCAGCTTAGGATTGGCCACACAGGCACGGGCGATGGCCACACGCTGCTGCTGACCTCCGGAGAGCTGCTGAGGGAAGTGCTTTGCACGGTGGCTGATGTTCATGCGCTTCATCATCTCGGTCACACGGGCCTTGCGCTCCGATGAAGGGAGGTCAAGATAACGCAGCGGCAGCTCGATGTTCTCATACACGCTGAGCTCATCAATCAGGTTGAAGCTCTGGAAGATGAAGCCGATGTTACCCTTGCGGAACTTGGTTCGGTCCTTCTCCTTGAGTCCAGCCACCTCCGTCTCTCCGAACTGGTAAGAGCCCTCGGTAGGGTTGTCAAGAAGGCCGAGGATGTTAAGCAGAGTTGACTTGCCGCATCCTGAAGGGCCCATGATGGCCACGAACTCGCCGTCCTTGATTTCGAATGATACACCATTGAGAGCTGTTGTCTCGATTTCTTCGGTCCTGAAGACCTTGCTGAGGTTTGATACTTTGATCATGATTGTATTTTTTTATTTGTTATTATTCTGATTTGAGGTTGTCGATTGGATTTACATTCGCAGTAAAGTAAGACTGTATCGAGCATACACATACAACGGCAGCCATTGTGCACAGGAATGTCACGATGAACATCCAAAGAGAGATAGCGATCTTGGAAACTTCTGACTGAAGAAGAACCGTTCCGAGCAAATATCCAAGAGGAAGACCCAAGATGTTGACAATAAGCATCAGTCTTGAATACGAGCGTGTGTTCCTGATAGTCTCTTCTTTTGTCGATGAGCCAAATACCTTGCGTATTGCTATGTCGTGCTTACGAATCTGCATGTTATACGTACTGATGCCGAGTATTCCAAGCAAAGAAAGGGCGAGCATGATAATCAGGTATTCCTTCATCAGACTGAGAAGAGATTCGACAGGGCTCAATCTTTCCTCATTATAAAAGTCTCGCACGTAATAGCACATTGAACTCTTGAATCTGTCCGAGTTGGAGTAAATGACATTGTTGACAGTCTCTTGAATATCTTTCGACAATTCGCGATGGTTACCTGTAGTTCGCAATACGATGTATGCCTTATCTAACGGGGACTCTGCACTTTTCACAGTCACACAGACATATCCCGACTCGAGATTCGAGTTGGATAGGAATTTTTCGATTGTTCCGCCGACAACGTCTGCACCCAGGATATCCATCTCTTCACCACTAAGCTCAGTGCCTCCCATCAAATCTTTCATCTGCTGAGAAATCCATAATGTGGATGTCCCTCTGGAGACGAAGTCTTCCGACACCCTGAATCCCAATGCAGCGAACGCATCCTGGTCACATACAAGATTGTTGACATACATTTTCTCAAGATCGCTTGTGTTGTAGCAGAAGCCTGGTATAGACTCTGCATATCCCGCTTTCAACACATATGGTTTGGATCGCAATGCCTGCATTACAAGATCCTTTTCTGCATCGTCAGACGAGGGGAGACGGACAGAATAGACATCGTCGATTTCGCAACCGAAGTCCATCTTCAGGTTGTGACTGAACTGGGTCAACTCTACGATTGTCACAAACAGCAGTGCGACAGTCAGTACTCCTTGAATGACAATCAGGATCTTGCTGACAAACTTCTTCTCCTTTGCCCTGAACTCGCCCTTTACAATATCAAGTGCAGAATAGCGAGATACAGCTCTGGCTGGTGCAATACCAGTCAGCAAACCTATCACTACTATGAGAACTGCGTATGCAAGTAAAGAGACCGGATTGAGGACAAGGGAACTCAAAAGATCTGTGGGACTATCTATGGACATAAGTCTGTTAAGTGCGTCAGCTGAGAATGACGCAAACAGAAGTCCAAGCACAAAACATATCGCAGTGAAAACGATGTTCTCACACATGGACTGGCCCCATATCATGGACTTTGAAGAACCGAGAAGCATCTTTGTCGCCATCTCCTTTGCTCGTCTTGTAGACATAGCCATGCTGAGATTGGCGTAGTTCGAAAAGGCGAACAGGAGAAGCAGCAGCACTGACATACCTGCCATGATCAGCATATTAGGATTCATCGATGTCAGCCAGTAGAAACTTGATGAAACAGCCATCTTGTCGTAGCGCTCGAATCCAAGTCTGAGATAGTCCTTGGATACGCCAAGGTTTGAGGCAAACAATTCGGTCTCATTCTTTACGACCTTTTCCGTAAAGGTTTCGATATCGGTTCCTTCGCTAAGGCGCAAGAATGTATATGTAAAGAAGCTGTTTCCATCAATGTTCTCATCCATGTTGAGAATGATATCGGTATACGGTATCCTGCGGCTTTCAAATCCCTCCATAATACCACTGACCAGATAACTGTCATCTTTGATGAAGATTGTGCTGCCAAGCAGGTTCTCGTCTGAAAGAGATGCGGCAAATTCCTTGGAAAGGATTATGTTTTTGCCTTCTGAAATGGATTCGATTGAACCCGAAATCATCTTGATCGGGAAGAAGTCGGCAATGTCGGCATTGCAGAACATTGTCTTGGCAGAATGCTGGGTGCTTCCAACAATGATATCGGTTTTCATTTGAGTTCCGGAAGAGACAAACATTGTGGCTGCCTCAACTTCCGGATATTTGTCAATGAAATAATTATCTTCTTCGGCAAAGCTCATAGTACCTGCCGTCTTGACTCCATAGATATCCTTGTACTGTGGGTTGTCATGATTCATCTTCTGGAGTTCAAGCATCAAACTGACAGCCGGTATGGCGAATGACAGAGCAATGCTGATACTCAGAATCTGAATTACTGTCAATGACTTATGTTCCCAGAGAAATCTAAAAAAACTTTTCATATTCGTATCTTACTGCAAAATTAATACTTCATTATCACCGAAGCTGTCGTAGCCGGATGTGATGACCTTCTCGCCAGGCTCCAGGCCTTCAAGGACCTCGTAGTACTGAGGGTTCTGACGACCGATGCGGATCTCACGCGTTACGGCCTTGCTGCCATCCTTGCTCACCACGTATATCCACTTGCCGCCTGTCTTCTGGAAGAAACTGCCGCGAGGGATAAGCACAGCACCTTCCGGAGAACCGAGCTGGAGATTGAGGTAATAGGTCTGACCGCTGCGGATGTTCTCCGGCACCTCGCCCTCAAACTTGAAGTCCGCCTTGAACTTGCCGTCACGCACCTCAGGATAAACCTTGCGCAACGATGCATTGAAGGTCGCACTCTGGCGCTCGAAAGTAGCTGCAAGGCCAGGAGTCACGCGGTCGATATAATGCTCGTCAATCTGCGCCTCGATCTTGTAGCTGCTCATATCGCTGATCTGGCCTATCTTGGTGCCTGCACCGATGTTCTCGCCGAGAACGGCGTCAAGTATGCCGAGCTGGCCGTCGATAGGAGCCTTGATGGTGAGATTGTCCTTGCGCTTGCGTATCATCCGCATATTGATCTGCATGTTCTCCAGACTCTCACGCATGCGTTCCACCTGAGTCGAACGAAAGAGACTGTCCTGAACCTCCTTGTCGAGGATGATCTGCAACTTCTCAGCCGCAAGGTCATAATCCTCCTGGGCCTTCAGATACTCTTCCTTGGCGATAAGTTTCTCCTCATAGAGAGTCTCCTGCTGCTCGTATGTGCGCTTGAGCCTCTTCACATTAAGCTGATACTCGGCCTTAGACTGCTTTACGTTCAGCCTGTCCTGCTCCATCTGAATCTGGGTATTGCGAAGGATGTTCTCCTTCTCCGCGAGTTCAGCCTCGGAATTCAAAATCTGGAGATCCAAGTTGTCGTTTGAAAGGCGCAGAATCTCGTCACCCTTCTTCACCTGCGAGCCCTCTTCAATGAGAATGGCATCCACGATACCACCCTCGATAGGGCTTATCTGAATGGTCACCAGCGGCTGCACCGTACCGCTCAGGCGGATGTAGTCGTTGAACTCTCCGGCCTTCACCTCGCTCACCGAAATGGTGTCACCGCTGACTCTGAGCGGGCTGTGGCTCGGCTTGACCAGAAGGAAGATCACAAGGCATGCAAGCGCAGCCCCAAGCCACCACGGAAGAGCCTTCCTTGTAAATGCGGCTTTCCAGCCGGTAGATCTTTCAATTATCTTATCCATAGTGTAAGTTATTTACTGATTGATATATGACTCACCGTTATAATAACGAACAACGGCATCTTTTATTCTAAGCTGCAGCAGAGAGTTCATCCTCTCGGCCATTGCATTCAGGTATGTCTGCGATGCGGTCTGATAC
>JAZRWN010000099.1:0-20370 GCA_045599725.1 Candidatus Cryptobacteroides sp. | reverse complement strand
AGTCTATGACCTGCGAGAGCTGGTCTATCGAGCGGCCGTCAGGAGCCGGCCAGCTGCGCCACTGATGGCCATAGACCGGTCCCAGGTCACCGTTCTCGTCGGCCCACTCGTCCCAGATGGTCACCTTGTGGTCCTGGAGATACTTGACGTTGGTGTCGCCGGCGATGAACCAGAGAAGCTCATATATGATGGATTTCAGATGCACTTTCTTCGTTGTCAGGAGAGGGAAACGTTCCTGAAGGTTGAAACGCATCTGGTATCCGAACACGCTCTTCGTGCCCACGCCTGTGCGGTCGGTCTTGACAACGCCGTCATCCATGATGTGGCGGAGTAAATCGAGGTATTGTTTCATCAGATGGTTTTGAATGCAAAAATGATGGCCTCTTCATAAGTCTCGCCCGGACGGAGGAGAGTTGAAGGATACTCCGGCTTGTTCGGGCTGTCAGGGAAGTGCTGGCACTCGATGGCGACGCCGTCATTGTTCTGATAGATGTGGCCGTTCTTGCCCACCGGGCATCCTGCAAGCCAGTTTCCGGAATACACCTGAAGACCAGGCTGGGTGGTGAAGATCTCCACCAGACGTCCGCTTTCCTCTGACCAGAGCTTCGCTGCTGCCTGAAGCTGTCCCGGCTCGGCTCCGTCGATGACCCAGCAGTGATCGTAACCGCTGCCGATCTTCAATGGCTCGAAGTCTGCTCTGATATCACGGCCTATGGCCTTAGGATTGACGAAGTCCATAGGGGTTCCCGCTACCGGCTCGCTGTCGCCGAGTGGGATCTGAGTGTCGTCGGTAGGCAGGTACTCCGAGCAGTTGAGCTTCAGGATATGTCCAAGGATATTTCCGTTGCCCTCGCCGTTGAGGTTGAAGTATACATGGTTGGTCATGTTGATGAAGGTGTCGGCGTCGCTCTCTGCGGTGAATGTGAGCTTAAGCTCATTGTCCTCGCTCCATTCGTAGTGAGCCACGACCTTGAGGTTGCCGGGATATCCCTGTTCGCCGTCCTCTGAGAAATACATGAACTCCACAGCGTCACCGACGAGACGGCTTTCCCAAACCTTGTTTGAGAATCCTTCCGGACCTCCGTGGAGGTGGTTCGGAGCGTTGTTGATAGGAAGAGTATACTCCTTGCCGTTAAGGGTGAACTTGCCGAGGGCGATACGGTTGGCGAAGCGTCCCGGACACTTTCCGAGGAAAGGACCGTCTCCGAAATATGACTCCGGCTTCTCGTAGCCGAGAACGACGTCTGCGAGTTTGCCGTCCTTGTCAGGAACGATGATGGAGACGATACCGGCTCCGATCTCTGAGAGCGTGACGCTGGCTCCCTTGGTGTTTGTCAAGGTATAGTAGTAACCTTCTTTCTTGATATCCATAGCTTAGTGTATTAAATTTGTTTCTTTATTTTATGGCCTCGACAAGCTGGTCGCAGATGGCCTTCATGCCGTTGATGGAAGGGTGGCCGTTCTGCTTCTCTATGTCATGGAGTTCGATCAGCTGCACGCTGAAGTGCTTGCAGACTTCGCGGAAAGACTCGTTGATCTCCTCCCTCAGCTCGGAGTTGAGGATAGCATAGACGGTCGCGTCCGGATAGAGCCTCTCAAGAGCATCGAGCGTGTATGCCAGTGCCGGACGGAAATAATTGCAGTCCTCTTTTGTGATATGGGAATACTTGTACTCGCCGACAGGGGAGTTGGCCCAGGCGTCGTTAGTGCCGCCGAAAACGAAGATGATGTCGGGATCGCCGAGCTTCCAGAGGCGGGAATTGAATGACGAATTCGCGGAGTTCCTTCTTCCGTAACCGGTGTTGCAGATGGTGGTTCCGCCCCATGAGTCATTCACTTCAAGCGTATAACCCATCGCCTCATTATAAAGGCTCCACCATGTCTGGCTCACCTCCTTGACATCGTTTTTAGAGTCTGGATAGAACGGAGCGTAGCCCGGAGGATTCACACCGTCAAAAGTAGAATATGAGTCACCGAGGATGGACACTTTCTTTGACTGGGCGTTGACCGACACTCCAAGTACTGCCAGCATCAATGCAATAGAGATAATCTTTTTCATTTATAGCGGTTTGTAATTCTCCTTTCATGCCTGTTTGAAGGCGACTTGTGCGAATATACACAATTTTCTTAACTCATCCTATTTTCAATGCGGAGTTGATGGCCAAACCGTCACTCATTGTCTCGCGTTCGAGACAATGAGTCCGCTCTTCATCTTGCCGTCCTGCACCAGTGCTGTTCCGCTTTATCCAAGACAGGGGCAGGGACGCCCGCTCCGCTGACAGGCAGGCTTCGCCGAAACGCTCCGCTTGCCGTCCTGCCCCAGCCTTGTCCCTTCCTGTCCTGCCGGGTCAAGCGCGGCTGTTTTTCCACTTTACCTGTTAGGGAAAGAATGTGCGATACACAACTGTTTCTGTCCCTAACTCGAAGCGGAGGGACTGGGAGAAGGCAGGGTGACGGGAATTCTTTCTGTCGGGATTTGGCACTCTTAAAACTTCGCAAAATTCGTGATAAGCGTGCGTAATCTGCAAAAAATTAACATGTTACGCTCACTTCGGCAAATGATGTCATTCTGTGTTATTGTTGTTTTTCTGCAGTAGAATTCGCACTCCGGCTATAGCCAGCACAACAAGGAATATTATCGGCAGGGTGACCGCACGACGGTTGTCCCAGCCAATCAATATGGCAGCCAGCAGCAGGAAAACTCCGAGGAAGAAAAAAGCAAGCGGAGAGATTCTTTTCATATTCTAAACAACAAGCCTACTTCACAAGCCACCAGCCAAACGCTGTCAAAGCGATGCCGACGATGACGCTCACTGCGATATACAGTGCAAACCCGACAATATTGCTGGCTTGAAGCATGGCGACACTGTCCTTGGCAAAGGTTGAAAAAGTCGTGAAGCTTCCGCAAAATCCGGTAATTACCAGAAAACTCCAGTTGTTGGAAGGACCGGAAAGCTTGGCAATGAGTCCTCCGACAAGCCCGATGATGAAACACCCCAGCAGGTTCACCGTTAAAGTAGCCCAGGGAAAACCGGATGCGTTTCCCTTCATCAAAACAGAAACCAGATATCTGGAAACTCCACCCACAAAACTTCCCGTACCAACAAGCAATATCGTCTTTAACATATCATGTATTTAATTATCTGACCGCGGCGTCCAGGTAGGCGAAGACGCGGTTCTCAGGAGCGTCCTTCATGATGACGCGCTTCTCGGAATCGAGAAGATAAAGAGAAGGGATCGCGCGGACATTGTACTTTATGTCCTGTCGAATACTGTACGATGGGTCGTATCCGTTGTACCAGGTATCAGGATAATAGTCCTGATAGGACTTCCATGCATCAAGGTCTTCGTCGATATAGACATTCACGACAGCAAGGGAGCCTTTGGAAATCATATACTCAAGCCGGAGGTCCGCCTTGATACTCTCGATGATGTCCTTGCAGGCCTCGCAGCCAGGATTCGAGAAGAAAAGCAGGGTAAATGTCCCTTTCACACCATATAGCGAATACGACCGGCCTTCAATATCCTTGAACACAAAGTCCGGAACCTTCGAACCTATGCTGTTCATCGCACACATCTGAGCATCATGACCATATGCCGGCACCATAAGCGGATTGGTAAGAGGGGATTCTGCAAGTCCCTGCACATAAGGCAGATAGAGGTCTTCGCAACGATATGGAGAGTTCGGGTCATAGAGGTATTTCTCCACCATTGCCGCGAAGCGGTCGAAAACATTCGAGAGGCTGTCGGACTGCTGCTTGGCCTCAACACGCCTGAACAACGAGGACATCCCTTTCCGTGCGTCAGAAACAGCTGAGACAGCCGGAGCGACATTGGTCTGGCCTGCAGGAAAAGCCATTATCTGGGAAAGCAGCTCGACATACGTGGCAAAGTGCTCCTCGACCGTTTCCGCAGGAACGCCGTTTATTGTCAGCGAATCACACAGCCATGCCGAGTCCACAGAAAGAAAAGCATCCCAATAATGCTCAGCCGCATAGACCATACGGTCATATGGATCGGAGTACATGGATGGTATCCTGAGTGTCGGAAACTCCCTGACGGGAGCGGCCTCGACAGAGCCTGACGAGCCTGACCCGCTGCGAGTCCCACAGCCGCACAGAAGCACGGCCGCCAGCAGAACCGACACGACAGTACTAGTCTTCATTTTCGCCAATAAGGGCTTCCGAAACATTGATGATGAAGTCGCCGATACGCTCAAGCTCATTCACTATGTCCATATAGAACACACCTGTCTGATACTGGTAGTTCTCCTTCTCGATATTGATGATATGCTCTTCGCGGAGGCTGTTGCGATAACCGTTGATATTGTATTCAGCATCAGAGGCGTTGGAAATGTTTGACAGGTTCTTGTATCCTGTCTTGAGGTTGAAGATCATTGCCTTGTATGCCTCTTCGACCAGGTCAAGCATACGGTTGAGCTTCCTCAGCATGACAGCGTCGAAACTCTTGCCATGGGCGAAAGTGCGGCGCAGCATACGGCCGATGGCCTCACCTGAATCACCAAGGCTCTCCATCTCACCGATGATCTTGTATATGCTCTTGATGCGGAGATTGGTCGCAGCACTGATCTCACCCTTGGACACTTCATTGAGGTAGGACGCAATCTCGAACTCGATGCTGTCCGTGATCTCCTCATACTTGATGAGCTTGTCGTTGAGGACCTCGAACTTCTCCGTGTCAGGCTCGTTGATGGCTTCACGGATATAGCCGAATCCCTTGTAGCAGATCTCTCCGAAATGCACGACTTCCTGCTTGGCCTCATTGAGCGAAAGTTCCGCGGTGCTGAGAGGGCCGCCGCCGATATATTTGAGGCGGAAGAGCTCCGGCTCGCCCTTAGGTGAAGGCACCATCCAGGTGACTATCTTCTCGATCACCGGAACGAACCATATGAGAATCATGGTGTTGATGATATTGAAGAATGAGTGGAGGGTGGCGACGCAGAACGGGAGCGATGCGACCAGCGCTTCCTTTGTGGCAGCATCTGCTGTCGCAAAGTCCGTCGTCGCCGGATTCGGGAAGCCGAAAGCTTCCACAATCACTCCGATAAGACGCAGGAATGGATGGAAGATCGAGAACACCCAGCAGACTCCGAACACATTGGAGAGCATATGGGCGCGGGCTGTTCGTTTTGCCGAAACATTCGCGACCGAAGCCGCAATGTTGGAGGTGATGGTCGTACCGATGTTCTCACCGAGAACCATCGCGGCTGCCATCTCAAACGGTATATAGCCGTTGGCGACAAGCACCATGGTGATGGCCATGGTCGCGGCAGATGACTGAAGCATGAGTGTCATGCAGGCGCCGGTGACCATGAAAATCAGGATGGAGCCGACTCCGAATCCCGTCAGGTGAGAAAGGAAGACGCGGACCGGGTCATTGTCAAGAAGAATGGTCGAAACCTCACGCAGGGTGCTGAGACCAAGGAAAAGGAGCGCGAAGCCCATCACGAACTCACCGAAGTTCTTGCTTGTCTTCTTCTTCGAAGCAATAAGCAAGTAGCCAAAGAACATCAGCGGAACGGCGATGGCACCGAGGCTGAACGAACCTCCGCCGAATGAGAGGGCGAATATCCAGGCTGTGACGGTCGTACCGATATTGGCGCCCATCACGACTCCGATAGCGTTGGCAAGAGAAAGGAGACCGGCATTCACAAAACTGACAAGCATCAATGTGGTCGCAGTCGATGACTGAACAAGGGCGGTGACTACGATACCGGTCAGAACGCGTTTGAACGCTGTGGAGGTCATGGCTGCCATGAATGACCTCAATTTGTCACCTGCCATTTTCTGAAGTCCTCCGCTCATCAAAGACATTCCATAAAGGAACATTCCGAGAGAGCCTAACATCGTGAGGACTTGAAGAACAGTACTCATAAAATCTTAACTCTTATATAATCGTACAAAATTAAGAATAATAATTAATAATTTATATTTTTGTCGGAGGGAACGCCGCTTATGGGTATAAAACATAGACTGTCTTTCATCGCCTGCCTGCTGCTCTGCATTTCTGCCAGCGGACAGTTCTACTCCACCGGAGACGACCCCGGCGGCCTCAAATGGTACTCCATCTCCACCCCTGATTTCCGCATCATCTACCCGGAAGGGCTGGACTCCCTCGCCATAGAATACGGGACCCTGCTTGAACAGTTCCGTTCGCCCGTCGGCGCAAGCATCGGTGTGGAGCCGAACGGGAAATACCGCAAGCCGATGCCGGTGATACTGCACGCCTTTACGGCTGACGCCAATGGTGTCGTGACCTGGGCGCCGCGCAGAATGGACCTTTTCACGGGACCGGCCGGACGCAATCCCGACGTGATGGACTGGGAGACAAATCTGGTCATCCACGAGTCGCGCCACGTCTCCCAGATGCAGGCAGGCCGCCTGCGCGGTTACAAGCTTTTCAACTGGCTTTCAGGAGATCTGTTCGGAGGTGCGATGGCAGCACTGTATGCCGGACCGGCGCTGTTCGAAGGCGACGCTGTAGTAGCGGAGACCGCCCTGACCGGTTCCGGCCGCGGAAGGGAAGCTGACTTTCTCGAGTATTACCGCGTCAGCTTCGATGCTGGAGACTTCAGAAACTGGTATCAGTGGCGCTGGGGGTCACAGAGAAAGTACACTCCGGACCACTACAAGGCAGGATACATGCTTGTCGGAGGAGTACGCAGCACTTATGATGACCCGCTTTTTGCCAAGAAGTTCTATGACCATCTCCACAATCGTCCGGGGCCGCTCAATCTCCCGTTCTTCAACCTGCAGTACACGGTGAAGGACATTTCCGGTAAGAAGTTCCGCGAGGCCTGGCAGGAAATCTGCGAAGTCCAGAACGAGATATGGAAGACGGATGAAATATCCCGAGGGCCGTTCGTCGAGCCGGTGCAGTTCACTCCGTCCACCAGACGTTTCACCGAATACCTGTCACCGACTGCCGCAGGCAATGATATTATTGCCGTCAGGCAGAGCTTGACCTCTACTCCGCGGCTCGTGAAAATCGATGCCTCCGGCAAACAGGAAGTCATCCGCCCGTTCTCCTCAACCGCGAGCTCACTGCAATACTCCGAACCCCTTGGCAAGCTTTTATGGAGCGAAAGTGTCCCGGACCCACGCTGGAGTATGAAATCCACTTCACGCATAATGACCGCGGACAATTCCGGTCACGGCAAGAAGGCGCTGACCAAAAAAGGAAGACTCTACAATCCAGCCCCGTCTCCTTCGGACCACCGTGTCGCCGCCTCAGAATACCCCGTCACCGGAGCGAGCGCCGTCGTTGTCCTCGATGGCAGGAACGGTCAGGAACTGGAGCGCTACCAGGCTCCGGATTCACTCCAGGTCGTGGAGACAGCCTGGGTGGACGGCGGGATAGCCGCGAGCGCGATATCGCCGGGCGGTTTCGGCATCTACTCCGTGACAGGAGGATACGCCCTTGTCCTGGCTCCACAGCCAGCGAAGATCAAGCAGCTCCGCTCATCCGGGGGCAGACTATATTTCGTCAGCGACCGTTCCGGAGTCAATGAACTCTATCGCCTCGACGGCGACACAGTCATTCAGTGCAGCAACAACCGTTTCGGCGCGTCAGACTTCCTAGTGGAAGGCGACAGCCTCTGTTTTTCGGCACTTGACCCGAACGGACGGATGCTCTATAAAGGAAAAGCAGAAGAAAGAAATGTCGAATACGGAGACCTGTACCGCTATCCTGTCGCGGACAAACTTTCCGCTCAGGAGGCATCCCTCCGCCAGCTGCCGGAAGCCGTCACGGCCATCTCCGAGCCCACCCGCTACCACAAAGCCGCCCATCTTTTCCGTTTCCACTCCTGGCTTCCAGTCTTCGTCAACTACGACGAGATAAGCGCCTCCAGCTTCGAATCCATCTTCACCAAGGGCTTGCTGGGCGCAACCGCTTTCTTCCAGAACGACCTCGGCACATCATCCGGCTTCATAGGCTGTTCCGTCACTCATTCGGCTGGCGGATGGAATCACTCCGCTCACGCAAAATTCACTTATTCAGGACTTTACCCTGTCATCGAACTGAGCGGAGACTTCGGGGACAGGGACAGTGACCAATACTTCTGCAGAGCGGCAGTCACAGGCACTGCCGGCACCCTGTCGCTTGTCCAGAAAGACCTCGACACCCCATATTTCTCCGGAACAGCAAAAATCTATGTCCCACTCAACTTCTCGAGCGGCGGCTGGAGCCGCGGCCTTATACCGCAGCTGAACTACGGATTCAGTAACGACATCCTGAATCCAGGCATTGTGAATGTCAAGCTGGTGGATGTGACCGGCAACAAAAATGCCGGGAAAGTCACATTCTTCAATGGCGCCGAATATGGCAAGTTAGTGCCTCTGAGCAGAATATCGGCAAGCATCCGAGGATACTCCATGCTCGGAACCGCGCATTCTGGCATCTATCCTCGATGGGGTATCGGCTTCGAAGCGGGTGCCAGCAGGCGGCCGGGAGACGCCGGACTCTTCACTCCGAACGCCTTTTCATACCTGTACGGCTATCTTCCGGGTGCAGCGGAGACTCATTCCATCAAGCTCACTGCCACCAGCCAGTTCAGAATGGAAGGAAAGATGGCGGAAAGCTATCTTATCATTCTCCCAAGGGGAGCGGCATCAGCCGCCACGAGCACTCAAAGTTATATAGCGAAAAGATATCCCGTACAGAACAAGCTCACGGTCGACTACATCATGCCGGCTCTGCCCGTGGACTGGGCAGGACTTGGTCCGATAACTTACGTGCGGAACTTTGAGGTCACCGGACATTTCGACTACGGCTTCTACTGTGGCTCGGAAAGCCTGCCGGACACCGGCATGTTCAGTGCCGGAATCGATATTGCCGCAAGGCTCGCAAATCTGCTCTGGATTCCTTATGACACACGCATAGGTGTCTCTTACAGCTATTCGGGCGGCAATCTGTGGGACACCATGAAGATTGACAACGTGAGCTTGGGCAGCCCTCACAACTTCTCGCTGACTTTCTCTATCGATCTCTAAGCTGAAACTGCTCCCGCCGCGAGCTGGAGGCAACAACGGCTCCTAATTCACACGGAACGAGCCGGGGAGACGGCAAGCAGCCCAGGAACTGTTCCAACCTTCTACTTTGGGTAGAAGGATAACGCATTTTTCAGCAGGAATAGCCCCAACCTTCTACCGGAAGTAGAAGGTTGGAACATATACGTATCTGATCGTTGTTGTGACGATGTGTGCAGACGCAGTTATCTCCCGGCCTCGACGGGAAAAGGAGGACAAAGGCAGGACAGTGCCGCTAGTCGTCGTTATCGTTGTGCTTGTCGACTTTCGTCCACAACCAATAGACGAAGGCGCCCCAGAGGAGGAAGAGGGTGATGGCAAGCCAGAGCGGGAGTTGGGAGTCGTATGCGTCATTGCGGACGAATTTCTCGAAGCCGGGAATGTCTGCATAATAATATGCCCCCGCGCCGAAGTCCAGGCTGTCCACCAGCCCAAGACCATTTGCCATGATGAATATGGCAATAAGCAAAGTGACCACCACAACGACAATGGTGGTCACTTTGAATATCTTATGTCCCCGCGGACCCATTAATTGAGAGTCGGGATCGGGAAGATGACTCCTGAAAGGAGAAGCCATACGGCGAAGAAGGTGAGAGCGATGTTGAAAGTCTGGCCGATGATGTAAAGCCAAAGGACCTTGCCGCCCTGCATCTGCTTGGCGATGGACTTGAAGTTGGTGTCAAGGCCGATGCTTGTGAAAGCGAGCACGAAGCACCAGTTCTTGTACTGGTCGAGCACTCCGTTGATTGCGCTGACCTGGTCGGCGCCGCAAAGAGGCTGGATAAGGAATGATGCAATGAGCGATGCGGCGAAGAAGCCGATGATGAACTTAGGGAAACGTACCCAGATCTCGGAGGCGCCCACCTTTTCTGCTCCGCTCTTGTCCACTCTGGTGGCGAAGAAGATAGCCACGAAGAAGGCGATGAAACCGATGAGGATGTTCTGGATGGACTTCACGAGAACGGCTGCGGTCTGAGCCTCACCGCCGAGGGCGGTACCGGCAACGACTACAGCACCCGTTGAATCCACTGTTCCACCGATGAGCGAGCCGCCCATGATAGGGGACATTCCGCAGGCCTTGATGATCATAGGCTCAAAGACCATCATCAGGATGGTGAAGATGATGGAGATGGAAACGGCCATGGAAAGATCGTCCTTCTTGGCCTTTGCCGCTGCTCCTGTAGCGATGGCTGCGGAAGTTCCGCAGACAGAGGTGGCTGCAGCGAGAGTGATGATGAGCGGCTTGTTGTCCATCTTAAGGACTTTGTTGCCGAACCACCACATGAAGATGATGACGACAGGGGTCACTATCCATGCGATGCCGAGGCCGTAGAGGCCGAACTTGGCGATGTTCGAGAACAGGACAGAGAAGCCCATGATCACGAGACCGGTCTTGATGTAGAACTCTGTTCTGACTGCCGGCTTGAGCCAGTCAGGAACACCTACGGTATTGGATACCAGAAGGCCGACGATGAGAGCCCAGAACGCCCACTCAAGATAACGGTTGAGGGTGTACTCGGCGCTGATGAGGCGGACTATCACTGCAAGAAGGAAAAGCATCAGGAATGCAGGAATGTACTTCTTCAGGTCACCGCCCTGAATCTTTACAGCACCGCCGAAAAGAATGAGGAGAATGGCGCCGGTGAGGACAAGCTTGCCGAGGAACTTCCAGGTGAACTGGTCCCAGAGGCAGGCGGAAGTGGCCTTTTCTCCCAATGTCCAGGTGCCGAATTTGAGAGCGGAGAAATCAAACCACCCTGTCAGCACTGCAATGGCGCCGATAATGATGACGATAAAGCCTAGCCAGCACGCCATCCAGTCTTCAGACTTCCAATTTTCTTTCATAATCATTAACAGGTTTAGTATACGCGTTTACTAAGGCAAATATAATGATTTTTCGTATTTTTGTACCCAAGATAACAGTTTATCCACTAATGACCACCGAAACATCGTCCATTTGCCGCCATTGCGGAGAAAAAAATACGGTTTCCGTATACGGCGGCATCAATGTAGGGGAACACCCTGAACTGAAGGCCGCAGTCCTCGACGGTTCCGCCTTCTTGTGGACCTGCCCTTGCTGCGGGACACAGAATCTCCTCCAGTACCAGACTCTCTACCATGACCCGGCAGGAAAGATCATGGTATGGCTGACTCGCGGCTCAGAGGAGCTTGAAGACCAGGTCCGAAGTGCATATTCAAAACTCGAGGGACTGGATGACTACATCCTTCGTTTCGTCGATGACGCCGGTTCTTTGATCGAGAAAATCAAGATTTTCGATGCAGGACTGGATGACAGAGTCGTGGAAATGGCCAAATATGTCACAAAAATGGAGTTGTGCGAGTCGATGAAGGAGCGTTCAGAGGATCTCATGGCCGCGGGGTTCAAGTTTCTGGGGATGTCCGGGCCGGACAACGAAATCACACTTGCCTATCCACTCGACGGACAGATGCAGATGGTCGCCGTCGGCTTCAACGTTTACGAAGACTGCCGTGGCATCATTAAACGGAATCCGGAAATCTCTGAGGAGGAGAGAGGGTTCTCCAAGATCGACTCCGGCTGGGTGGCCGGATATTTCAGATAATCCACAAATCAAATTATATCATTATGAAAAAAATCTTTGCTTCCGTGCTCCTTCTGACCATGTGCCTTGGTGCAAATGCCCAGGAGGCCGCCCTCGCCCTCATCAGAGAAAATCCTGACAGAGCCGCCAACAACATGCATTCCTACGAGTTCTTCGAAATAAAGGACACGCCGGCTCCTAAGGGCTTCAAACCGTTCTATATCACTCATTACGGCCGTCACGGCTCACGTTACGAGGACAACCACACCTTCGCCGACGCCGCCATGAAGGGCTTCGCAAAACTTGATTCGCTCAATCTTCTCACCCCTCAGGGCAAGAAGCTTTATGGCGAAGTGAGCGCACTCGTGAACGAGCATGTCGGAATGGAAGGCGTCCTCACCCCAAGAGGAGCAAAAGAGCACCAGACAATAGCAGCCCGAATGGCAGACAGATATCCTGAGATCTTCAAGAACAAGGATCGTCAGGAGATTTCCTGCTTCTCAAGCACCAAACAGCGCTGTATCCTCAGCATGACAAACTTCGCTTACAGCCTTCAGAAGAAATTCCCTAAGCTCAACTTCACGTTCACCAGCGCAGAAAGATTCATGAGCTACATCAACCCGAGCCTCTTTGTCAGAAGATCGGGCGCTCAGATGCCGCAGAGACCGGCTATGCCGGCAGGCGGATTCCAGCGTCCTGCCGGAGGAGCAGGATTCGGCGGACCACGCCCTGCTCCGGCACCTGGCATCGACCTCAGCAGATTCCTCAAGCCTCTCTTCACCGACTATGATGCCGCCTACGCCCAGCTCAGCAACCCAGAGTCTTTCGTCAAGGCCATCTACAGCGCCGGTGGTGTTTGCCAGGTAATCGATTTCATGGGCATCGATATCTTC
The DNA here is from genome assembly GCA_045599725.1 of Candidatus Cryptobacteroides sp. Lineage (GTDB taxonomy): Bacteria > Bacteroidota > Bacteroidia > Bacteroidales > UBA932 > Cryptobacteroides. Next base: position 7,866 of record JAZRWN010000099.1, on the reverse strand, counting down.
CGCGAGTATTTCACCCCGGAAGAACTCACCTACTTCTGGAAGAGCTGGAACAATCAGAGCTACATGATGTGGGGCGGTTCAAAAGAGAACGGAGATAACATCCGTTACGCCATCAGACCTCTTCTCAAGGACTTTGTCGAGAAGGCTGACGCCGCTCTCGAGAATGGCAGCCACCGTGCCGCCGACCTCCGTTTCGGCCATGACACTTCTGTCCTCCCTCTCGCCGCCCTTCTCGGAATCGATGACACACAGCATCGTATCCTTCCTTTCCAGCAGGCCAACGAAATGGGCTGGTACTCATTCTTCCAGGTATGCATGGCCACCAACTGCCAGATGGTGTTCTACAAGAACAAGAAGGGCGAGGTCCTCACCAAGGTCCTCTACAACGAGAAGGAAGTTGACATTCCTGGTGTTGAGCCTGTTTCCGGCCCTTACTACAGCTGGCCAGTGCTCCGCGCCCACTTCCTCAAGCTCTGCGCGGACTAGCCTCCTCCTGCCGGACTACGGCCTGTCATATATAACAAAGCCCTGCTTTCCTTCCGGTCTGCAGGGCTTTTGTTTATCATTTGAAGTAATTACAGGCGGCGGGCTCCGTCTGAAATGACAACGTCGTAGATCTTAGGGGCGTGACAGAACTTAGCCGTGAACTGCTCCACAGCCGCATCGACAAACGACTGGTAGAGTTCTTTCTTGACAAGGTTGATGGTGCAGCCGCCGAAACCGCCGCCCATGACGCGAGAGCCGGTGACATCCATCTTGCGCGCGAGTCGGTTGAGGAAATCGAGCTCTTCGCAGCTGACCTCATAAAGTCTGCTGAGGCCGAAATGAGTCTGGTACATCATCTCGCCGGCAGTCTCATAATCATTCCTCTCCAGAGCATCGCAGACATCCAGTACGCGCTGGACTTCGCCGATTATGTACTCGGCGCGCAGGAAATCCTCCTCAGGAATTTCAGCACGGACCTCCTCTAGCCATACTCTCTTGGCATCACTCAATGTCTCGACCTCAGGATGATTCTTCCTGATCGCCGCTGCAGCATTCTCGCAGGAGGCGCGGCGTCTGTTGTAGGCAGATGACGCCAGTTCATGCTTGACGCAGGAATCTATGAGCACAAGCCTGTATCCTGCAGCCTCGGGGTCAAACGGAAAATACTTGTATTCGAGAGTCTTGCAGTTCAGGCGGATAAGGCAGCCGGCCTTGCCGAAGCATGAGGCGAACTGGTCCATGATGCCGCAGTTCACGCCGCAGTAGTTGTGTTCTGTCGACTGTCCGATACGGGCAAGCTCGAACCGGTCTATATTATTGGCGTTCAGCTCATTGATGGCGAAGGCGAAGGTGCTTTCAAGGGCGGCGGAAGATGAAAGCCCCGCTCCGAGCGGCACATTGCCGGCAAAGACAGTGTCGAAACCGGCCACGCAGCCGCCGCGTTTGATGGTCTCGCGACAGACACCGAAGATATAGCGGGCCCATTGCTGCTCCGGCATGTCTTCTTCTTCAAGGCCGAACTCGATGAATTCGTCATAGTCGAGAGAGAACGCGCGGATTTTCTTTGTGCCGTTGAGCGCGACCGCCGCGATGATTCCCTTGTCTATTGCTCCCGGGAACACATAACCGCCGTTGTAATCTGTGTGCTCTCCGATAAGGTTGATTCTTCCCGCCGAAGCAAAAAGATCACCCTCGTGACCGAACAAGGTCTTGAACTTTTCCTGAATTTGAACCTGAAGTGCCATAATTGTTTTTTGTTCAGATGTTAAATGATAAGCTCCAAATCGTGGTGACCAGGAGAAGTATGTTGGGTAATGCTGTCTGGGGCTATTCCGGAACCTGGATGTTGAACTGGTTGTAGACCTGTTCTAACTGATTGTCTGTAAACCCATCGACACAATACTTCAAGAGCCAGGTCTCAGAAGAAGAGGAAGAGGTGGGTCCGTTGCCGCCCGAACCTGAGCCGGATATGGTAGAACAGAACTCCCACCCTTGACTGGAAAACCAGTTGAGCACATCAATCCTGCTCGAGAAAGAGATTGGATTTCCGTTTTCGTCACAAATTCGCGCCAGCTTGGTGTTCAAATCAGTATTTTTTGCCTGTCCATAGTTTATCCTGAGAGTGCATTCACCATTTAAAACATTCCAGATCGGGGACACTTCGCTGAATATATACCTCTTTGACTGGCTGAAGCAAGACAGTGAGGAAATCAAGAAAAGAAATGTTGCCGCTGTAAGAAACTTTTTCATAACAAAATTGCCTTATATTGCGTAAATATAACAAAATATGACGATACTCTATCGACAATTGGCAAAAAGCCCTCGAGCAGACTGCCGGTTAATCCCGCACCCCCTCTATCGTGACGACTATCGGCAAGTGATCGCTGACTCCACCGAGATATCGCGGACCGGAATAGGTGCGCAATGGCTTTTCACCTGAATGAGCGGCGTCACGCTCCGTCAGAAAAGGAATTCTCACAGCACGGAAACTGCTCTCCGGCATCAGTTCCGGTGAAACGAAACAAAGGTCTATGAGCTGCCATTCGCCGTTGAAACGTATGCTCCCGCGCGAGGCAGCGCCCGGCATCCCTCGGCCGCCACGATCATAGTGACAGAGATTCAGGGACGGGGCAAGCCGGGCGAAGAGGGGATTGTCTGAAGTGTCATTGAAATCGCCGAGGGCACATTGGCGCAGCCAGCCTTCAGCCCGGAGAGAATCACTGAGCTCCCGAAGACGATTGACAGCCACTTCTCTGCGCCAGTCTGTCCCGCCGCCTCCATATTTCGACGGATGATGATTCACCAGCACGGCCAGGCTGTCGCCGGAGGGGGTCAGAAACTGCGCCAGCAGAATGTCACGTGTCTGAAGGTCAGGAGTGCTCACCTGGCAGGGCTTCGATCGCAGCGGCTCCAGCCGGGAACTACGATACAGCAGCGCGCAATCTATTCCACGCGGGTCCGGCGAATCATAATGAACGATCTCATAGTCAAGCTTCCTGAGCGCCGTGTCCGATACCAGACGCCTGAGGACAAGCCTGTTCTCCACCTCAGCGACAGCCACAGCATCTGGCAGCCCCCCTTCCTCGCCAGCAAGCCAGAGCACGGTCTTTGCCACGGCATGGCATTTCGCCTCGAACCTCTTTTTCGTCCAATGCCTCGCGCCGCGGGACGAGAATTCAGTGTCCGATTCCCCGCCTCCGCCGTCGAAGTAGTCGAAGAAATTCTCAAGGTTCCAGAACATCAGCCGCAGCTCCTGAGCGGACGTCTGGTATGTCGTCAGCAAAACAGCAGCCAGTAGAATAAATACAAATCTCCTTTTCATAGTCCTCAAAAATGGCACAAGCGTTCGAAATAATCATTCAAATTCGTACATTTGTAGTTCAAACACATTTTACCTATGTCACTCAAGTGCGGTATTGTCGGTCTTCCGAATGTCGGAAAATCCACCCTTTTCAACTGTATCAGCTCAGGAAAAGCCCAGAGCGCCAATTTTCCGTTCTGCACCATCGAGCCGAACCTCGGCTCCACAAATGTCCCGGACAAGCGTCTGGAGGCACTGACGGAGCTCTGCCAGCCTAAGCGCACGATTCCGGCCACGGTGGACATCGTGGACATCGCCGGACTTGTAAAGGGTGCGAGCAGGGGAGAAGGGCTCGGAAACCAGTTCCTCGCTAATATCCGCGAGACTGACGCCATCCTGCATGTGCTCAGGTGCTTCGACGACGGCAACATCGTCCATGTGGACGGCTCCGTCGATCCTGTGCGCGACAAGGAAGTCGTGGACGCCGAACTTCAGATAAAGGATCTCGAGACGGTGGAGTCAAGGCTCGCCAAGGTCTCCAAGCAGGCGAAAATGGGCTCCGACAAGGAGGCCAAGAAACTTGCCGACTTGCTGGAAAGGTACCATGAAGCGCTGCTGGAGGGCAAATCCTGCCGCACTGTCATCCCTCAGAACGAGGAGGAGGAGACCCTCGCGAAGGACCTCTTCCTTCTGACAAACAAGCCGGTGATGTATGTCTGCAATGTCGACGAGGCTTCCGCCGCCAGCGGCAACAAATATGTGGACGCCGTCCGCGAAGCAGTAAAGGACGAGAATGCCGAGATTCTGGTCATCGCCGCCAAGACAGAATCTGAAATCGCAGAGATAGAGGACTATGACGACCGTCAAATGTTCCTCGAAGAACTCGGACTAGAAGAGTCGGGAGTCGTTCGTCTCATTCAGAGTGCATACCGTCTTCTCGGCCTCCAGACTTTCTTCACCGCCGGAGCAGACGAGTGTCGCGCGTGGACCATCAAGAAGGGCGACAAAGCCCCTAAGGCCGCGGGTGTCATTCACTCAGATTTCGAAAAGGGCTTCATCCGCGCCGAGGTCATAAAGTATGAGGACTACATGCAGTACAAGACCGAAGCCGCCGTCCGCGCCGCGGGCAAGATGGGGGTTGAGGGCAAGGAGTATGTCGTTCAGGACGGCGACATCATGCATTTCCTTTTCAATGTTTAACCGCCGAACCAATTGATCATGAATTCTACAGCCATTCTTCTTCTGCACTGCCCGGACCAGCAGGGAATCATCACGGACGTAACCAAGTTCATCACGGACAACAGGGGTAACATCGTCTATCTGGACCAGTATGTGGACACCATAGACAAGATGCTTTTCATGCGCATCGAATGGGAGCTGGACGGCTTCCTGATCCCTCGTGAAAAGATCGACGAATACATCGAAACCCTGTTCTCACAGCGGTACAAAATGGAATTCAGTCTGAATTTCAGCGACGTGAAGCCAAGGATGGCCATCTTCGTGAGCAAGCAGAGCCACTGCCTGTACGATCTTCTCGCACGGTACAAGTCCGGCGAATGGGACGTCGACATCCCTTGCATCATCAGCAACCACGAAGACCTCAGGTATGTCGCCGAGCAGTTCGGCATCCCGTACTATGTCTGGTCCATCGAGAAGGACCACTCGAACAAGGAAGAGGTGGAGAAGGCCGAGATGGAGCTGCTGGAAAAAGAAAACATATCATTCATCGTCCTGGCCAGATACATGCAGGTCATAAGCGAGGACATGATCAAGAAATATCCTCATCACATCATCAACATCCATCACTCCTTCCTGCCGGCATTCATCGGTGCAAACCCTTACAGGCAGGCATACGAAAGGGGTGTCAAGATCATCGGAGCCACCTGTCACTATGTGACCGAAGAACTCGACGCCGGCCCTATCATAGAGCAGGACGTCGTGCGCATCTCACACAAAGACACGCCGGACAGCCTCAAACTGAAAGGCCGCGACCTTGAAAAGATAGTTCTCAGCCGCGGCGTTACAAAACATATTGAGCGTAAAGTTCTTACTTACAAGAACAAGACGATCATCTTCAGTTGATCTGACCAAGCACCTCAAAAAGCGCCTTGTTGTTGACGACGACCGTCCTGTAGATGGTGTCGTCCACGCGGTAGTACTCCTGACCGTCCAGCACCACTACCTCGTAATCATCCGGCAGTTCTGAAATGAGGGCTCCTGCCGGCGGAACGATGGTCTGATACTGACCGTCCGCACCTTCGATGAAGAAGATACCATCATCATAGTAGTAGTTCTGGCCAGCATTTGCATAGCTCTGGAAAAGACCAAGCTTCGAGGCGAGGTTGTATGACTGGTCCGCGGACATGTTGCCTGCGGCAATAGCTCTGTTCTGCGCCGCGATGGTCGCGTTGTTCTGAGCGATGATGGCGTTCTGCTCGGCGATGGTGTCATAATTGTCGTTCACCTCCCTGTAAACCCTGTTGACCGTACTGTAGAATGCGAAGTCACAGAGGACGAGCTCAAGATCATAGAGGGCACGGTTGAAATAAATACCAAACGGAGGTCTGCAGATATGGTAGCAGTTGTCCCAGAAGCGGTAGTAGATACCATCGCAGATATAGTAGTCAAGGCCCCAGTAAACCCTTCTGACATAGTGTGAAGGAAGCACATGGACACGGTAGCCGAAGAGGTGAGGGCCACGGTGGAAGAACATTGCGGAGCGCCCATGCTCGATGAAATCTCTTTCACGAGGATGTACTCTCGGGCCTGGATTAGGACGGCGGTCAGGTCTCAGGTCACCTCTTGATCCTGGACGCTCTCCCGGACGCGGTCCTCCGACTGTTCCATTTGGACGAGCCGGCGTGACCTGTCTTTGAGGACGGACTGCATTGTTTGAGCCCGGCTGACGCGAAGGCTGGGTCGTGGTACGGTTAGGCTGTGATGCTGAGCGGCCGACTTGTGCCGGCTGGCGTGACTGAGACGAACTCCTGGACGGAGTGACCGTGCGTCCTGTAGAACGGGACTGGCTGGTGGACCGGCTTACGCTGCCCTGACGGTTCTGGCTGGAGGTTGAAGGCCTGCTGGATGAAGCAGAACTGCGACCCGTAGAACGGGACTGGCTGGTGGACCGGCTTACGCTGCCCTGACGGTTCTGGCTGGAGGCTGAAGGCCTGCTCACCGATGCTGAACTACGACCCGAAGAAGAACGGCCGACCTGGGCTGAGCTGCGGCTGCCCGATGACGGTCTGCTGACAGATGAAGATCTTGACGGGCCGGAAGACCTGGAAGGAGACGCCGAACGCGACGCCCCGCCTCCCGATGAACCACGGCTGACAGATGATGACGGCCTTGAGCCACCACCACCTCTGGACTGTGCTGAAGAAGTGTCGGGCACTAGTGCCAAAGCAAATGCCAAAGAAGTGGCAAGTGTTATTTTTATAATTTTGTTCATCATAGCTGTAAATTAAAAGTCGTTTTACATCTATATGACGCAAAAACCGTGCATTTGTTAATCCTGCCTATTATGAACACCCTTCTTCATGACTTTTTCGAGAAATGTCTACTTGATGTTTCTCTTAGTCTCGAGCTCACGCATTTCTGCAGGTAAATAGTTAAGAACAGACATTCTTTCATCATCGGTAATATTCTCAAAAGAATTGCCAAAATGCTCTTCCGCATATTCGTTCCTAACGGAATTGATTGCATCCGACATTTGCTTTTGAGCGATAAAGAATGCACCAAAAGAAGTGCCTCTGTCCCCTTGGACGAAGAACTTGCTGTTGTGGTTCGCTTCAATGGTTTCGACCAGAATTTCACCAAGACCTTCGAACTCGACCGGGGTGGCATCAAACAGGATTCTGTCGTTGGAATTGATGCGGACAAAATGAATATCCTCCCGAGGTATGTTACCGAAGTCGTATTCGACAATCCCAGTGGCTCTTTCCTTTAATTCAGTTTTACCCGGAATTTGAGACGCTGCGCTGGAATTTGAATTGCAGACATATCTGACTCTGACTCCAGATAACGACCTGAGTTCGTCTTTCAAGTCTGATACTATACCGAACTTTATATCAGAATCAGCAACGATGGTAACCACGATATCATCTTGACCTGTCATGAGTTGTGAGACCACCTCGGAAATGTTATCCAGAGGAGTCTGCGCACCGCCTATGAAACAGGCGCAATCATCGTTGTTGATTTTTCTTATCTCAATCGATACTGCCGGCTTTTCATTGTCGGCATCAAGATCTCCAAGAATCCTTTTGACTTCTCGATAATAGTTAAAAGCGTCTCCAATTTCTCCGTTGAATACAAGGGAAACAGTGCCCTGCCCTGCTGCTGACGCAACTATCTTCTTAGCTTCTTCTATTGATACTGGTAGACCTTCAAAGCAAAGGACGGTACCATTGACTGCCCTGCTGGCATTTGTAGCATCTGCCTTTTTGAACTCGAAGACAAGTTTGTCCCCTGAGACTTGCGCCTCGGATGGATTTTCACTAACTTTGTAGTCAGTCACGGTTTTGGCATTCAATGCCAGGGTGCCGCAGAGAAGCGGCAGGATGTATAGGACTCTGAGCCCC
>JAZRWN010000098.1:0-3196 GCA_045599725.1 Candidatus Cryptobacteroides sp. | reverse complement strand
ACCTATACTTATGTTCCCGGTTTCAATACGGTGTTCAGTAGCGTCAGTTCAGTCCAGTCTATTTCGTGGAGCATTCAGAATCCGACGACAAGAGTGCTTTCCGATAGCTCAACTCCGTCATGGTTGCCGGCAGACGAATATGGCCTGAACCCATGGAGAGACGATGTCAAGACAATTTACGATCCTTGCCCTATAGGGTGGAGAGTACCTTCCAAAACAGAAATGGACGGAATTTCCGGCCTGCCGGATACCGGTTTTGCCGGTGGTTCCGGTTTTGGAAATCCAAGTAGAGGGTATTACTGGGCAGCAACTATAAGTTCGTCTTCAAATGCTTGGGCATATTGTAACGATGGTCGTAATATGCAGAATTGGCCTCAGGGAGAGGCTTACGCCATTCGTCCCGTACGTGAATAATTGATTTATCAAGGTGACCTAAAACAAGGTCACCTTTTTTTCGTCCGTGCGCGTCGGACATTGCTGCTGAGCACCTGGTCACATTGAGTTAGTGATAAAAGCGCCCGTGGAGACTGGTTTTCATCCCCAACTCAGCCCATTTTCGAAGAAATAAGCCGCTTTCGGCGTGACTTAGTGACGAAAACTACAATGTAGGGCACATTCTCTCCCTAACTGCCGGGACAAATGTGGTCTGGAACGCACACGAGACCGGCAGCGAAGCCCGTTCACCACCGGTCAACAGAAAAAACAAGATTTGCTCGAGAAATACACGGTCATTTGGAATCGTGTCATTCTGGCATTTGTAATTCATTTGTCATAGTCATGACAACTAAAGGATTTTTTTCATATATTTAAAGTGCTGATTGATAGCCAAAACTAATACAATATGAAAAATAGAATCCTTGTCATCTGCCTTGCCGTACTGGCCCTGCAGATCTGCCTGCCTTCCGCTTCATCCGCGAAGGAGGCTGCACCACAACCTGAGATAGAGGTCACCGTCCATCTGGACCAGGAAGGTGCTCCTATCCATCCTTTTGTATACGGTATGTTCACCGAGCTGCTGAGCAGCATGTTCGAGAACGGAATCTGGGCGGAAATGCTCTCTGACCGCAAGTTCTTCTATCCGGTGGACAATTCCGAAACCCTCACTCCGCGCAACTCCAAGGGCCATCAGCTCCGCTGGCGTCCTACAGGACCTGAGTCATCTGTCCGGATGGACAAGGAGAACCCTTATGTGGGCAAACAGTCGCCGCTTATCAGCCTTTCTTCCGGCAAGTCCGGCATACGCCAGGCTGGCTTGTGGCTGGAAAACGGCCGTGGCTATGAAGGCCGTGTCATCCTCAGGGCCGAAGGCTCCGCCAAGGTGTCCGTCAGCCTCGTGTGGGGCGAAGGCCCGTCTGACCGCCAGACTGTTGTCTTCGACGGATTGACAAAGGATTACAGGAAATATTACTTCTCATTCACCGCCGGTGCGGATGTGAAGGACGCTGCACTTGAGATCGTGGGTGAAGGCAGTGGAAGTTTTGAGGTAGGAGCAGTATCGCTGATGCCTGCAGACAACATTGAAGGTTTCAGAGCCGACATGATTGATGTGCTCAAGGATATAGGTGCGACCATCTACCGCTGGCCGGGAGGCAATTTCCTTTCAGGTTACGAATGGCGTGACGGTATCGGCGACCTTGACCAGCGTCCTCCTCGCTATGATTATGCTTGGAATACCGTCGAGTCAAACGACATGGGAACGGACGAGTACATGACCTGGTGCAGACTGCTTGGCAGCGAGCCTTACCTCGTCGTCAACACCGGATTCGGCGATGCCTACTCAGCAGGACAGTGGGTGGAATATGTGAACGGCTCCGTGGACACTCCGATGGGCCTTCTGCGTGCAAAGAACGGACATCCTCAGCCTTATGGCGTAACATACTGGGGCGTCGGCAACGAGGCCTACGGAGAGTGGCAGCTCGGACATATGTCCAGCGAACACTATGTCCTCAAGCACAATTATTTTGCAGAGGAGATGCTTTCCAAGGACCCGACCATCAAGCTTATCGGCTCAGGCGCTTCCGTGTGTGAGCAGGGCAGCCAGTACCGAAACTACCACAAGCCATTCCAGACTACAATTCCAATCCCTTTCATGAGTTATTTCGACTGGACCGGAACTCTCCTGAAAGGATCTCTGGAGAACATCGACTATATGTCGGAGCATATTTATCCTAACTCCGGCGCATACTTCGATGAAGCATCCCAGGGCTGGATCAGGAACCAGTTCGAGTTCGTGGATGCCATCCGTCTGACGACAAACAGAGTGAAGAATTCTTCAGAGGCCATGCGCAAGTACGAGGAACTCATCCCCGGCCTAAAGGAAAAGCATGTGCCGTACTGGATTGACGAGTGGGTTCCGGGCCGCGGTCCTGGCTTCGCAAGCACGATCGGTGCCGCCACCGCCTTGCACGAGATGTTCAGGAACAGCTATGATGTCATGATGGCAGGACTGACCAGTTTCGCCAGCCTGTACACTTACAACGATGCCAAAGCTACCATCAGCGCCACGGGTCTGCTGTTCAAGCTCTACATCGAGCAGCAAGGTGACATCCCGCTTGGCCTGACCGGCAATTCACCGCAGAAGGCATTGCCGGGAACTCCGTTCGTGGACATCCCTCTTGAACCGTCAGGCAGTCCTACTTACCCTTTGGACATCGTTGCCACCAAGGACAGCGAGACAGGAAAAGTGAAAGTGTCTGTCGCTAATCCTACTGAGGAGCCACAGATCTTCGCTCTGAAGTTTGACGGTGGCACACCTGATCCAAAGGCAAAGGTCAATGTCCATGCCCTTGCTCCTGAAAACATGGCAGACCAGAACAGTGTGGACAATCCTGATGTCATCCGTGTCCAGACACGCACAGAGAAACTGAGCACGAACATTACCGTTCCTGCACACAGTATCATTCTCTACGAGTACAGCTTAAAGTAGATGAGGTCGGCGAGGACGATGGCGGCCATGGCCTCTACGATGACAGGGGTGCGCAGGGCGAAACAGACGTCATGGCGCCCCTTTATTTCGAGAGTGTCCATCTCCTCCTTTTCGAAATTCCAGGTTTCCTGAGCCTTGGCGATGCTTGCCGTAGGCTTGAACGCTACGCGGAAATGCAGCGCCGCGCGGTTGGTGATACCGCCGTTGATGCCGCCGGCACCGTTCTTGGTCGGGCGGCCGTCCTGTCCGAACGGGTCGTTGTGCTCCGAG
>JAZRWN010000097.1:0-8287 GCA_045599725.1 Candidatus Cryptobacteroides sp. | reverse complement strand
GGGATCTCGACCGGATACTGGAAGGACAGGAATATGCCCGCCCATGAGCGTTCCTCCGGGCTCATAGCCAGAAGGTCCTTGCCCATGAAGGTGATGCTGCCTTCGGTGACCTTGTAGTCAGGACGGCCCGCAAGAACCGCGGACAATGTACTTTTTCCAGCCCCGTTCGGCCCCATCACAGCATGTATTTCCCCCTGATTTATAGTCAGGTCGATGCCTTTCAATATTTCTTTCCCGCCTATCGAAGCGTGCAGGTTTTTTATCTCGAGAAGTGGATTTTTCATAATGTACAAAGTTATCAAATTATTTTCACTTCTCAACCTATTATTTGTACACGCGACAGTCACTCGCTGGTGTACAACATCCAATCGGGGCGTTTCAACCAAATATTCCCCCGAAGCACCTGAAAATCAGTTATTCGGGGGAATCCTAAGGCCAAATCACCCCGGATGGTCAACCTTTGAGCCACTCGTGCTTCTCAACGCTGTATATCGGCAGGAATGGCACGAGTATCGGTGTCTTTGCCACGTAAGCCTGATAACCCGGGTCAGCACCGTAATTCCTGTTCTGGCGGATTTCCAGCCTGCGGGCTCCACTGAACATGATATAGACAATCCCCAGATAACCCACGATGGCGAGCAGCCATTGCCATACATTGCAGCATGCACCGAAACATACAAGCAGGCATCCCGTCCAGGTCACCATCTCCCCGAAGTAATTCGGGCAGCGGACCATCCTGTAAAGTCCAGTGCTGACAAAAGCTTTTGGGTTAATCTTCTTTGCTGCGGACTTCTGCGCATCTGCAACAGACTCCATACATACACCGAGTATCATGACTACGGCACCTGCCCAAGCCCAGAGGGGATTGACCGGTGCGCCGGCTTCCTTATTGCCCAGCATGAACGCCACAGGCGACACTTCCGCCACATATAGTATGGCGCATGAAATCCATATGATCGCGGTTACTACAACGGGGTATCCTTCTTCTTTGGTGCTCTCTGAAAGCACCTTCCTGTATGAGGCACTCTTGAGTTCCCTTATCAGCAGATATCCGCCAAGGCGGCATCCGTAGGCGAAAAGGATGGTGCAGAGCAAGGCGGCAGGTACTGTGAGGCTGTGCCAGTAGATAATGGCAATGGCAATTGCGCAGGCGGATATGCTGAAGCCGTACCCGATACTGATAAAATAGATGAATTTCTTCCAACCAATACTGGAAACTGCGAGTGCAACGGCTAAAAGGATTACTAGTGTTTTCATATTAACGACAAAGTTAGACAATTTCGTTGACTCTGCCTCATGGTAGAACCCGTAAACGAAACAAAGGGAAGGTCGTCAGCAGATGATCAGTTTTCCTTCTGGTACATCCTGCGCCAGGTCAGGAGAGACCAGATGCCGTTGATGAGATAAAGGAGGCTGACAACAGGCATGACATACAAGCCTGCGGATATGTACAGGACAATATTGGCGACATTCACCACCAGCCACACGATCCAGCACTCCCATTTCTTCTGGGCGCTCAGGTACTGAGCCAGGAAAGTGGTCATCAGCACATAAGAGTCCAGCCACGGAGAAGGATCCGCCGTCTCCTTGAGGAACAGCGCCCATCCTGCACCACACACTGTTATCAGCCCGAGGGCAATCAGCCAGTGTGCTGTGGACATTCTGCTCACCTTCAGCGACTTGCCGTCAGAAGAACTTACTTCGTCCTCACGCGGATGAGTCCAGCGCCAGTGCCCGAAGGCATTGATCGCGAAAGCGACAGGCTGAAGGATCATCGCACTGTAGAGATTCTGCTTCCAGAACAGCACGAAAAGAAAAACATTGTAGATGTATCCTACGTAAAAGTTGGCCTTCTTACCACGGCCGGCCAGAAAGACGCAGCTCAGTCCGAGCACTGCGGATATGATCTCCCACCAGTTCATAATGACTATCCGATTGAGCCTTCAAGCGATACCTGAAGCAGTTTCTGTGCCTCAACGGCAAATTCCATCGGCAGACGCGAAAGGACTTCGCGTGCATAGCCGTTGACTATAAGACCTACTGCGTCCTCAGGGGCGATGCCGCGCTGGTTGCAGTAGAAAAGCTGGTCCTCGCTGATCTTCGAAGTCGTCGCCTCATGTTCGACTATCGCAGAAGGGCAATGGCTCTGTATCAGCGGGAAGGTGTGTGCGCCGCAGTTCGAACCTATGAGAAGGCTGTCGCACTGCGAGTAGTTGCGTGCTCCCTCGGCGCCGCGGTTCATGCGCACGAGTCCGCGGTAACTGTTCTGGCTGCGACCGGCACTGATACCCTTGGACACGATTCTGCTCTTCGTTCCACGGCCTATGTGGACCATCTTCGTTCCGGTATCTGCCTGTTGGTAATTGTTGGTCACAGCCACAGAGTAGAACTCCGATGATGAATAATCGCCTTTCAAGATGGTTGAAGGATATTTCCAGGTGATGGCGGAACCGGTCTCGACCTGCGTCCAGCTGAGGTGCGAGCCGCTCCCCTTGCAGATGCCGCGTTTCGTCACGAGGTTCAGGATACCGCCGCGGCCCTGCGCGTCGCCCGGATACCAGTTCTGCACGGTGGAGTACTTGACATCCGCGTCCTTCTCCACGATGATCTCCACCACCGCCGCGTGAAGCTGGTTCTCGTCGCGCATCGGGGCGGTGCAGCCCTCCATGTAACTGAGCTGTGAGCCCTCGTCAGCAACGATGAGCGTACGCTCGAACTGTCCTGTGCCAGAAGCGTTTATACGGAAATAGCTGCTCAGTTCCATCGGGCATTTGACACCCTTCGGGATATAGCAGAACGAGCCGTCGGAGAAGACGGCCGAATTCAGAGCGGCGAAATAATTGTCCCCGGCGGGGACAACGGAAGCCAGATACTTGCGGACAAGGTCCGGATGCTCCTTCACAGCCTCGGAGAAAGAACAGAAGATGATGCCCTTCTCCGCCAGAGTCTCGCGGAAAGTCGTTTTCACGGACACCGAGTCGAACACCGCATCGACGGCGACCACTCCGGCAAGCACTTCCCTCTCGTGGAGAGGAATGCCGAGCTTCTCGAAAGTCTCAGCGAGAGCAGGGTCGATCTCCTTCGGTCTTTCGGAGTCTTTCTTCGGTGCGGCGTAGTAGATAATATCTTGATAGTCAATCTTCGGAAGGTCGAGATGCCCCCACTCCGGCTGCTCCATCGCCTGCCATTTGCGGAACGCATCCAGACGGAACTCGAGAAGCCACTCCGGCTCTTCCTTGAGTGCGGAGATGGTACGGATGATGTCTTCGTTCAGACCCTTCGGCACATATTCCTGCTCGACGTCCGTGACGAATCCTTCCTTGTATTCCTGCTCCGTGATGTCCTTGAGCAGTTTCTTCTCTTCCTTTGCGTCCATATACTACAAAGATAGCGGTTTTTTCGTATCTTCGTTGCTGTAATAAGGAAAAGACATGGATACGTTCGGCAGAAAATTCAGGGTCAGCATCTTCGGTGAATCGCACGGAGAGGCAATTGGTGTGACATTGGACGGCGTGCCTCAGGGCATAAGCCTCAGCACTTACGACTTCAGCGAGGACATAGCCAGACGCTCCCCGGGAGCACGCGGAGCGGCGGCGCGAGGTGAAAACGGCACCATAGGTACGACTGCCAGGGTGGAAGCCGACGAGCCAATCATCCTCAGCGGAGTGCTTGACGGTGTCACCACCGGAGCCCCTCTGACCATCATCTTCAAGAACACGAACACACGTTCTGCAGACTACCAGGACTTCAAGGCCATGCCCCGCCCCGGACACGCCGACTATGTCGCAAGCGTGAAATGGGATGGTGCGAACGACCCTCGCGGAGGCGGACATTTCTCCGGCAGGCTTACATTGCCGATCGTCGCGGCCGGCGTCGTGGCCAAGAAAATGCTCGAGGGGATCACCTTCGACGCGAAACTCATTGAAATCGGCGGCTGCGGCAATCTTCACCGCTGGCCGGAAATGCTGAAAGCCGCGGCGGCGGAAGGCGACTCCCTCGGAGGCGTGGTCGAATGCGTGGTCTATGACCTTCCTGTCGGCCTCGGAGAGCCTTTCTTCGACTCGATCGAGTCGCTAATATCTCACGCGGTCTTCGCCATCCCGGGAGTGCGCGGCATCGAGTTCGGCGACGGTTTCAAGGCTGCCCGCATGAAAGGCTCGGAGCACAACGACCCGTTCGGACAGGACGGACGCCCGGCAAAGAACGGCGCCGGTGGAGTCAACGGAGGCATCACCAACGGTGCACCGCTGCATTTCCGCGTAGCGTTCAAGCCTACGGCAAGCATCGCCAAGGCTCAGGAAACCTGGAATTTCGAGAAAGAGGAGATGGGAACCCTGGAGATCAAGGGCCGTCACGACGTATGCTTCGCTCTGCGCACCCCTGTCATCGTCGAGGCCATGACCGCCATCGTCCTCGCCGACCTCATCTGAGCGCCTGGCGCAGTGCGTCGATATTAGCCTTTGACACAGGAATGGTCCTGTCCACACTGAAAAGATGAAGCTGACATCCGGCGGAATTGCCGTCGACATGGGTGATGAACCGTGTGTTCACGAGGAAAGCGCGATGGCAGTGTAGCAGGAAAGAGAAGTCCGCGAGTATCTCCTCGACGTTCTTCAGCGTGCTCCTGATTCTCTTCTGCTCCAGCTCCCCGTCCTGGAAATACCATATGCTCAGGTAATTGGCCACTGATTCTATATAAAGGATGTCAGATGGGGACACCGACAGAGAGTCCTTGTATTCACCGGGGATTTCAACCATTGTGCATGAATGCTCATCCTTGGACGTATCGGACTGTTCAATGGCGTCATTGAGGGAAAGCAATTCCTGTATCTTGTACTCCTTAATGCGGCTATTGGTCATGAAGAACCAGTAGATTGACACGAAAAGCGCGTAGATCAGGTTCTGGCAGAAACTGTTGAAATAGTATTTCAGAGTGAAATTTCCGTCATAATCTATCCAGTAGTAATACCAATGCTCCCATCCCCATTCTATGATAGTGAAATACATTCCGATGAGACCCGAGATCAGTGTGATCATGATAAGGTAGAAAATGATTTTCCTTTTAATCTGGTACGGCCATTCCCTGGAGTAGTCGCACGGGAGATGGAAGAGATATGAGACGATGATTTCAGATATCATCGCACCCACGAAGATCAGTGCGGAGCACCCAAGGCTCTGAAGAGCCCACAGGTTGTCGCTGACGGAGTTCTCAAGTCCATACGGTCTCATCAGAGTGAAGAACAGGAAAAACCCAAGACTGAGCAGGATATAATCAAATATGCTTATCTTCTGAATCTTTTTCATATTAAAGCAAAAATACGCATTTCGCATAGTTATTCAAGCGACAGGGGATGATTGGAAAGAAGTCAGGGACAGTTGGAAATCTTCCGTCTGTCCCTGTCCCGCATCCGAGTGTCCCACCATATTGCACTGCTATGCATGATGCAATACCTTTGCCACCATGAAAAATACAATTGCTTCAATCATTGCTTCCGTGCTCTGCTGCACCCCGCTATCTGCCCAGAAAGCCACCCGCATCCTTGTACTTGATGAAAATGAAAACCCGATGGAATTCGCGACCGTCGCGGTACTCTCGCTTCCAGATTCCACCATACTCTGCGGAGGGATGACGGATGAAAGCGGTTTGTGCGAAACCGTACTCTCAGAAAAGGCTTCACTCGTACAGGTAAGTATGATAGGATATAGCACAGTGGAGCTTCCTGTGGCGGAATCCCCAGTCATCCGCACCATAAGGCTCATCCCTGACACCCGCGTACTCGAAGGTGCAGTGGTCAGCGCCACTCTGCCGCGAACGGAGATAAAAGGTGACGCTGTGGTGACGAATGTAACCGGCTCCGTGCTTGAGCACACGGGGAACGCCAATGATGTGCTTGCAAAAGTGCCGGGAATGATCAGCCGCAACGGTGAACTTGAGGTCATTGGAAGAGGAGCACCACTCTATTATATAAACGGACGCAGGGTCACAGACAACTCAGAACTGCGCAACCTTATGTCCGAGGACATCAAGTCCGTTGAAGTCGTAAGCAATCCCGGTGCGCTCTACGGGGGAGATGTCAGCTGCGTGGTGCGCATACGCACAGTCAAGCACCAGGGAGACGGCTTCAGTCATGCCCTTACGAGCCAGGCCAAGCAGCACATCTACACCTGCAGTGACTTCGAGCCATCCTGGTCTGTTCTGGATCTGAACTATCGCATGAAGGGATGGGACTTCTTCGGGAAACTTGTCTATTGGAACAACCGCAACTATCAAATCAGTACCATAGACGCTTTCACATACCTTGAAAAAACCGAAGGAGGAAAGATGTTCCGCGAGACCGGTACACTCGATTACAGGAATCATATGGGAGGCATGCAGTTCCTGGGCGGCGCCAACTGGCAGATCAATGAGCACCATTCCCTTGGTTTCAAGATCAACAGAGACCAAGGGCTGTTCGGCTCAGGAAAACTGATGATGGACTCTGGTGTATTCCTCGACGGTATTCAGGAAGACCAGTTGTTCACCATCAATGATGCATTGATTCCGACCAACACCCAGTGGACCGGCAACCTCTACTACGACGGGAATGTCGGCAAACTCAATATCAATTACAACGCCGACTTTCTGAACGGGAACTACGATTCATCCACAGAAATGAAAGAGTCCAGTTGGATCTCCCCTGCAGAACTGTCATCAGAGCAGCAGTCCACGACTTATATGGGAGCGAGCAAACTGGTGCTGTCCTGTCCTGTCTGGAAAGGCGGACTCCAGTTCGGTGTCGAGGAGGTCTATGTCTATGCCGGACAGACCTACGCCATCACATTCACCGGCATTCCGGCCACTGATGCATCTCTGACGGAGAACACTATAGCCGGATTCGCCGAATATGCCGCGACACTGCCTTTCGGACAGTTCAGCGCCGGGCTCCGTTACGAGCATGCCGACTACTCCTACTTTGATCACATCAAAGGCGAAAGTTCCATTGGCAAGAACTTCGACAACTGGTTCCCATCTTTCAGTTTCGCCACGATGGCGGGGCCGGTCGGACTTTCACTGTCCTACACTGGAAAGACCAGGCGTCCTGATTTCAATATGCTTTCCACTGAAATGTCATACAACAACCGGTACTGCTACCAGAGTGGAGACCCCTTCCTTCTCAGCGAGAGGCATCGCACTGGTTCACTGAATGCCAACTGGAAATGGCTCACTTTCAGCGGCAACTACGAACGTGTGGACAATTATTTCGTCCAATGGGCAACCCCGTACAACGATGAGGGGATAGTGCTGATAAAAAATGCAAATCTGGACCCTCCTCTGCGCAAGATGAGTTTCTACTTCATAGCAGCGCCTGCCGTAGGAGTGTGGAATCCGCGCTATACGCTAGGTATGGACAAGCAGTTCCTGACGCTGACGCTCGATGACCCTATGGTGGAAGGCGGGCTCCGCACAGTATCCTTCAACAAGCCGATGTTCGTGGCACAACTGGATAATTCCTTCCGTCTGAAGCACAGCTGGCTGCTTGAGGCAGGCTACTCATACATAAGCAGGATGAACAGCTCTAACTCAGAAGTTTACAGGCCTGTCAAAACTGCCTCGCTGAGTCTTCAGAAATCCTTTTTGAAAGATGAAGCCCTGACTTTCCGCCTCAGCTGGAATGACATCTTCAACTCTTCTGTCGTGTACGCGCGCACTGACTTCGGCCGTTATATCATCGATCAGCCAAATGACAATTTCAATTCCTGCATCACCCTCCGGGTATCCTACCGCTTCAACAGCGCTTCAAGCAAGTACAAGGGCACAGGAGCAGGAGAATCCGCAAAGAGCAGGCTGTGATATGATCACAACAATTCGTCCTTGACTTCCGGGATGGCGATGATCCGGGTCGCGTCCGGGATGCGTTTCGGGTCAGCCTTGTCGCGGTCCTTGGTCACATAGTCTATTTCCTGTCCCCGGCGGATGTAAACATATTTCAGAGTGTTGTTCCCTTCTGTATCCTGCATCGGACAGCAGAACAACGAGGATACTTCAGTGGCCGCCAGATACAGTTCATCTATCTGGTTGCCTGAGCAGTTCAGGTATTTCAGATGAGTCAAGTCGTTCAACGGCAGATTTGATATGCCGTTGCCGCTGCAGTCCAGACTGTCGAGGTTCTGGAACATCTGTATGCCCTGAAGGGATCTGATCCCCAGATGGCTGCAGTCCATGCTACTCACAGCCAGACATTCTTCATGGGCAAGTCTTCCATCTCCATCTGTATCATAACTGTTGAGACAGAACTCAACGAACTCA